>NZ_AEUZ02000001.1:0-352500 GCF_000188055.2 Streptococcus urinalis 2285-97
TTTACTGGGGCTTCAATTCATACCTTCGCTTACGCTAAGCACTCCTCTTAACCTTCCAGCACCGGGCAGGCGTCACCCCCTATACATCATCTTACGATTTAGCAGAGAGCTGTGTTTTTGATAAACAGTTGCTTGGGCCTATTCACTGCGGCTGACTTTAAGCCAGCACCCCTTCTCCCGAAGTTACGGGGTCATTTTGCCGAGTTCCTTAACGAGAGTTCTCTCGATCACCTGAGGCTACTCGCCTCGACTACCTGTGTCGGTTTGCGGTACGGGTAGAGTATAATTAACGCTAGAAGCTTTTCTTGGCAGTGTGACATCACTAACTTCGCTACTTAAATTTCGCTCCCCATCACAGCTCAATGTTAAAAAGATAAGCATTTGACTCATCTTACACCTCACTGCTTAGACATGCTCTTCCATTCGCATGCTTTAGTTAGCCTACTGCGTCCCTCCATCACTATATACTCTAGTACAGGAATATCAACCTGTTGGCCATCGGATACACCTTTCGGTCTCTCCTTAGGTCCCGACTAACCCAGGGCGGACGAGCCTTCCCCTGGAAACCTTAGTCTTACGGTGGACAGGATTCTCACCTGTCTTTCGCTACTCATACCGGCATTCTCACTTCTATGCGTTCCAGCGCTCCTCACGGTACACCTTCTTCACACATAGAACGCTCTCCTACCATGACACCTATGTGTCATCCACAGCTTCGGTAAACTGTTTTAGCCCCGGTACATTTTCGGCGCAGGGTCACTCGACTAGTGAGCTATTACGCACTCTTTGAATGAATAGCTGCTTCTAAGCTAACATCCTAGTTGTCTGTGCAACCCCACATCCTTTTCCACTTAACAGTTATTTTGGGACCTTAGCTGGTGGTCTGGGCTGTTTCCCTTTCGACTACGGATCTTAGCACTCGCAGTCTGACTGCCGATCATATCTCGTTGGCATTCGGAGTTTATCTGAGATTGGTAATCCGGGATGGACCCCTCACCCAAACAGTGCTCTACCTCCAAGAGACTTAACATCGACGCTAGCCCTAAAGCTATTTCGGAGAGAACCAGCTATCTCCAAGTTCGTTTGGAATTTCTCCGCTACCCACAAGTCATCCAAGCACTTTTCAACGTGCCCTGGTTCGGTCCTCCAGTGAGTTTTACCTCACCTTCAACCTGCTCATGGGTAGGTCACATGGTTTCGGGTCTACGTCATGATACTCTTTCGCCCTATTAAGACTCGGTTTCCCTACGGCTCCGTCTCTTCAACTTAACCTCGCATCATAACGTAACTCGCCGGTTCATTCTACAAAAGGCACGCTCTCACCCATTAACGGGCTCGAACTTGTTGTAGGCACACGGTTTCAGGTTCTATTTCACTCCCCTCCCGGGGTGCTTTTCACCTTTCCCTCACGGTACTGGTTCACTATCGGTCACTAGAGAGTATTTAGGGTTGGGAGATGGTCCTCCCAGATTCCGACGAGATTTCGCGTGTCTCGCCGTACTCAGGATACTGCTAAGGTTAATCAATCATTTTAAATACGAGGCTGTTACTCTCTTTGGCTTACCTTCCCAGGTAATTCTTCTATAATCATTAATCCTATATCGCAGTCCTACAACCCCGAGGAGTAAACTCCTCGGTTTGCCCTCCTGCCGTTTCGCTCGCCGCTACTCAGGCAATCGCGTTTGCTTTCTCTTCCTGCAGCTACTTAGATGTTTCAGTTCACTGCGTCTTCCTTCTCATAACCTTAACAGTTATGGATGACAACCATTAGTTGCCGGGTTCCCCCATTCGGACATCTCTGGATCAGCGCTTACTTACAGCTCCCCAAAGCATTTCGTCGTTAGTCACGTCCTTCTTCGGCTTCTAGTGCCAAGGCATCCACCGTGCGCCCTTATTAACTTAACCTTATTAACCTAGTTTCTTTAAACTAGAAAACTCATTAATTCACAGCGTTTTCGGTTTATTTTCTTGTTACTTTTCTACAATCTTTTTCAAGATCGTGGAATTTGATATAGATATTCAATTGTCAATGGACTATCCTAGAGTATCGCTACTCTATGGAGCCTAGCGGGATCGAACCGCTGACCTCCTGCGTGCAAAGCAGGCGCTCTCCCAGCTGAGCTAAGGCCCCACAAGACCTCTCAAAACTAAATAAGACGACCAATCGTTTCCATTTCCTTAGAAAGGAGGTGATCCAGCCGCACCTTCCGATACGGCTACCTTGTTACGACTTCACCCCAATCATCTATCCCACCTTAGGCGGCTGGCTCCTAAAAGGTTACCTCACCGACTTCGGGTGTTACAAACTCTCGTGGTGTGACGGGCGGTGTGTACAAGGCCCGGGAACGTATTCACCGCGGCGTGCTGATCCGCGATTACTAGCGATTCCGACTTCATGTAGGCGAGTTGCAGCCTACAATCCGAACTGAGATTGGCTTTAAGAGATTAGCTTGTCGTCACCGACTTGCGACTCGTTGTACCAACCATTGTAGCACGTGTGTAGCCCAGGTCATAAGGGGCATGATGATTTGACGTCATCCCCACCTTCCTCCGGTTTATTACCGGCAGTCTTGCTAGAGTGCCCAACTGAATGATGGCAACTAACAATAGGGGTTGCGCTCGTTGCGGGACTTAACCCAACATCTCACGACACGAGCTGACGACAACCATGCACCACCTGTCTCCGATGTACCGAAGTAAAACTCTATCTCTAGAGCGGGCATCGGGATGTCAAGACCTGGTAAGGTTCTTCGCGTTGCTTCGAATTAAACCACATGCTCCACCGCTTGTGCGGGCCCCCGTCAATTCCTTTGAGTTTCAACCTTGCGGTCGTACTCCCCAGGCGGAGTGCTTAATGCGTTAGCTGCGGCACTAAGCCCCGGAAAGGGCCTAACACCTAGCACTCATCGTTTACGGCGTGGACTACCAGGGTATCTAATCCTGTTTGCTCCCCACGCTTTCGAGCCTCAGCGTCAGTTACAGACCAGAGAGCCGCTTTCGCCACCGGTGTTCCTCCATATATCTACGCATTTCACCGCTACACATGGAATTCCACTCTCCCCTTCTGCACTCAAGTTCTACAGTTTCCAAAGCGAACAATGGTTGAGCCACTGCCTTTAACTTCAGACTTATAGAACCGCCTGCGCTCGCTTTACGCCCAATAATCCGGACAACGCTCGGGACCTACGTATTACCGCGGCTGCTGGCACGTAGTTAGCCGTCCCTTTCTGGTTAGTTACCGTCACGAAGTAGACTTTCCACTCCTACTTCCATTCTTCTCTAACAACAGAGCTTTACGATCCGAAAACCTTCTTCACTCACGCGGCGTTGCTCGGTCAGGGTTGCCCCCATTGCCGAAGATTCCCTACTGCTGCCTCCCGTAGGAGTCTGGGCCGTGTCTCAGTCCCAGTGTGGCCGATCACCCTCTCAGGTCGGCTATGTATCGTCGCCTTGGTGAGCCGTTACCTCACCAACTAGCTAATACAACGCAGGTCCATCTCATAGTGAAGCAGTTGCTCCTTTTAAGTTCCTAACATGTGTTAAAAACTCTCATGCGGTATTAGCTATCGTTTCCAATAGTTATCCCCCGCTATGAGGCAGGTTACCTACGCGTTACTCACCCGTTCGCAACTCCTTGGTCTTGTGCAAGCACATGACCTCAGCGTTCTACTTGCATGTATTAGGCACGCCGCCAGCGTTCGTCCTGAGCCAGGATCAAACTCTCATTAAAAGTTTGAGTATTCCTACTCTTTTCTTTCTGTCGCTGACAGATTTATTTCGTCTTTGACGGGTAATATGTCTCCATATCACCCTCACGTTTGGTTCGTCTTATTCAGTTCTCAAAGGTCTTTCGCCTCTTTCGAGACAACTATTTTATTCTATCAAATCATCACAAGCTTGTCAAGAACTTTTTTTACCTTTTCTTAACTGTCACTCGCCCGCTTCAACAGCCTATTTAGTATACTAAATCTACTTTACCATTGTCAAGGGATTTTTTCAGTTTCTTTTCAAAAAGATGACATTTTTATTTCTTAATTTCTTTTTGTGTCATTTCATTTAAATTTGAATGTTGAAATCCATATAAAAAGTAAATCATAATACCAATTAGAAGAGCAATTATAAAGCTAATCCATGTTTTTAAATTATATTGACTCATAAATGATAGACAAATGATAATTGACAATATAGGCAATATTGGGACTAATGGAGTTTTGAATTGTCCAGTTTCAGGACTTCCTTTTTCCTTCCTTAACACAATCAAAGCGATTGACATAATAATAAGATAAGTCATTGTCGAAATATTAACAAATTGAGCTAGGTAATCTAATGGAAATAAACCAGCACAAATAAGTGAAATACTTCCGACTAAGAGCGTTGCATTTTTGGGTATTTTCGTTTTTATTGAAACCTTTTTTAAAATTTTTGGAAGAAGACCGTCACGACTGATACTGAATACTGTTCTTGAAACAGCAAAAGTCATTGAAATACAAACTGTTATTAGCGTCAATATTGCAACTAAAGATACATAATCTGCTGCCCATGTTAAGTCAACTTGTCGGAGCGCGTAAGAAACAGCATCTGATACATTTAAATGTTGATAATTGATAATTCCAGTTAAAATTAATGTCACTATAATATAGAGAGAAGCTGTTATTCCTAATGATAAAATAATGCTTTTAGGAATTGTTTTTTGAGGATTATGAACTTCATCAACTGTCATTGAAATCGACTCGAATCCTAAAAACGCAAAAAACATAATAGATGCTCCAGCAAAAATTCCAGTTTTCCCAGCATATAATTGTCCCCAACCAAAAGGTGCAAAAGGTATCCAATTTGTAATCTTTATATGAAAAATGCCTACTATAATAAATAAAGCTAGAGCTGAGAATTTTAAAATAACTAATAGAGAATTAAATCTAAGAGCAGTTTTAGCATTTCGCATCACAATAAAAATAACAAAAACCATAACTAGCATAGGTAAGAGATCAATATACGTGCCTTTCTCTATATTAAAGCTTCCATTTAAAAAGTTTGGTAAGCAGATGTTATATTGTTGTAAAATTCCTTTTAAGTAACTACCCCATCCAACTGCTACACTAGATACAGCTGTAATAAATTCAAGAATAATACACCAGCCAACCAACCATGCAGGAAATTCTCCTAAAGTAGCATAGACATAACTATAGGCTCCTCCATTTTGAGGAATTCTTGACGCAAATTCAGCATAAAATAACGCCAATATCCCAATTGCCAAAGCTGATAGTAAAATCGAAACAACTAAAGCTGGACCGGCATAATTAGCTGCACCAATACCTGTAATAGTAAAAATACCTGTGCCAACCATTGATCCTAAGCCTAAAAAGACAAGATCTCTCATTTGTAAGTGTTGGTTAAGCTCATGCCTAAATATAATGTGTTGTTTTCTTCTGAAAATATTCATTTTAATATCTCTATCATTCTATATAATAAGCTTTCTCAGTTTATCACAGTTGATTATAAATGTAAATCTCATTATAAAATTAAAAGAAAATAAAAATGAAGAGCTAACTCTTCATTTTTATTTATCGTCATTTTCTGACATTTTTTCTTTGATTTCATCATATGATAAAGCATGGTTTTCAGAATCTTCATCATTCTCTTCAGGCATTTTTCCTGTTTCATAGATTGATTTAATTTGAGCAGCATCAAGGGTTTCATACTTAAGAAGTGCCTCAGCAATTAATTTGTGTGATTCACGATTACCATTGATAATATCTGCCGCTTTGTTTCTAGCTTCATTTAAAAGACTTCTCACTTCTTCATCAATCATTTGTGACGTTTGTGCAGAGTAAGATTTCTCTGGTGACATTTGACCAGCCATCATAGCATGATTTCCTTCATATTGCACTGGTCCAAGTTTATCACTCATACCATACTCAGTTACCATAGCTCTTGCAATTTGAGTTGCTTGCTCAAAGTCATTTGATGCACCTGAGGTTTGTGAGTTGAAGATAATTTCTTCAGCAACTCGACCACCCATTAAGCCAGCAAGTTGTTCTTTTAAGTCATTTTTAGACAGCAACATTTGATCTTCTTTAGGTAATGAAATCATGTAGCCACCAGCGCGACCACGTGGCACAATCGTTACTTTATGAACATCACGTGCGCTAGATAATACTAAACCAACAATAGTATGTCCTGCTTCATGATAAGCAACCATTTCACGTTCTTTTTGAGAAACTGTTCTATCTTTCTTAGACGGTCCAGCAATAACTCTATCTTCTGCCTCATCAATATCTGAAGCATCAATTTTAGTTTTATTACGTCTTGCAGCTACTAATGCTGCTTCATTCAATACATTTTCTAAATCTGCACCAACAAAGCCAGGTGTTTGTTGAGCAACTACTTTTAGATTGACATCGTCAGATAAAGGTTTGTTTTTAGCATGAACATTTAAAATCGCTTCTCTACCTTTAACATCAGGTCGACCTACAAGAACTTTTCTATCAAAACGTCCTGGTCTCAACAATGCCGGATCTAATACATCACTACGGTTAGTTGCCGCAATAACGATGATACTTTCATTGCCTTCAAAACCATCCATTTCAATTAAGAGTTGGTTAAGGGTTTGTTCACGTTCATCATTACCGCCGCCCATACCGGCTCCACGACGACGACCAACAGCATCTATTTCATCAATAAAGATGATTGCACGTTCTGCTTTTTTTGCATCCTCAAAAAGTGAACGAACTCGACTAGCACCGACACCAACAAACATCTCAACGAAGTCTGAACCTGAAATGCTAAAGAACGGAACACCCGCTTCACCAGCAACAGCTTTTGCTAGCAATGTTTTACCAGTTCCCGGAGGACCCTCTAAGAGAACACCTGATGGAATTCGAGCTCCTAAGGCTTTATATTTTTTAGGATTTTTCAAGAAATCAACAACTTCAACCAGTTCTTGTTTTTCTTCTTCAGCACCTGCAACATCAGTAAAACGAACTTTGACATCACCTTGACTTTGAGTTTTTGCTTTATTCTTAGCAAAACTCATTGCACCACGGGCACCGCCTCCACCTTGATTCATCATCATAATCATGAATCCGGCAAAAATAACTAATGGTAAGAAATTTATCAGATAACTAATCCAAGTACCACTAGAACTTTCTTGTTTTACAGTAATGTCTGTACTTGTTTTTTCAGCAGCTGAGGTAATATCTTTTAATGTTGAATCACTTGGTAATACAATTGCATTGAATTCTTTAACTTTCGTACTGCTAGCATTTCCAAAGAATGACACATTTGCTTTTGTATCAAGTTTTTTAGCAGTTTTATATTTACCTCTAACTTGGATAATACTGCCACTTGGTTGATAAGTTAGAGATTTTACATCGCCACTTTTTATTTGTTTAACTAATTTGGAATAGCTAATTTGTTGACTTTGTACACTAGTCCCTCTTAGATAATATTGAAAACCTGTAATAATAACAACAATCAATATTATATAAATAAAGGAATTTTTTATAAATCCATTATTTTTATTATTTTTCATATAGTTTTGAATAACCTTTTTCTATTTAGAATAGATTTCCTCTTTTAAAACACCAACATATGGTAAATTACGGTAATTTTCAGCATAATCTAAGCCATAACCAACAATAAATTCATTTGGTACGTCATAGCAAACGTAATCTGCATCAATATCTACGACTCTACCTTCAGGTTTGTCAAAAAGTGTTGCAATTTTAACTGACTTAGCCTTACGGTATTTGAACATGTCACGAAGATAAAGAAGAGTTCTACCTGTATCAATGATATCTTCAATAAAGACTACATCTCTTCCTTCAATATTAGTATCAACATCCTTAATAATTTTCACTTCACCACTGCTAGACATTCCACCGTGATAGCTTGATACAACCATAAAGTCCAACTCGACATGAGTATCAATATGTTTTATTAATTCAGCTATAAAAGGAACAGATCCCTTTAAAACACCAACTAATAAAGGATTTTTACCTTGATAATCTTCAGTTATCTGTTTACCAAGTTTCTTTGTTTCTTTAATAATATCTTCTTCAGAGAATAGAATTTTTTCAATATCTTGCTCAAGCATGCTGTCACCTTTTTTCTATTTTTTCAATATACAGTTTAGCTTTCATTATATCATCTTCGTTCGCTTTTCTCAAATAAGTTTTATCACCAATTAGAACAAAAATAATTTTCCCATCTTGTTCGGCAATAATACTTTCTCCTCTTTCTTTATTCGTAAATTTATTATCAATAAATAAACGTCGTAACTTTTTTTGAAAAGAACCAAAATCAATGACATCCCCTGGGCGTCTTGATCTTAATATAATGTCATTAGTGCTGTACAAAGTAATATAGGCATTTTCAGTATTTTTATTAAATGAAAAATGATAATTTTTGAAAAATTGATGACTGTCATATTGTAGCACTTGATTATCATCAACGATATAAGTTTTAGGTTGTATTTTTTCAATTTTGAATGTTTGATAATCAATTATCAATTGATAATTCTCTTTAATCGTTTTATGAAAATTATGTTTTTGATTAATTAACGTTATCAACTGTTCAAATTGAGACTTTTTTATTTGCAAATCTGGAAAATTAGTTAAATACTGCTGAAGCAAGGTATATTGAACAGGATAGGTTTGACTACGAAAAATTGAAAGGTTTAAATAATCAATAGTTTTTGTCAATTGTTCAAGAGCCTGTAAAAGGAGGTCACTTTCTTTTCCAAATTGAATCATGGTTTCTTTAAATTTCGGATTTTCATTTTCAAGCTGTGGAATAACAGTATTTCTAATTCGGTTTCTGAAATAATCATCCGTTTGATTACTATAATCTTCAAAGTGGAAGATATCTGGTAATTCAGATTTTTTAAAAGAAAGAAATGGACGAATTAATTCTCCTTGTCCAAATGGTTGTATGGCTTTGATTCCTGTTAATTGTCTTAACCGGCTTCCTCTAATAAAACGCATCAAGATTGTCTCAGCTTGATCATCCGCATGATGAGCAGTAACAAGTGCTGAATAATGATATTCACTCATAATTCTTTTGAATTCTTGATAACGAAACTCTCTTCCTTTTGCTTCAGTAAACACTCCTTCAAAATAAGATACATAACAAGGAAGCTTATGTTTTTGTGCCCAATCTTTAATGTAAGCCTCTTCTATTTTTGATTCACTTCTTTGTTGGTGATTAATATGAATAATTCCAATAGAAATCGCCAAATCGTTAGAATAAGAATGTAAAAAGTGCAGTAAATTCATAGAATCTACTCCACCTGATACTGCTATTAATACTTTAGAGTGCTTTGAAAAATAACCTTCTTTTTTTATTCTCTTTAAAATTGTTTCATATGTCATTTTAATATCTCATAGACATCATCAGCTATCGCAGTGATATCATCATATTCTGATTTATCCGTAAATACAGTTAAAATATAGGGTTCATTAGCATAAATAATAGCTACATCATGCTTGTAATCATAGGCATCACCAATCTTGTGAGCTACTTTAACATTGATGTTTTTTGAAATTCGTTGACTATCAAACTCTGTATTAGATAAGTAAGAAACAATGTCCCCATTTTGATAATAGATTGCTTCCATCATTTTTGTTGCTGCTGATGCAGGTAATTGCCTTTGCTCCATATCCCAACCAAATCCTGAAATAGCATTTATTTCTGATTGAAATTGGTTGTCATATTGATGTGCAACATAATAGCCTAGCATATTAGTAGCAACATTATCTGAATGTTGCGCAACTGCTTTTAAAAGATCTTCCACACTATATTCTTTGTTATCAGCTTTTTTAGGCATTTTGCCACTACCACTTGGATCGTAGTCGCCATTAAAATGGTTAACAGCATCAACATACTTATAAGTATCTGTTTTCTTGATGCTTCCATTTTGTAGCTGCTCTTGTGCATAGTACAAAATAGCTAGTTTTGCAACACTTGCGGAATACATGACTTTATCTTGATTGATACCAGCCACCGCCTGACTATTTAGTTGTTTTACAGATATGGCATATTGACTTTTATTATATTTCTGATTTAACATTTCTTGCACTTTAGCAATTCGGTTATCTGCAATTGATAAATCTGTTTGGGAAATCCACTGATTGTTTCCAACTTTAAAATAAACGCCATGTGCTGTTGTTGCTTTTTCAGTTACGGTCACTTGATTGTATGACTTCAACTGGGAGTCAACTTTTTTTGTTCCTGTAACATAAGGACTGTCAAATACTGTAAATTGTTTATTTAACCAAAATGTACCTTGTACAGAAATATCTTCTTGGACAACATCATCATAAATATTATATCGGCTAGCTTCAACAAAACTACCATCACTTAATTGGAATACAGGAATACGATTATCGTTGACCATTAGATTCGTGATCTTAAGACCTTGGTCCTTTTCCAATTGGTTCTTAATCATAGTAAGATTAACGTCTTGATAAGCATTAATCTCTTGAGATAAGGTAGGATTTGAAGGGATAATATCAAAGTAAGATGTTGATTTTACAACATCTTTACTTAATTGATATTGTGATGCATTGGTAAATTGAACATCTTTTTCGGTACTAATAACAGAAATAGGAGATATGAAAAAAAACATTAACATCATTGCTAAAACTTTTTTCACGGTTTCTCCTTTCTACTTCTGGTTTTCTTTACCATCATTTTCTCTTAATCTTTGATTTTTTTCACTTAACTCTTCTAACTTTTCATCAGAATATGCTAGAAAAGTTTCAATAGTTTTAATTAAATCTTCCATAATAACACTTTATTTTGGTAATAAACTTGGGATAGGATAGATTGTCTCTCCTTTTTTATAGAGATAATATTTAGCACGCGCATATTTTTTGACATAATCTTCATTTTTTAGACGATTAGCAAATTCCTGCTCACTTTTTGTATTTGAAGTTAAAGTATTATAATCCTTTGTCAATTTAGTAACTTGCTTGTGTTGATCTTGTAAATGAGCGTAACTTTTTATGAGATTGTATGTCGGTAAAATAAACAAAAGCATGATAACAATGAGAATCCAAGCCATAAAACGATTTTTCTTTTGATTTTCTTCTTCCAAAAATCGTTGACGTTGGTTTTCATCCTTTATATATTGATTATTTAATTGAACAATACTAGGCTTCTTCATTTCCATCTATCCTTGATTCACTAATGATCTTATACATTTTAACTGCATCTTCTTTTTTGGTACTATCTTTCATCTCCAAAGCTGAAACTGTTAACAATTTATTTCCAAATCTAATTTCAATTTGATCATTAACTTTGATATCAGTGGAACTTTTTGCTAGCACCCCATTAACTTTTATTCTTCCTTTATCAGCTACTTCTTTTGCAACAGGCCTTCTTTTTATAATTCGCGATACCTTTAAATACTTATCTAATCTCATAAATTACCTCACAGCCCCTTATATTCTATCATTTTTTAAAAAGATTGGATAGAAAAGACCTATGTCAATTTAATGACTGTGATTTTCTTTTCTATCTTTAATTGTTTTTAGCATATTACCAAATAGCATCAATTCTTCTAAGATGTTATAGGCTTTTTGATTTCGAACATCAAAAACAATTTCAATTTTACCTTGAAATTCACCAATTTTAGCTTTTAGATGAGTCTTGGAGAGTGCTTCAAAGTAATCTTGTGTCTTATAATACTGCAACGATACTTTCTCAAATCTCACTGTTACTTTATTCTCTTTTCGTTCAGCTAATTCAACAAAAGCATTATCAAAATAGGCTTTTAGTAATCCAATCTCTAACAAATAAGCTACTTGATCAGGATATTCTCCAAATCGATCAATTAATTCATCTTGTAAATCCTGATAATCTGCCACTTGATCAATTTCGCGAATACGTTTATAAATTTCTATCTTTTGCTTTTCATCATCTATGTAATCTGTAGGAATATATGCATCTATTTGTAACGATATCTCTGCATTTCCCTTTTGTCTAATGGTGGTTTTTCCTTGTTTCATAGCAATAGCTTGCTCTAACATTTGAGAATACATTTCAAAACCAACTGAGTCAATGAAACCACTTTGTGATGCCCCTAAAATATTTCCTGCACCACGAATAGATAAGTCGCGCATTGCTATCTTGAATCCAGAGCCTAATTCGGTGAACCCTTTGATAGCATCTAAACGTTTTTCAGATACTTCTGTTAAAATTTTGTCTGGTCTATACATTAAATAAGCATAAGCAATACGGTTTGAGCGACCTACCCTTCCTCTTAATTGATATAAAGTAGACAAACCCATATGATCAGCATTTTCAATAAAGAGAGTATTCACATTAGAAATATCAACGCCTGTTTCAATAATGGTTGTTGCAACCAAGAGGTCATAGTCGCCGTTGATGAAGTCTAATAGCGTATTTTCTAGTTGGATTTCACTCATCTGTCCATGAACAAAACCGATCGAAGCCTCAGGAACAAGTTCTTGTAATTCAGCAACCTTTTGGTCGATTGTCTCAACCTTATTGTAGACATAAAAGACTTGGCCACCCCTATCCATCTCTCTAATAATGGCTTCTCTGACAACACAAGGATTGACTTCTAGAACATACGTTTGAACGGGATAACGATTTGTCGGTGGAGTCTCTATTACTGAGAGATCTCTAATCCCTAAAATTGACATGTGTAAGGTCCTAGGAATTGGTGTTGCTGTTAGGGTTAATACATCAACTTTTGTCTTTAGCTCTTTCAAAGTTTCCTTATGTTTAACACCAAAACGTTGTTCCTCATCAATAACAATAAGTCCTAAATCAGCAAATGTAACATCTTTAGAAAGCAAACGATGTGTCCCAATAATGATATCAATCTGCCCTTTTTTGAGAGCATCTAGAGTTTCTGTTTGTTCTTTTTTACTTCTGAAACGGCTTAAAACATCTATGTTGACAGGAAAATTCTCAAATCTTTCTTTAAAGTTTGAGTAATGTTGTTGAGCTAAAACAGTTGTCGGTACAAGTATCGCAACTTGTTTGTGATCGTTAACAGCTTTGAAAGCCGCACGCATCGCTACTTCTGTTTTACCAAATCCAACGTCACCAACTAAAAGTCTATCCATCGGATGTGGACTTTCCATGTCTTTTTTAATTTCTTTAATTGATCTCAATTGATCTTCGGTTTCCACATAAGCAAAATCTTCATCAAATTCAGTTTGTAACTGATCATCGGGTGAAAACTCAAATCCTTTTTGCTGACTTCTTTCGGCATATAGCTTTATCAGATCATCTGCAATGTCTTCAACTTGTTGGTGAACTTTTTGTTTTGCTTTTTGAAAACGGCCATCATTTAGTTTGCTTATTCTAGGTTCTTTACCATCTGCTGAAACATACTTCGACAGCATCTCAATTTGTTCCACAGGAATTGAGATACGATCAGCATTTTGATACTGAATACTGACATAATCTCTGTGAACACCATTTATTTCAATCGTTTCAATTCCAATAAATTGTCCTATCCCATGGACATTATGAACAACATAATCTCCCTTAGATAGCTCATTATAATCCTTGAGTCGTTCAGCATTTGAAATATTCTTACGTCTTATTTTTCGCTTAACACGTTTATTAAATATTTCATGTTCTGTAATTAAAACGATTTTTTCATCAGCAAAATAGAACCCATTAGATAAATGTCCAATGATAAATTGTGGTGCTTTTTTAACAATGTCATCACTGTTTGAGATAGTCAACTCTAAATCATACTCATCTAATGTCTTTTTTAACTTATCAAGAGATTTCTGAGAATCCACTTGAACTAAAACAGTCGCTTTTGACTTTGAATACCGGTTGACTTCATCAACCAATAGAGGAAATTGATTGAAGAATTCTTGCATAGGGTATTGGGTAAATTGGTACATGAAATCGAATTTCAAATTTCCTAAACCCTTATGAAAATTTGAAAAGAATGTGACATGCTCACGATTTCTTAATAACTGATAATTTTCAATAAAATAATGTGCCGATGAGATAGATTTCCCGGCTTGTAAATCTGAAGTTAGTAGATTTGCGGTTTCTAATTCAAAATTAGCATTTTTATCCATGATCCGTTGAAAATCATCATAAAAAACTAAGCAGTCTTTATCTAAATAATCAAAAAGTGAGTATTCTTGATCATAAAATAATGATAAAAATTTTCGAATATCTTTATGATAATAACCATGATAACAAGTATCTAACAGTTCATCAACGTAAGCTTTCATATCTCCAGTTGCAATCTTTTGAGCTTTTTCAAAGGAATGAATTGCTCTTTGAAAATCAGCTTCAGTTAAAATCATGTCAGAAACTGGTGTCAATTTAATCATATTGAATGACTGAGTCGATTTTTGAGATTCAACTTCAAACTGTCTAATACCATCAACCTCATCACCAAAAAACTCAAGTCTATATGGATAGTCCTGATTAAAACCAAATACATCTAAAATATCCCCACGACGACTAAATTCTCCAGGCTTCAATACTTGAGATACTTGCTCATAACCTAATTTCCTTATTTGTTTAACCAAATCCAGTAAATCTACTTCATCTCCAACAGATAAATTAATCTGACTTTCCTTAAATATAGAAGGATTTTGTAGATGAATTTTAGTCCCTGCTACACTAACAACAACTATCCCTTTTTCTGCTTTATTTTGTAAAAATTGTAAGGTTTCAAGTCTAGAAATCGTTTTCTCATTTGACGAGAATACAAATTCTGCAGCAGCGACATCATCCGCAAAAAATTGATAGATGCTCTGATCTGGTAAAACTGCTGATAAATCATTTACCAACTTATCAGCTTCGTTTTGACTAGCTGTAACAATTACCAATTTCTGTTCTGTATGATTAAAAGCTGAAGCCATAGCTAACGATTTACTTGAGCCAGAAAATCCCATAACAAGTTGACGTTTGGCAGATTCAAGTTTAGAATACCAATCTTTTAATTTTTTATTCTCACCAAATAATTCAAATATATCCATTATTAACCATTGAATTTCTGCATTGTTTTTTCAAAATCATTTTCTTGTAAATAAAAGTTTACAGCTTTGTCAACTTTATCTAAAGCATTATCAATTGTGATTTTGTCTTCTTGGGAAAATTTTCCAAGTACATGATTGACGACTGTCATTCCTTTAATAGGGCGACCTATTCCAACTTTTATTCGATCAAATTCTTGAGAGCCTATATGAGCAATAATGGATTTAATTCCGTTATGACCACCCGCTGAGCCTTTTTGACGAAATCTTATTTTCCCGACTTCCATATCTAAATCATCATAGATTACGATTAAATCCTTGATGTTAATATTGTAATAAGTTAGGAGGGCTTTTACAGCAATCCCACTATTATTCATGAAAGTTGTTGGTTTAACAAAATAGACCCTCTCTCCATATAAAAAGGTTGAGGCCACCTGTGCTTTGAATGTTTTATCTTCTGTAAACTTGATGTTAAGTTCCTTTACAATAGTGTCAATTGCCATAAATCCAATATTATGTTTTGTTTGATCATATTTAGTACCTATGTTACCAAGTCCTATTATTAATTTAACCATTATTCTCCTTCTTTAGAAACACCAAAAGGACTGGAATTAACTTCCAGTCTATTAATAAAAATTATAATAGCTTACACATTAAATCGGAATTCCATCACGTCACCATCTTGAACAATGTATTCCTTGCCTTCTTCTCTTAGTCTTCCTGCTTCTTTTACTGCTTTTTCACTTCCATAAGAAATCAAATCATCATATGACATTGTCACTGCTCTAATAAAGCCACGTTCAAAATCTGAATGAATAATACCAGCAGCTTGTGGTGCTTTAATTCCTCTTTTAAAAGTCCAAGCTCTAACTTCTTTTTCTCCTGCTGTAAAGTAAGTTCCTAATCCTAACAAATGATATGCAGCACGTGTTAGTTTGTCAACTCCAGATTCTGTTAAACCAATAGCTTCCAAAAATTCCATTTTATCTTCATCATCTAATTCTGAAATTTCTTCTTCGGCACGAGCAGAAATAACAACAACTTCTGCATTTTCAGTACTAGCAAATTCACGAATTTGGTTAACATAATCAATACTATCAGGATCTGACACTTTATCTTCATCAACATTAGCAACATAAAGAACTGGTTTTGTTGTTAATAAAAAGAGACCTTTGACAATTTTTTGTTCTTCTTCATTGAAATCAATAGTACGTGCTGATTTTCCATCTTCAAGTACTGGCTTAATTTTTTGAAGAACATTAAATTCAGCTAGAGAATCTTTATCTTTTTGTGTACGTGCAATCTTTTCGACACGCGCGTAACGTTTGTTAACTGAGTCTAAATCAGCTAAAATCAATTCTAAATTAATCGTATCAATATCAGCAATAGGATCAACAAATGCGTCTTCACGACCTTGTTCACGCATGACATTTTCATCATCAAATGCACGGACCACATGAACAATGGCGTCAACTTGTCTGATATTTGCTAAAAACTGATTACCAAGTCCTTCACCTTTTGAAGCCCCTTTAACAATTCCTGCAATATCTGTAAATTCAAAGGTTGTAGGAACCGTTTTTTTAGGTTTGACCAACTCAGTTAGTTTTGTTAAACGTTCATCAGGAACCTCTACCATTCCAACATTAGGGTCGATTGTTGCAAAAGGATAATTAGCAGCTTCTGCGCCTGCTTTGGTAATAGCGTTAAATAAAGTTGATTTTCCAACATTTGGTAAACCAACAATACCTGCTGTTAAAGCCATGTTTTTATTCTCCGTTCAAAATTTTCAATCATTGTTATTATATCAAAAAATAAATGTAAAAGCTTATTATCTAACAAGCTTTTTCCAAATACTTTATTTAAAAAATAGCCATAAAGCCCAAATTATAGGAATAAGAACCCACCAATATTCTGATATTAAGTCTATAAAAATGGCCATGCCATCTCTTTTTTCATAATGACCAGTTTCTGGATTTATCACGTATTCTCTACTTTTCAATAAATGAAGGTTATCTTCATCTTCTTGATATTTGATCTTGATACTTTTTTTAAGCACTAGCTCATCTAATGAAACCTCTAAAATTTCTGCTAATTTTATCAAATTATCCAAATCAAGGGTGGCATCACCATTTTCCCACTTTGAGATAGCTTGTCTTGAAATATACAGTTTTTGGGCCAATGCCTCTTGAGAAAGATCCTTTTGGATTCTTAATTGTTTTAATTGATTTGAGAATATTGTCATCATTTTTTCCTACCTTCTTTTGATACATTTAATGTAGTCAAATTTTTAAAAATTGGCTAGCAATTTTTAGCGCAACCTACTGTTGCGTTGACCAATCATCGATGGTTTTTAGGACATTATTCTGGTTGCGACAGTACTTTTTTTAACTTTCTTTCAAAATCATGACGACTAAGCATGACAATATGTCGACAATTACAACACTGTATTTTAATATCTGCACCTACACGAAGTATCTTCCATTTATTAGCTTTCTTACCAGTACTTTTTATAATACAAGCATGAGGTTTTTTCATTTCAACTAAACTACCTACTTGATACATTCTTTCTCCTTTACCGATATAACTGTCTTATTTCTTGTTTTAAATGAAATTTTGTTTTAGTTACTATTTCTCCATCTATTTGGACTCTTGTTTTTTCTGGAAAAGTAATTTCAATATCTTGATAACTATCATGAATAATAGTTGTTGTTTCCTTTTGTTTTTTAAAAACTAAAGCTAGGAGATTTTTAATTTTTGTCATTAAACCTGAATTATAAAATAACACAACATCCAACTGTGGCTTCTTAACACTTGCTTCTGGCCAAATACTAATACCGCCACCAAAATATTGATTATTAGCAATTGAACAAAAAAATAAATGATCAAACTGTTTCTTTTCTTTTTGATTTTTAGTGATGATAACTGAAGTTGTTGGGGCAAAAAAGATACCAAGAATCCCAAATAATAAATAAATCAATTTTCCTATATGAAGATGGTTAAACAGTCTTTTTAATTTTGAAATAGATGATTGATAAATCACCCATGAAGCAAACCCAGTATCTAAACTATTTATTAAAAGCCCCGTTTCATGTCTATAAACATAGATGGTTTCTACTCTTTTTTGCTTGATAGCCTCTAAAATGGTATCTAAATCGGACATTTGTAAAGAATGTGCAAAATCATTTCCTGAACCAACAGCATAATAGGCTATTGGTAAGTTTTTTGGAAAATAAAATGCCACTTTAGCTAATGTTCCATCACCTCCAATGATTAATAACTGATCATTTTTTTCTTGGAAATGTTCTAATATTAATGATACCTGATTTTTTTCATCATCTATGCATTCAGTATAGTATGCTTTAACTTCAAATTCAGGATATTCTTTTTCTATTCTAGAGACAACATCTGCTGCCTTATGATTACCAGCATTTGGATTTGCAATAATATATAGTGCCATAATAAAAAATATTATAGCAAAAATAAAAGAGAATTGCTCAATCATTAGAATAAAAAACTACCTGTCATTAACAGGTAGTTCATTCATTTAATAGCTCTTTACGATTCCTAAAAGAATAGCTCCTGCAACAAAGCAAATTATTCCCAAAATTACCCACTTCATTTCTTTCTTTGTCTTTATTTCACCTAAGAAAAGAATACCACCAATAATTGAAATGATAACACCTAATTGTGAAAAACTAAAAGCAATGGCTAAACCAGCTTTTGCAGCAGCAAGCAACATAAAGACATTCCCAATCCCCCACATGAGACCAGTAAGCATATTTTTGACAACTACTGCTTCAAAATTGATATTAAATTTCATGAAACACATGGCACCAAAGCACATTCCCACAGCCATTGGAAAAATAACAGCCATAACATCAAACTTCATGATATTATTAAATAATATAGCATAAGATACATAACCAAGTGTTGAATAACTTATTGCACGAAACCCTTTTGGTAAGTCTAATGTACGCCTTTGATTAAGCATGTCATCAGAATCTTGTTTACTTGAAAAGTAAAAACCAATGATAAGCAATGCAATTGCAATAAAGCCTAATACAAATTGGATTGATTTTGTCCATTCATGAAAGATAAGAACACCTACTAGACTCCCTAAAACCAATTGTGAACCACTAGACAGAGGATTTGCCACAGAAACTCCCATATATTTCATAGATTTAAACTGTCCAGATTGTCCAACTGACCATAAAATACCACCTAAAATACCAAATAACCAAACTTTCCAAGATAAAGTTGGTTGAACGACTAGCCAAACACAAAATGCAAAGAGTAAAGCACCCATTGTCATTCCAAAGGTCTGCTGCTCTGGTCTACCTCCAATTTTATTACTAACAAAACCTATTGAACCCCAAGCAAACATTGGAATTAACGCTAATAAAATACCTTCCACTTTCTCTCCTTTATCAAATCTTATTAGAATAAATTATTGTTTGTGTTAGAAACACACAAAGGTCAATTATACCTAAAAGCTTTGGAAAGTTCAAGCTGATCTTAAATAAAAAAAGAAGATATTAATCTCTTCTTTTTTTAATGTGCTGAATAATTTGGTGCTTCATTTGTAATTTGAACATCATGAGGATGACTTTCAATCAAACCAGCTCCTGACATTTCAATGAATTGTGCTTTTTCATGTAGTTCGTTTATTGTTCCTGCACCAACATAACCCATACCTGAACGAATTCCACCTAGCATTTGGAAGACAATATCTGCTGCAGCTCCTTTATAAGCGACACGACCTTCAATTCCTTCTGGAACAAGTTTATTTGCTTCATTAACAGACCCTTGGAAGTAACGATCACTAGACCCTTTTTTCATGGCTGCAATAGAACCCATACCACGATAAGTTTTAAATTTACGTCCTTGGAAAATTTCTGTTTCTCCTGGTGCTTCATCAGTACCAGCAAACATTGAACCAAGCATGACGGCATTTCCACCAGCAGCTAAAGCCTTGACAATATCACCTGAATATTTAATACCACCATCAGCGATAATTGTTTTTCCATATTCACGCGCAACTGCAGCGGCATCATAAATAGCTGTAATTTGAGGAACACCAACACCTGCAACGACACGCGTTGTACAGATTGATCCAGGTCCAATACCAACTTTAACAATATCAACTCCAGCATCGTACAAAGCACGTGCTCCTTCAGCAGTTGCAATATTTCCTGCAATCAAAGTACGATTTGGAAAATGATTTCGGATTTCAGCAATTTTACGAAGCACACCTGCTGAATGACCATGTGCTGTGTCAATAACGATAGCATCTGCACCAGCTTCAAATAGAGCTTCTGCACGTTCGAAAGTATCAGAAGTTACACCAACTGCTGCTGCTACTAATAAGCGACCAAATTCATCTTTTGCAGCATTTGGAAATTCAATGACTTTCTCGATATCTTTTATTGTAATTAAACCTGAAAGACGTCCACTTTCATCTACAACAGGTAATTTTTCAATTCGGTGCTCATGAAGGATACGTTCTGCTGTGACTAAGTCAGTTCCAACTGGTGCTGTGACTAATTTTTTACTTGTCATATGTTCTGAAATTGGAGCATTATAATCAGAGATAAAACGCATATCACGGTTTGTAATAATCCCAACTAATTTGCGGTTGGCAAGTGTCTCAACGATTGGGACACCACTAATGCGATAGCGTTGCATTAATTCTTCAGCTTCAGAGACTTTATGTTCAGGTGTAAGGAAAAATGGATCAATGATAACCCCGTTTTCAGATCGTTTTACCTTACGAACTTCTTCAGCTTGGTCTTCAATTGACATGTTCTTATGAACAACACCTAATCCACCAGCACGTGCAATAGCGATAGCCATCTTACTATCTGTTACTGTATCCATAGCTGCAGTAATAATTGGAATATTCAGTGTCAAATTTTTGGCTAGTTTCGTTTTCATGCTAACTTCATTTGGCAATACATGACTTTCAGCTGGAATCAATAAAACATCATCAAACGTAAAGCCTTTTTTCAAAAATTTAGTGTCCCAATTTGACATTGAAAATTTCCTCTTTTCTTCTATAAGAATATTAGTAATTTTTATTGATTACTATCATAACAGACGAGACTTATTTGTCAACTAAATAATCAAAAAACATAAGCTTCTAGCTTATGTTTTTCTATTTTTTTGAAAAGAAAAATGGTGGGGTGTAATGACTTAGTTTTTCAAAACAAATTTGAGCCATTTTATCATCTTGACAAATAATAAGGCAAGTATCATCGCCACAAACTGTAGCTAAAATTTCGGGTAATAAAATACTATCCAAAATAGAACCAAAAGATTGAGCCAATCCTGGAAGTGTTTTTAAGACAATTTGATTTTGTACAGGAAAAAGCATAACCAGTGCATCTTCCATATAGAATCGTAATCTTTCTTCCCAGCGTTTTTGTGAAATATTATGAATTTCATAGTAGGTCTCATGAGCATTCTCATTCACTTTGATGAGATTGAGGTCTTTCATATCTCTAGACAAAGTAGCTTGAGTTACAGAGACACCATTTTTATGCAATAACTCACGTAACTCTTGTTGAGTATGAATTTTTGTTTCTGTTACTAATGATCGAATTAATTGGTGTCGCGTTTCTTTCTTGTTCATTCTTAATTTCCTCATTCAATAAATTGATTAAAATAGTTTCTATTAAGATAGACGAGTTTTTTACCTTTAAGTTGAATAATATTTTTTTCACGTAAATTTTTAATAACATGACTTACTGTTTCACGTGTTGTTCCACTCATATTAGCAAGATCAATAGTTGTTAGAGGAAATGGTATTTCCCCATTTCCAGGATTAATTTCTAACAATAAGGTTGCCAAAGACTGGACAACTCTCATACTAGCACTTGATGTCACCATATTTCGTAGTCTAATTTCATGAATTTCAAGTAATTTTGAATATTTTTGACATAAATGTTTCATTTGTTGTAAATTTTGTTGAGAATATTCTTCATACAATGACATAGGAATCATGAAGTATTGAATATCAGTAATAGCGATAGCTGAAAAATGATAGGTTTTATCTAAAAACAAACCACCATAAGGAAAAATAGTATTCTGTCTCACATAATCAGTGTAAATGAATGAGCCTGATAAATCAGATTGTTCTATCTTGACATGACCAGACTGAATTAAAAATAGATGTTCTCTATTATCTTCTTCAAAAAATAATGTGTGATTTTTTAGTGCTGTTCTAAATTTGATTTGGCTGACCAGTTGGTCAAACTGCTCAATAGTGAAATATTTAAAATCTCGGAGATTTCTTAAATACAAATATTGCTCTTTTGTAATCACGAAATGACCTTTCTAAGTTGTCTGTATTTGAATATTATTCAAATACTTATTTCTTTTCAATGGATAATATATAAAAAGTAGATGTCATCATCATTATATCAAAAAAAAGCTGACTTTTAAATTGAATTATGAAAGCGGTTGTGAAAAAATAACTTATAGCTATTATATTTAACTATTCAAAAAATAAGGAGGTCTTTATGAGTCAATTTATTGTTGATTCCTCATTTTGGAATCTATTCCCACAAGCAAAATTAGGTGTTGTTCTATTAAAAGACTATACTTTAAATGATGACTACCAACTTGAATTAACAAATTTATTAAAAGAAAGTAATGAGAAGGCTTTACAACACCTCACAGAAGAGACATTCAGTGAAAATGATGTTATTCAAATTTATCGTAAAGCTTTTCAACAATTTAAAACAAAAAAGGGAGCACGATCTAGTATTGAATCCCTATTAAAAAGAGTTTCAAATGGAAAACCTGTTTCTAACATAAATCCACTAGTAGATATTTATAATGCAGCTAGTCTTCAATTTGCACTTCCAGTAGGAGCAGAAGACAGTGATACTTTCGAAGGTGATTTACAGTTAACCATTACCGAAGGCGGAGACGATTTTTTCCTCATTGGCGAAGATGATAATAAGCCAACCTTACCAGGTGAACTTTGTTATCGAGACGACAATGGAGCAGTATGCCGCTGTCTCAATTGGCGTGATGGTGATCGTACAATGATTACAGAAAAAACTAAAAATGCCTTTCTCATTATTGAAGCTCTAGATCCATCTCAGTTTGAGTCACTTGAAAAAGCATTAAACTTTATCGAAGAAAAAAGTAAGCAATATCTTGGTGCAAAAACACAACAATTTATTTTGGACAAAGAACACACAACTATAACAATTTAAAAAAGAAGGTCATCCTTCTTTTTTTGATATTTTTTCACTTTTTTTGAATTAATAAATATTAATTTTCACTTCTATAACCGTTTTTTCTTTAAGAAAACAGTTACATTTTTATAAAGTTGCAAAATATAGTATAATAACGTGAAATACTTAACAGTAAAATCGTGAAATAAATCTTTTTTTCCGTATCAAAAAAGATAAAATGAAAACGTAAACAATGATAAAATTCTTGAGTAGTGAAAAATTCACTACTATTTGAAAGGAGGAGTCATAAAATGGCTCAAACAAGTCCAATTCATGTATTTTCCGAAATCGGAAAATTAAAAAAAGTCATGTTACATCGCCCAGGTAAAGAAATTGAAAATCTTATGCCTGACTATTTGGAACGTCTTCTCTTTGATGATATTCCATTCTTAGAAGATGCTCAAAAAGAACATGACGCATTCGCACAAGCACTTCGTAACGAAGGTGTTGAAGTTCTTTAT
The DNA here is from genome assembly GCF_000188055.2 of Streptococcus urinalis 2285-97. Taxonomy (NCBI): domain Bacteria; kingdom Bacillati; phylum Bacillota; class Bacilli; order Lactobacillales; family Streptococcaceae; genus Streptococcus; species Streptococcus urinalis. Next base: position 23,701 of record NZ_AEUZ02000001.1, read on the forward strand.
TTAGAAGACTTAGCTGCTGAATCACTTACAAGTCAAGAAATTCGTGAACAATTTATTGATGAATATATCAGCGAAGCTAATATTCGTGGTCGTGCAACTAAAAAAGCTATCAGAGAGTTGCTATTAGGTATTGAAGACAACAAAGAACTTGTTGAAAAAACAATGGCTGGTGTTCAAAAATCAGAACTTCCTGAAATTCCAGCAGCTGAGAAAGGATTAACCGATTTAGTAGAATCAGATTATCCATTTGCTATTGATCCAATGCCAAATCTTTATTTCACTCGTGACCCATTTGCAACAATGAGTACAGGTGTTTCATTGAACCACATGTTCTCAGAAACACGTAACCGTGAAACGTTGTATGGTAAATACATCTTTACACACCATCCAGAGTATGGTGGAAAAGTTCCACTTGTATACGATCGTAATGAAACAACTCGTATCGAAGGTGGCGACGAATTAGTTCTTTCTAAAGATGTTCTTGCTGTTGGTATCTCTCAACGTACTGATGCTGCATCAATTGAAAAACTTTTGGTTAACATTTTCAAACAAAACCTTGGATTCAAAAAAGTTTTAGCATTTGAATTTGCAAACAACCGTAAATTCATGCATCTTGACACTGTCTTTACAATGGTTGACTATGATAAATTTACAATTCATCCAGAAATTGAAGGAGACCTTCGTGTTTACTCTGTAACTTATGAAAACGAAGACCTCCATATTGAAGAAGAAAAAGGTGATTTAGCAGAACTTCTAGCTGAAAACCTTGGTGTTGAAAAAGTTGAATTAATCCGTTGTGGTGGTGATAATCTTGTTGCTGCAGGACGTGAACAATGGAACGATGGATCAAACACATTGACAATCGCACCAGGTGTTGTCGTTGTTTACAACCGTAACACAATCACAAATGCTATCTTAGAATCAAAAGGATTGAAATTAATCAAAATCAACGGAAGCGAATTAGTTCGCGGTCGTGGTGGTCCACGTTGTATGTCAATGCCATTTGAACGTGAGGATCTATAAAAAAATAATTCAAAAAAAATCATTAAAGAGGTAACTAACTTATGACACAAGTATTCCAAGGACGTAGTTTCTTAGCAGAAAAAGACTTTACACGCGCTGAATTAGAATATCTTATTGACTTTTCAGCACATTTAAAAGATTTGAAAAAAAGAGGAATTCCTCATCATTATTTAGAAGGTAAAAACATTGCTCTTCTTTTTGAAAAAACATCTACTCGTACGCGTTCTGCATTTACAACTGCAGCAATCGATTTAGGTGCACATCCAGAATATCTTGGTGCTAATGACATTCAATTAGGTAAAAAAGAATCAACTGAAGATACTGCAAAAGTTTTAGGACGTATGTTTGATGGTATTGAATTCCGTGGTTTCAGCCAAAGAATGGTTGAAGAACTCGCTGAATTCTCAGGTGTTCCAGTATGGAATGGTTTAACAGATGAATGGCATCCAACACAAATGTTAGCTGACTTCTTGACAGTTAAAGAAAACTTTGGAAAACTTCAAGGAATTACTTTAGTATATTGTGGTGATGGACGTAATAACATGGCTAATTCTTTATTAGTTACTGGTGCAATCCTAGGTGTTAATGTTCGTATCTTCTCACCAAAAGAACTATTCCCATCAGAAGAAGTTGTTTCACTTGCTGAATCATATGCAAAAGAAAGTGGTGCAAAATTGCTTATCACTGAAGATGCTGATGAAGCTGTAAAAGGTGCTGACGTTCTTTATACAGATGTTTGGGTATCAATGGGTGAAGAAGACAAATTTGAAGAACGTGTTAAATTATTGAAACCATATCAAGTTAACATGGATCTTGTTAAAAAAGCTGATAACGAAAACCTTATTTTCCTACATTGCCTACCTGCATTCCATGATACAAACACTGTTTACGGTAAAGACATCGAAGAAAGATTTGGTGTTAAAGAAATGGAAGTTACTGATGAAGTCTTCCGTAGTAAATATGCTCGTCACTTTGATCAAGCAGAAAACCGTATGCACACAATCAAAGCTGTTATGGCTGCAACTTTAGGAAATCTCTTTATTCCAAAAGTTTAAAATCGAATGACTATAGGGAATTGACTATACGTCAATTCCCTATTTTTTGAAATGAGGTATAAAATGGAAGAAGAAAAAAAATTAGGGCTATTGCCACTAACAATGTTGGTTATTGGTTCTCTCATCGGTGGTGGAATCTTTGACTTGATGCAAAACATGAGTTCTAAAGCTGGTTTAGTTCCAATGCTTATCGCTTGGTTAATTACTGGAATTGGTATGGGAACTTTTGTTTTAAGTTTCCAAAACTTATCTGAAAAACGCCCAGATTTGACTGCTGGTATCTTTAGTTATGCTAAAGAAGGTTTTGGGAACTTTATGGGATTTAACTCTGCTTGGGGTTATTGGTTATCAGCATGGCTTGGAAATGTTGCTTATGCTGCACTACTATTTAGTTCACTAGGTTATTTCTTCAAATTCTTTGGTGATGGTAATAATATTGCTTCAATTCTTGGTGCAAGTATTGTTATTTGGGTTGTTCACTTCTTAATTTTAAGAGGTGTTAATACTGCTGCTTTCATCAACACTATCGTTACTTTTGCAAAATTGGTGCCTGTTGTTATTTTCCTAATTTCAGCATTATTAGCTTTCAAATTTAACATTTTTAGTCTTGATATCTGGGGAAATGGTCTCCATCAATCTGTATTCAATCAAGTAAACTCAACAATGAAAACTGCTGTTTGGGTATTTATTGGTATTGAAGGTGCCGTTGTCTTCTCAGGTCGTGCTAAAAAACATTCTGACATTGGTAAAGCAAGTATTCTAGCATTATTCACGATGATTTCACTCTATGTGTTGATTTCAGTATTATCACTTGGTGTTATGTCTCGTCCAGAACTTGCTAACTTAAAAACACCAGCTATGGCTTATGTTTTAGAAAAAGCTGTTGGTCACTGGGGTGCTATCTTAGTTAATCTTGGTGTTATTATCTCTGTATTTGGTGCCATTCTTGCTTGGACTTTGTTTGCAGCTGAATTACCATATCAAGCTGCTAAAGAAGGTGCATTCCCTAAATTCTTTGCAAAAGAAAATAAAAATAAAGCACCAATTAACTCTCTATTAGTAACTAATCTCTGTGTACAAGCATTCTTAATCACATTCTTATTCACACAAAGTGCTTACCGTTTTGGTTTTGCTTTAGCATCATCAGCTATCTTAATTCCTTATGCATTCACAGCATTGTATCAATTGCAATATACGCTTCGTGAAGATAAATCAACACCAGGTCATCAAAAGAACTTGATAATTGGTATTTTTGCTACAATCTATGCAGTTTATCTTATTTATGCTGGTGGTTTTGATTACTTACTTCTAACAATGATTGCCTATGCTTTAGGTATGATTCTCTACGTCAAAATGAGAAAAGATGATAAACTTCCTGTATTTGTAGGATATGAAAAAATTAGCGCCATTGTTATTCTAGTACTTTGTCTATTATGTATTATTGAAATTATGACTGGACAAATTGATCTTGCTGCTATTTTAGCTGGATAATTCATAGAAAGAGGAAAAAATTGGTAAAAGAACATCAAAAAATCGTAGTTGCCTTAGGTGGTAACGCTATTCTATCAACAGATGCTTCTGCAAAAGCTCAACAAGAAGCATTAATTAGCACATCAAAATCACTTGTTAAACTTATAAAAGAAGGCCATGATGTTATCGTTACTCATGGTAATGGTCCACAAGTTGGTAACTTATTATTACAACAAGCTGCTGCTGATTCTGAAAAAAATCCTGCTATGCCACTTGATACTTGTGTTGCTATGACTGAAGGTAGCATTGGCTTCTGGCTACAAAATGCACTTGATAATGAACTACAAGAACAAGGTATTGAAAAAGAAGTCGCAACTGTTGTTACTCAAGTCATTGTTGACGAAAAAGATCAAGCCTTCACAAACCCAACAAAACCAATTGGTCCATTCTTATCTGAAGAAGACGCTACTAAACAAGCTCAAGAAACAGGTTCAAAATTTAAAGAAGATGCTGGACGTGGTTGGCGTAAAGTGGTTCCTTCACCAAAACCAGTTGGAATCAAAGAAGCATCTGTTATCAGACGTTTAGTAGACTCTGGTGTTGTTGTTATTAGTGCTGGTGGTGGCGGTGTTCCCGTTATTGAAGATGCTAATACAAAAACATTACAAGGTGTTGAAGCTGTTATTGATAAAGACTTTGCTAGTCAAACCCTATCAGAACTAGTTGATGCAGACCTATTCATCGTCTTAACTGGTGTTGACAATGTCTTTGTTAACTTTAATAAACCAAATCAAGAAAAATTAGAAGAAGTTACGGTTTCACAAATGAAACAATACATTTCTGAAGACCAATTTGCGCCAGGAAGTATGTTACCAAAAGTAGAAGCTGCAATTGCTTTTGTTGAAAACAAACCTGAAGCGCGTGCTATCATTACGTCACTTGAAAATATTGATAATGTCTTAGCAGAAAATGCAGGAACACAAATTGTTGCTGGCTAATAAAAAAAGAAGCTGTTTCAGCTTCTTTTTTATTTGTAATAATTTAATCCCATTGCTGATTTCACTTCATCCAGAGTAGAAGAGGCTACAGCTTGAGCTCTCTCACTTCCATTTTTGAGCATTTGATATACCTGTCCCATATCTTTAGCATATTCTAAACGACGCTCTCTAATAGGCGATAACTCCCGTTCTAAGATATCAAGAAGATAACGTTTTGTTTTAACATCTCCAAGACCACCTCTTTGGTAGTGTTCTTTCATAGCATTAATTTCTTTTTGATCTTCAGCTCTTCCAAAAACATCAAGATAATGGAATACCATATTACCTTCAATTTTTCCTGGGTCTTCTACTTTGATATGATTTGGATCAGTATACATGCTCATTACTTTTTTCTTAACGGTATCCATATCATCAGCAAGAAAAATACCATTATTTAATGACTTAGACATTTTGGCATTGCCATCCAAACCAGGTAAACGTCCTGCAGCTTCATTATCTGGATAAATACCTTCTGGCTCAACTAAAACTTGACAATTATAGGCATGATTAAATGAACGAACAATTTCACGTGTTTGTTCAATCATTGGTTTTTGGTCTGTCCCTACAGGTACAAAATTAGCTTTAAATGCTGTAATATCAGCTGCCTGTGCAACTGGATAAACCAAAAAACCTGCTGGAATAGACTCTCCAAAACCTTTTTGAGCAATCTCAGTTTTGACAGTAGGATTGCGTTCTAATCGTGCTAGTGAGACCAAGTTCATATAATACATACTTAGTTCTGCCAATTCTGGAATTTGACTTTGAATAAATAAAGTTGATTTATTTGGATCTAACCCAACAGCTAAATAGTCAAGCGCCACATTTCCAATTGATTCTACAATGGTTTGTGGATCTTTAGCATGATCAGTTAAAGCTTGTTGATCAGCTAAAAAAACAAATAATTGATACTTACCTTCATTCTGTAGTGCAACTCTATTTTTTAAACTACCCACATAATGACCAATATGTAGTTTTCCAGTTGGTCTATCACCGGTTAAAATAATTGGTTTAGTCATCTTTGCTCCTTAATTATTCTTCATTTGCAAACTATATAGTTATATTATCATGTCACTACACTGATTGCAATTGGAATTACTGAAATCAACTGTTCTTAAGGACTAAATATTATGCATTTTCAAATCCTTTTTGACTATTTCGATACCATAATGAACCATAATAATTAACAAGGTCACTGTAACACCTAAAATAGCTTTATAGCCAACAAATTTAAATAATTCAGCTGCTACCAAAGCTCCTACAACAAAAGCTCCTACAACTAAAGAATAATTGATTGCTCTACGTTTTTGTTTTTCTGTTTTTTGTCGACTAACGATATATTCATACCAAAATTGCAACATCTTTCTATAGTTACCTGATGTCATTAAAATAGTATAGGGTTCAGATTCTATGCGACTTCCTGAAAATGTCAACATTAGTATACCAGTACCTAAGGCTAATAAAGCAACCCAAATATTATGATCTACTTTTGAAATAAAAGGAATAGCAATAGTTGAAAGTAATAAAGGAAGTAAAGCATATAAACGCCAATAAGCTGTTATTGCTCTTTCTTTTATCATTATGCCAATTAAAAAGCCAATTGAGAAAAAAGCTACTGAAAACAATTTCGTAATTAAAAAATGAAAATCATCTTGACCTAGATTAGTGACCATTAAAATAATATTCCCTGTTTGAGTTGCTACAAGGGTATGGAATTGCATTTCACTATAGACATCAATAAATCCCCCAATAAATCCCAATAATAATGCCATTGGTCTTCCATCTTGTGGCATTACTCGTTGATTTAATTGCATGAATCAAATTTCCTTTCTTATTTTCTCACGCATTCCATTATATACCAAATAAGCTTTCTTTCAAGAAATAATCTAAAATATAAATTCTTTTTCAAAAGACTTGACTAGTTTGACTTACTATAAGATAATAGATGGTAACGAATTGATATAAACACAAAAGTGTAAGGTTGTCGGTATTTTTACCGACAGCTTTCTCTTTTTTATTGTTGAAAAAAAATCGTATTAGTTAGGAGAAATGATGTCAAAGAAATTTAAAAATTTTTTGCTGTTAAATGTTGGAGCTTTCATAGCTGCTTTTGGTTTTAATGCTTTTTTTGTTCATAACAATATTGTTACTGGTGGTATTGGTGGACTTGCTATTAGCTTTCATCAAATTTTTGGTTGGGATTCTGCTAACTTTATGTTAATTGTAAATATTCCACTTTTACTACTGTGTTACTTTGGTTTAGGTAAACAAACTTTTATTAAAACCATCTATGGTTCTTGGGTTTACCCATTACTCATTAAATTGACACAAAATGTACCTACAATGACAAAAAGCCCTCTCCTTGCTGCAATTTTTGGTGGATTGGTCGTAGGTTTTGGATTAGGAATTATTTTTTGGAGTGATTCTTCAACTGGTGGTACAGGTATTCTTGTTCAATTATTAGGAAAATATACTCCGATCAGTCTTGGTCAAGGGGTTGTCCTTATTGACGGTTTAGTTACATTGATTGGTTTTTTAGCTTTTGATAGTGACACTGTTCTTTATTCTATTATTGGACTAGTTGTGATTAGTTATATTATTAATGCCATTCAAACTGGATTTACAACTTTGACAACAGTTCTTATTGTTTCTAAAAGACATCATCAAATTAAACATTACATTAATACTGTTGCTGATCGCGGTGTTACAGAAATCCCTGTTAAAGGGGGCTATTCAGGTAAAAATCATGTTATGCTCATAACTACAGTAGCAGGCTATGAGTTTGCTAAATTACAAGAAGCAATTGAAAAAATTGATGAAACAGCCTTTATCACTGTAATGCCAACATCACAAGTTAAGGGACGTGGATTTAGTCTTCAAAAGAATCATGCACAGATTGAAGATGACATCCTTATCCCAATGTAATTGATTGAAAATAGAGGCTTTTTCTAGTAAAATAACAGAGAAATTATATACAAGAGGTAACCAAATTTGCTAACTGTTTCAGACGTGTCGCTACGCTTTAGTGACCGTAAATTATTCGATGATGTTAATATAAAATTCAGTGCTGGAAATACTTATGGATTAATTGGTGCTAATGGTGCTGGAAAATCAACATTTTTAAAGATTCTTTCAGGTGATATTGAACCAACAACTGGTCATATTTCACTGGGAACAGATGAACGCCTTTCTGTTTTACGACAAAATCATTTTGATTACGAAGAAGAACGTGTCATTGATGTTGTTATTATGGGAAATGAACAATTATATAGCATTATGAAAGAAAAAGATGCTATTTATATGAAAGCTGACTTTTCTGAAGAAGATGGTGTCCGTGCCGCTGAATTAGAAGGTACATTCGCTGAACTTGGCGGATGGGAAGCTGAAAGTGAAGCTTCACAACTTCTTCAAAATTTAAATATTGCTGAAGAGTTACATTATCAAAATATGAGTGAATTAGCTAATGGTGATAAAGTAAAAGTTTTATTGGCTAAAGCTCTCTTTGGTAAGCCTGATGTTCTCTTACTTGATGAACCTACAAATGGTTTAGACATTCAGTCTATTTCTTGGTTAGAGGATTTCTTAATTGATTTTGAAAATACTGTGATTGTTGTCTCTCACGACCGTCATTTTTTGAATAAAGTATGTACTCACATGGCTGATTTAGATTTTGGTAAAATCAAACTCTATGTAGGTAACTATGATTTTTGGAAACAATCTTCTGAGCTAGCTGCTCGTTTACAAGCTGATCGTAATGCAAAAGCTGAAGAAAAAATAAAAGAATTACAAGAATTCGTTGCACGCTTCTCAGCTAATGCATCTAAATCTAAACAAGCAACATCTCGTAAAAAAATGCTTGATAAAATTGAATTAGAAGAGATTGTTCCATCTAGTCGTAAATACCCATTTATTAATTTTAAAGCTGAACGTGAAATGGGTAATGATCTTCTAACAGTTGAAAATCTTTCTGTCACTATTGAAGGTGAAAAGGTTATTGACAATATCAGCTTTATATTACGTCCTGGAGATAAAACAGCGCTTATTGGACAAAATGATATTCAAACTACAGCTCTAATAAGAGCTTTAATGAATGACATCGAATATGAAGGTACTATTAAATGGGGCGTTACTACAAGTCGTTCTTATCTACCAAAAGATAATTCAAAAGATTTTGCTTCAGGTGAATCTATCCTAGAATGGCTTCGTCAATTTGCTTCCAAAGAAGAAGATGACAATACTTTCTTACGTGGTTTCTTAGGTAGAATGCTCTTTTCTGGAGATGAAGTTAACAAGTCTGTCAACGTCCTATCTGGTGGGGAAAAAGTTCGTGTTATGCTGTCTAAATTAATGCTACTAAAATCCAATGTACTAGTTATGGATGACCCTACTAACCATTTAGATTTAGAATCAATTTCAAGCCTTAATGATGGTTTAAAAGATTTCAAAGAATCTGTTATTTTTGCGAGTCATGATCACGAATTTATTCAAACAATTGCAAATCATATTGTTGTTATTTCAAAAAATGGTGTCATTGATCGTATTGATGAAACATATGATGAATTCCTTGAAAATAATGAGGTCCAAGCAAAAGTTGCTGAACTTTGGAAATAAATAATAAGGCGGCAACGCCTTATTATTTTTAGTATTATCTATATTAAAGAAAGAATCTTATAAATATGAATCAATCCTTTAAAAAAGGGTTTTATTACTCACTTAGTTTTATTATTCCATTTTTCATTATATTTTTTAGCTTGTTAGCCAAAGGAATTAGCTGGGGAAGTCAAACAACAATTTTAGCTAGTGATTGTTTTCATCAATATGTTATTTTTGCACAAGTTCTAAGAAATATTTTACATGGTCAAGACAGTCTATTTTATACATTCACAAGTGGACTTGGTATAAATTTTTATGCTTTAATGAGTTATTATCTCGGCAGCTTTTTGGCACCCTTTTATTTCTTTTTTAAACTTCAAAACATGCCTGATGCCATTTATTTATTTACCTTAATAAAAATTGGATTAATCGGTTTATCAAGTTTTTACAGCATAAAACACCTCTACCTTAAGATACCTTATCTTTTAATACTCTGTCTATCATCTTCATATGCGTTGATGAGTTTTTCAGTTAGTCAACTTGAAATCAATATGTGGTTGGATGTTTTTATACTAATCCCACTAATCATTCTAGGTTTACATCAATTGATTAGCGAAAGACGATTTCTACTTTACTATGTATCGCTAAGTCTTCTTTTTATTCAAAATTATTATTTTGGCTTTATGAGTGCTATCTTTTTAGCAGGCTATTTTTTAGTTCAACTAACAAGATTTTCACACTTCAAATCTATTTGGCGTCCAATTTTAGACTTTACAGTGATGTCAATACTTGCTGGATTAACATCAGCAGTTATGTTACTACCCACTTATTTTGATTTATCAACACATGGTGAAACTTTTACTAGTGTCAAAAGTCTGTTGACAGAAAATACTTGGTATTTAGATTTATTTGCAAAAAATTTAGTTGGAGCTTATGATACAACTAAATTTGGAGCTATTCCTACTATATATGTTGGAATATTACCTCTAATTCTTGCTATTTCCTTCTTTACACTCAAAGAAATTGATTGGAAGATTAGAGTTGCTTATTTTTTATTTTTAGCTTTCATAATAGCTAGTTTTAGTTTACAACAGTTAGATTTACTTTGGCAAGGTATGCATTCCCCAAATATGTTCTTACACCGCTATTCTTGGGTATTTTCGACTCTGATTATTTACCTTGCAGCAGAGAGACTTGACAATAGGTTGACAAGTCAATATATCAAAAATGATTTAATCAGCTTATTGATTATTTCATCGGGATTCTTAGCTACTTATTTCTATAGAGATCATTATTCTTTTTTAAGTCAATTTAATTTCTTACTGACATTAGCATTTTTATCGGCTTATCTTATTTTATTAGTTAATATATCTAATAAAAAAATTCCTTCCTACTTTATTCTAGCTTTCACGTTACTTTTTTCAGTAATTGAACTTAGTTTAAATACCTACTACCAAGTCAACGCATTGGGTGATGAGTGGGTTTTTCCAACTAGAAATGGTTATAATAGTCATTTAAACAGTATTGAAAAATTAGTTAAATATGCTAAATCTGATAATAGTAATAGTTTTTATAGGACAGAAAGAATATTACCTCAAACAGGTAATGATAGTATGAAATACAACTACAATGGTATTTCACAATTTTCTTCAATTAGAAATAGAACTTCTAGTCATATAATGGATAGATTAGGATATAAATCTGATGGTACGAATCTAAATCTAAGATATCAAAATAATACACTACTAGCTGATAGTTTATTTGGTATAAAATATAATTTAAGTGAGTTTACAGTTAGAAAACTTGGATTTACTCTTTCTAACCAGACAAATGATATGAAATTGTATCAAAATCAAAATGCATCATCCTTAGGTATATTGTCAAGTAAGCTTTACAAAGATGTCAATTTCACTGTCAACACACTTGACAATCAAAAAAATCTTGTCAACCAGATTACTGGTTTAAATGAAAATTACTTTTCTCTTATTAATGCAAATCTTGTCAATGGTGCTCAAATACTGAATCAACGTGTTGTTTCAAATAATCAATCTAATGATTCAACTACTATTACTTATCAATTTAGAGTTACAAATAATGCACAAGTATACGTTAATATGTCTAATATTACCTTTTCAAATGACGCTAAAAAAGACATTTTTGCAACTGTCAATGGATTAACCAATCAGTATACTATAGATAATGCTTTTCCATTATTTGATTTAGGTCACTTTAAAGCAAATGATATCGTTACAGTATCATTTAATTTCCCTCAAAATAAACAAATTTCTTTTGATCAACCACAATTTTATGCTTTAGATCAGACCGCTTTTGAAAACGCAACAACTAAACTAAAAAAATCAAGTGTTTCTTCAAAAGTCAATGGGAATAAGATCTATTTTGACTATAAAATATCAAAAAATCGTTCATTATTAATCACTTTACCATATGATCAAGGTTGGTCTGCTAAAGTTAACGGTAAAAAAATAGCAATTACCAAATTCCAAGAAGGCTTTATGAAAGTAAATCTCAAAAAAGGAAAAGGACAGATTGTATTAACTTTCATTCCAAAAGGTTTTATTTTAGGAATGATACTTTCTATAATAGGAGTGTGTCTATTTATCCTTTATAACTTTTTAAGTAAGACTTCAATATTAACCCAAAAATCAAATCAAAAAGAAAAAGCTTACTCTTAAGAATAAGCTTTTTCAATTAAAAAATCCCAGAAACCTAGGAAATTTGTCTTATCACTCCGGCAGTAGGACTCGAACCTACGACATCATGATTAACAGTCATGCGCTACTACCAACTGAGCTATGCCGGAAAAAGAAAAAAATTGCTCATCAGCAATTATAATAGTCCGTACGGGATTCGAACCCGTGTTACCGCCGTGAAAAGGCGGTGTCTTAACCCCTTGACCAACGGACCTAGAAGTAATGGAAAGTATTTCCTTAACACTCTTATTATTATATCAGATTGTATAACTTTGTCTAGCTATTTTTTACTTTTTTATTCACTTTTTAGCATAAAATTTTAGTTTTGAGTGTTTTTTTTAATTTTTATTGCTTTTCTATTCTTATTTTTTATAACATAATATATATTGCATATTTCTTTATTTTTTGTTAAAATAATTAAAGTTGATGGTCTCATAGCTCAGCTGGATAGAGCATTCGCCTTCTAAGCGAACGGTCGCAGGTTCGAATCCTGCTGGGATCAAAAAACCTACCAATTGGTAGGTTTTTTTATTTATGATAAGGACTTCCTTGTTGAATCATAAAAGCACGGTATATTTGTTCTATTAATACTAGTCTCATTAATTGATGTGGTAAAGTTAATTGACCAAAACTCATCAAAAATTGAGCTCTTTTTTTTACTTCTGGTGACAAACCTAGACTTCCACCTATTATAAAAGTAATATCTGAATAACCATTCAAGGTTATTGTTTCTATTTTTTGACTAAACACTTCTGATGGAAATTGTGTTCCCTCAATTGCTAAAGCAATAACAAATTCCCTTTCTGAAATTTTTGAAAGAATACGATTTCCTTCTTTATTTAGAATAGCCTTATTCTCAGCTTGGCTAGCATTATCTGGTGTTTTTTCGTCTGGTAATTCAATTATTTCAGTTTTTGTAAAACGACTAAGCCTTTTTTGATATTCTGCTATACCTTCTTTTAAATACTTCTCTTTCAGTTTACCAACTGCAATTAATTTTATTTTCATATTGCTATTTTAGCATAGCTATACACATTTTATCCACACCCTTTTATATAAAAATACCTGACTTTTCCTTTGATACTATTGTATCTTTAACTATTTTAAAATAGTTTTCCACAGGTTGTGGAAACTTTATTTTTAAAAATTTTTAAGGTATAATTAAGCCAAGTTTTCTATTCTAACAAAAATGACTCATGGAGGTAGGAAAGGCTTGAATAAATTTAAATCAGGTTCGAAAACATTATTAAAATTACTTATTTTAATAATAGCAGGTTTTGTAGGTGGAATGATTGCAACTTTTACACTTAATTCCTCATCAAATTCAATTACAAGTAAAGGAAATGTAACAACAAGTAAAGTTGCTTACGAAAATACAACAAATACAACCAAGGCAGTTAAAAAAGTTCAGAATGCTGTTGTATCTGTTATTAATTATAAAAAACAATCCAGTACTGACAACGCTTATAGTCAATTCTTTGGTAATTCTGATTCTAATTCCAATTCAAATGATAACGAAATGTCAATTTATAGCGAAGGTTCAGGAGTTATTTATAAAAAGGATGGTAACTCAGCTTATTTAGTAACCAATAACCACGTTATCGATGGAGCAGATCGCATTGAGATTCAACTAGCTGATGGCAGTAAAGTTGTTGGTAAGCTCGTTGGTTCTGATACTTATTCTGATATAGCTGTCGTAAAAATTTCTTCATCCAAAGTGAAATCCGTTGCAGAATTTGCTAATTCAACAAAATTAAATGTTGGTGAAAGAGCTATTGCTATTGGTAGTCCTTTAGGAACAGAATATGCAAATTCAGTTACAGAAGGTATTGTTTCAAGTTTAAGTCGTACTGTCACGCTTAAAAATGAATCTGGTGAAACAGTTTCTACTAATGCTATTCAAACCGATGCTGCTATTAATCCTGGTAATTCTGGTGGACCACTTATTAATATTGAAGGTCAAGTTATCGGTATTAATTCAAGTAAAATTTCATCAACTTCATCAACTTCAAGTGGTGATAGTGTCGAAGGTATGGGATTTGCCATTCCATCTAATGATGTCGTGAAGATCATTAATCAACTTGAAAAGAATGGTGAAGTGACGCGTCCAGCTTTAGGTATTTCAATGGCTAGTCTAAGTGATCTTTCAACTAGTGCTTTAAGTCAATTGAATATTCCAAGTAGTGTCACAAATGGTATTGTTGTTGCATCAACTCAATCAGGAATGCCTGCCGATGGAAAACTTAAACAATATGATGTTATTACTGCTATTGATGGTGAATCTGTTTCATCAACTAGTGATTTGCAAAGTGTTCTTTATGGTCATAGTATTAATGACACCATCAAAGTTACTTTCTATCGTAAATCTGAAAAGAAAACTGTTGAAATTAAATTAACAAAGACAACTAAAGACTTATCAAGTAAAGAACAAACTAATCCTTAAAATTAGGCTTGATTGTCATAAAACAGCTATTGAGTAATAGCTGTTTTATGTATGTTTATGAGAGATTTTATGACTGAAACATTAAAAACAATTGCGATAAAAGATATCGTTCCAAATCCTTACCAGCCACGTCAAATCTTTAATGAAAAAGAGCTTTTAGAATTATCAAATTCTATTAAAGAAAATGGACTTATTCAACCTATTATCGTCAGAAAATCTGATGTCTTTGGTTATGAATTGATAGCTGGTGAAAGACGACTTAAAGCTTCTCAATTAGCTGGTTTTTCTGATATTCCCGCTATTATAAAGCCTATTTCAAATCAAGAAAGTATGAAACAGGCTATTATTGAAAATTTACAACGAGAAAATCTCAACTCAATTGAAGAAGCACTTGCTTACCAAAATTTGATTGAAAAAAATCAAATGACTCATGATGAATTAGCAACTTATATGGGAAAATCAAGGCCGTACATTACTAATATAATCCGTCTTCTTAATTTACCAAAAGAACTTAGGGATAGTCTTGAAAAAGGTGAGATTAGTACAGGTCACGCGCGTGCTCTTCTTGCTATTGAAGATCGTAAACAACAAGCTTATTGGCACCATAAAATTATCAATGATTCATTAAGTGTTCGTTCTCTTGAAAAGGCATTAAAACCAGGTAATAAGAAACCAAAACAAACTGAATCCATCTTTGTCAAATCAATCGAAAAAGAAATTTCTCAATCATTAGGTATTTCAAGTAAATTAATTTGTCATCAAAAAGGTAATGGTAAATTAACCTTAACATTTTCAAATATGGAAGAATTAAACAGAATTATCAACAAGTTAAAATAACTTGTTGATTTCTTTTTTTTCAAAAACATTTATTTCCACAGATTACATTTAGCTTTAGAGCCTAAAAATAAAGGTTTTTTCTCTTATCCACAAGTTGTGGATAAGTTTAGCTCACAATGTGAATACGTCATCCACAGCTTGTGGAAATCTTTTTGTTTTCTTTCCAATTTGATGGAAAACATTTCCTATTTATGTTAGAATATGTCTATCATTATCCACAAGAAGGGCAAAAACATGACTGAAAATGAACGCATTTTTTGGAATAGAATTTTAGAGCTTGCTCAAGGTCAATTAACACAAGCTACATATGAATTCTTTGTTTTAGATGCTCGTCTGATAAAAGTAGAAAATCAAGTAGCTACTATCTACTTAGACAATATGAAAGAATTGTTTTGGGAGAAAAATCTTAGAACTGTTATTCTAACTGCTGGATTTGAAGTTTTTAATGCAGAAATCTCAGTAGATTATGTATTTGAAGAAGATCTCTCTTCTTTAAATTCTAATACATCAAATAACGATTCTAATGCAACACTTCAACCTACTACACAGCAACAAACACAAATCTTACCAGTAATTCAGACAGATTTAAATCCAAAATATAGTTTTGATAATTTTATACAAGGTGATGAAAACAAATGGGCAGTTGCAGCTTCTATTGCTGTAGCAAATACACCAGGAACAACATACAATCCCTTATTTATTTGGGGAGGCCCTGGACTTGGGAAAACCCATCTTTTAAATGCTATTGGTAACTCAGTTTTACTTGAAAATCCTCATGCTCGTATCAAATATATCACTGCAGAAAACTTTATCAATGAATTTGTTATCCATATCCGTCTTGACACAATGGATGAACTCAAAGATAAATTTAGAAACCTTGATTTATTGTTAATAGACGATATTCAATCTCTAGCTAAAAAAACCTTATCTGGTACGCAAGAAGAGTTTTTTAATACCTTTAATGCTCTTCACAATAACAACAAACAAATTGTACTGACGTCAGATAGAACTCCTGATCAATTAAATGATTTAGAAGCAAGATTAGTGACACGTTTCAAATGGGGATTAACTGTTAATATAACACCTCCTGATTATGAAACCAGAATTGCCATTTTAACCAATAAAATTCAGGAATATAATTTTGATTTTTCTCAAGATACAATAGAATACTTAGCAGGTCAATTTGATAGTAACGTTAGAGACTTAGAGGGTGCTTTAAAAGATATCAGCTTAGTTGCTAATATTAAACAAATAGATACTATAACAGTAGATGTTGCAGCTGAAGCAATCAGAGCAAGAAAACAAGATAGTCCTAAAATCACTGTTATTCCTATTGAAGATATCCAAACACAAGTTGGAAAATTTTATGGTGTCACCGTGAAAGAAATAAAGGCGACGAAAAGAACCCAAGACATTGTTTTAGCTAGGCAAGTTGCTATGTATCTCTCTCGTGAACTAACCGATAATAGTCTTCCTAAAATTGGTAAAGAATTTGGTGGAAGAGATCATTCAACTGTACTTCACGCATATAATAAAATCAAAAATATGATAGCTCAAGATGATAGTTTAAGAATTGAAATTGAAACCATAAAAAATAAGATTCGTTAAACCCTGTGGAAAAAAGAAATTTTTAATAAAACTTATCCACAACTTGTGAACAAGTCTTGATCCTTATACCATATAAAACAAAGTTACTTTTCCACCTTATCCACAAGACCTACTACTACTACTAAATATTATACTTATAAAATAAAGGAGTTCCCATGATACATTTCTCAATTAATAAAGCACTTTTTCTTCAAGCATTAAATGCAACTAAAAGAGCTATTAGTAGTAAGAATGCTATTCCTATACTCTCTACAATAAAAATCGAAGTAACAACTTCTAGCATTACATTAACTGGTTCAAACGGGCAAATCTCTATTGAAAATACTATTCCAGTTTCAAATGAAAATGCAGGCTTATTAATCACATCAACAGGTTCAATTCTACTAGAAGCTAATTTCTTTATTAATATTGTTTCAAGCTTACCTGACCATACTCTTGACTTCAAAGAAATTGAACAACATCAAGTTTTACTAGTAAGTGGTAAATCAGAAATTACTCTAAAAGGAAAAGACATTGATCAATACCCTAGACTTCAAGAAGTAACAACTACTGATCCACTTATTCTTGAAACAAAATTATTAAAGACAATCATTGCAGAAACAGCATTTGCTGCAAGTTTACAAGAAAGTCGTCCAATCTTAACTGGTGTTCATCTTGTCTTAACAGAAAATAGTGATTTTAAAGCTGTTGCAACTGACTCTCATCGGATGAGTCAACGTAAAATACAGCTAGAACATAAAGCAAATAATTTTGATGTAGTTGTTCCAAGTAAATCTCTTCGTGAATTTTCATCTGTATTCTCAGAAGATATTGAAACAGTAGAGGTTTTCTTCTCCGCAAGCCAAATCCTCTTTAGAAGTGAAAATATTAGCTTCTATACACGTCTTTTGGAAGGTAATTATCCTGATACTGACCGTTTGTTAACAGATCAATTTGAGACAGAAGTTGTTTTCAATACAAGTGAACTCCGTTATGCTATGGAACGTGCACATCTTATTTCAAATGCTACTCAAAATGGTACTGTAAAATTGGAAATCACTTCAGATGTAGTTTCAGCTCATGTTAATTCACCAGAAGTTGGTAAAGTAAATGAAGAAATTGACGTTGTTAGTCAATCTGGAACAGATTTAACTATTAGTTTTAATCCAACCTATTTGATTGAATCACTAAAAGCACTAAAAAGTGAAACCGTTCGTATCCATTTTCTTTCACCAGTTAGACCATTTACCTTGACTCCAGGTGAAGAAAGCGAAAACTTTATTCAACTTATTACACCTGTAAGAACGAATTAAGATAAAAATAAAAAAGAGAATCTTTGATTCTCTTTTTTATTTTTTGTCATCTAATGTCATAATTCCTTTTTTAACATGAAAAAGTTTTATGTCATCTGGTAAGTCATTTAAATGACTTAAACTTGTTGTTGTAATAAATGTTTGGACATGTTCTTCGATAATTGCTTCAAGTAACTTGGTTTGTCGATGATTATCCAATTCACTCATGACATCGTCAAGTAACAATATTGGATTATCGCCTGTAGCTTCTTTGATAAGTGAAATTTCAGCAAGTTTTAGTGATAAAATGACACTACGGTGTTGTCCTTGACTCCCAAAATCAGCATTTATATGATTAATATAAAAAATTAAATCATCTCTATGAGGACCAACACCAGTATTTTTTGAAGATATCTCTTGATCTTTTCTGTTGTAATTGTTGTAAGAATTCTGTTTTAATGTCATTTTTGTCTGTAAAATGAACGGAACTATGATAATCAATAGTGATCTTTTCAAGTTGATTTGAAATTAATTGATGATGTCTATTAGCTTGTTCTTCTAACTTTTGAATAAAATCTAGTCGATGAGTCATGACACGACTTCCAAATTCAACCAACTGTTCATCTAATACATCTAAGAATGTATTGTCGATTTTTTCATTAGATTTAAGATAAGCATTACGTTGTTTTAAAACATGATTGTACTGGGTTAAATCAGATAAATACACCGGTTTTATTTGACCTAAGTCAATATCTAAAAATTTACGTCTGAGACTTGGTGCCCCTTTTATGAGTTGCAAATCTTCTGGTGCAAACAAAACAACAGTCATATGTCCTATATAATCTGATAAGCGAGCTTGTTTGAGATGATTCACCTTTGTAATACGTCCTTTATCAGAAAGTTGTATCTCTAGACTCAAAGAACCATTTTGACGTTCTATTTTTCCAGATAGAGAAACTTGTTTTTCTTTAAAATAAATTAAATCTTTATCTGAACGAGTTCTGTGACTACGTGTTAATGATAAAAAATATATAGCTTCTAAGAAATTTGTTTTTCCCTGTGCATTTTCTCCAATAAAGATGTTAAGACCAGGTGAAAATGTTGCTAAACTTTCTTTATAATTCCGATAATTTTTTAGTGATAATTCTTTAATCCACATAACTATATTCCTGGAAATCTGACAGGTTTTTTTGAATTTTTAGTTTTAGTTTTCTTAGAAGATCTATTATTTTTATTTTCTTGATTAAGTGTTTTAACTAATTTTGTAACTCTTTCTTTTTCTTTGATATCTTCTAGATGGACATGTTTTTCTTCTTGAGTAGGTTCAACAATATCTATTGTAGTTTGATTTTTAGTTAGAAAGATTTCATCACCAATTCTTATTTTTTTACCACGACGTTTTTCATCTTCTCCATTAAAAAGAACAGTATTTTCTGCAAGATAAGATTTTATAGCACCACCACTTTGGATAATACCAAGTTCTTTTAATAAAGATTGTAATGTAATGTATTCATCAAATAACTTATATTTCATATGATTCTCCAAATTATAATTCAAGTCATTATAGCATAATTTTAAAAACAACTTAAAATGGAATCATTAAAATGATATGTTTTTTGCATATCAATCCCTTTATATTACTAAAAATGGTATAATCGATTTTAGCAAATATAGTTAGGATTGTTTATGAAAATTGTAGACGGTGTTCAACTGCATCTTATAAAATCTAATAAATATAAAACAAATCATATTACTTTTCGGTTTTCTGGAGAATATAGTAAAAAAACGATTTCTCGAAGAGTTCTAATTGCTCAAATTTTAGAAACTGCAAATGCAGATTACCCAACAGCTCAACTGTTTAGGGAAAAATTATCTAATTTGTACGGTGCAAGTTTGTCAACATCAGTGTCAACAAAAGGATTAGTCCATATGATTGACATTGATATCACTTTTTTAAGAGATAAATACACATTATCTGGTGAAAAAATATTAGATGAGATCATTTTATTTCTAAAAAGTATGCTATTTGCACCACTTCTATCAGTTGCCCAATATCAACCTAAATTTTTTGATGTTGAAAAAACAAATTTAATAAATTATCTTGATGCAGATAAAGAAGACTCTTTTTATTATAGTAGTTTAGCTTTAAAAAAATATTTTTATTATAATGAATCACTAAAAGTGTCAAAATATAGTAAATCAGATCTTGTACAGCTTGAAAATGCATTTACTGTTTATCAAGAATTTCAAAAAATATTAAGAGAAGATAGAATTGATATTTTTGTACTAGGTGAGTTTGATGAGTATAGAACTTTACAGTTATTTCATCAATTTCCATTTGAACCTAGAAAAAAGGATTTACATTTTTTTTACCAACAAGAAGTTTCTAATATCGTTAATCAAATCATCGAGAAAAAAGACATTAATCAATCTATTATTCAATTAGCCTATCATCATCCAATCATCTATGGAAGTAAAGAACATTTTTCCTTGATTGTCTTGAATGGTATCTTAGGTTCTTTTTCTCATTCAAAATTATTTACAAATGTCAGAGAAAAAGAAGGATTAGCTTATTCTATTGGTAGTCGTTTTGATATTTACACAGGTTTACTTGATATCTATGCTGGAATAGATATCAAAAATCGTTCAAAAATGGTTCAGTTAATTTCTAAAGAAATTAATGATTTAAGAATGGGACGCTTTTCTGCAGATATCTTAAAAAAAACAAAGCAAATGTTAATTACAAATGCTCTTTTAGCAGAAGATCAACCTAAAGTATTGATTGATTTAGCTTATAATGAATCTTATTTACCACATTCAAATACTTTGTCAACTTGGATTGACAAGATTGACAACATATGTAAAATTGATGTTATGCGCGTGGCAAATTTATTAAAATTACAAGTAGTTTACAGTTTAGAAAGTGAAGATGAATGACTTTACAAAACTATTATTTTGAAGAAATTGATGAAACACTTTACACAGCAAAACTTAAAAATGGTTTGACTTTATATATTATTCCTAAAGAGAATTATGTTGAAAAGACAGCAATAATGACAGTATCATTTGGTTCACTTGACAGTAAATTGACAAGTGAACAAAATACAAATGAACTGCCTGAAGGAATAGCACATTTTTTAGAACATAAATTATTTGAAGATAAATATTCAGGTGATTTATCAATCTTATTTACAGAAAATGGAGCTGAAAGTAATGCTTATACAACTTTTGATCGGACAAGTTATTACTTTTCAAGTGCTAATCATTTTTCAAAAAACTTAAAATTATTGCAACGAATGATGGTTGACACTTACTTTACACCAAAATCTATTAATCGTGAAAGAGATATTATAACGCAAGAAATTGATATGTATCAAGACGATGCTGATTATCAAGCCTATCAAGGAATTTTGTCAAATTTATTTCCTGATAGTATTTTGTCAGTTGATATTGCTGGAACAAAACAGACTATATCAATCATTGATCAAAATAATTTAGAGTTTGCTCATCAACGTTATTATCACCCAAGCAATTTAACTTTAGTTTTAGTTGGTGATATTGATCCAATGATTTATTATCATGAAGTTACACAGTATCAAAAACAACTAGCAGAAAATAAACAAAAATTAAAAATTGAGAGAAATATTGAGTACCATCCAGTAATAACTTCAAGAACAATTCAAATGGATGTTGCTATGCCAAAATTAATGGTTGGTTATCGTCAAATAAAAAATCACAATCTAAAAACACCATTGAAAAATAAAATTGCCTTAAGATTACTATTTGCAATGTTATTTGGTTGGACTTCAAAGACCTATCAGGAATGGTACCAAGATAAAAAAATTGACGATTCATTTGATATTGAGATAGAAATTCAAAAAGAATTTCAATTTATTATTATTAGTTCAGATACAATGGAACCAATTGCGTTATCAAGTAGTATTCATAAAAAAATAAAGTTATTTAAAGAATCATCAGATTTATCAGAAGAACACTTAAAAACGGTAAAAAGAGAAATGTATGGTGACTTTTTAAGAAGTTTTGATTCCGTTGAGCAATTAGCTAATCAATTTGTTAATTATCTTTCTGATGAGGAACATTATTTTGATATTCCAAAATATATTAGAGAATTAACATTTGATATGATTATTAATATTGGAGAAGAATATTTTACTGAAGCTGATTCTTCAGACTTTACGGTCTTCCCAAAATAATCGAAAATTAACTAGTAATTTGATATAATAACTAATGTATTATTTTAAAAAAGGGATAAGAGATGAAAGAAAAAAGTTTAGGTCAAATTTTACGTGAAGCACGTATTCGTAATCGCATAAGCTTAGATGATCTTGAGAAAGAGACGGGAATATCTTCTCATTATCTTCTAGCAATTGAATTAGATCAATTCAAAATTGTTCCAGAAGATAAACTAAATCACTATTTTGCTCTTTATGGGCAAATGGTCGGTATTGATTTTCAATCAATTATGAAATTGTATGATCTTCAACAATCTCTGGAAGAAGAAAATCCAAGTTCATCTGTAACAAAGATGGTTGAGGAAAAACTAAGTACAAGACGGAAAACAAATCCCACTTACGAAGTGAAACCTTCAATTGTCGTTTCTGATTTTAGTAATCAAACTAGTGAGAAAAAGGTTTTGACAAAAGGAAAATCACGACACAAAAGACAAAAAGTTGATGCCATTTCAAGGTGGCCAATATATGTTATTTCTTGTCTAGCAGTTTTTATTTTATGTGGTGTTTTTTTTCTCATTTGGCATCAAAGTGGTCTTCATTCAAGTCAATCACAATTAAGTCATTCTAGTTCTAGTAAGAAAGTAACTCAATCAAGTAGTCAGTCTCAACCTACTAGTATTTTTAGTGGGACAAGTGTTGATGAAACTGGAAGTCAATTGACAGCAACAGTAACTAATAAACAAGATCAAGCTGAGATAGAAGTTTCTTTGACAGATGCTGAAAGTAGTTGGATTTCTATTTCAAATACAGATATTGTTCAAGGAGGGATGTTATTATCTCAGACTAATCCTAGTTATAAAACAACTCTTGCTACTGATATACAGTCAGTTGTCATCACTCTTGGTATTACGAAAGGTGTGTCTGTAAAAGTCAATGGTCAAGAGTTAGATTTGTCAGCTTTACAAAGTACTGATCTTACTTATATAACACTCAATTTTCAGAAAGGTGAGTAAACATTAATGTTTAAAATTGATTTTAGTAAAAAAGAAAATATTCCCAATCTCTTAACTGTTGGTCGTATTATCTTAATTCCTGTATTTTTAATATTATCTTCTATTTCAACTAGTATCATTTGGCATATTGTTGCTGCTATTGTATTTGCTATTGCAAGTTTAACTGACTATTTAGATGGTTATTTAGCAAGAAAATGGCATGTTGTTACAAATTTTGGTAAATTTGCTGATCCATTGGCAGATAAAATGCTTGTAATGAGTGCTTTTATCATGTTGGTTGGTTTAAATCTTGCACCAGCTTGGGTTGTTGCCGTCATTATTTGTAGAGAATTAGCAGTTACAGGTTTACGACTTTTATTGGTTGAAACTGGTGGAACTGTTTTGGCAGCAGCAATGCCTGGAAAAATTAAAACAGCTACACAAATGTTTTCAATTATTTTTCTTTTATGTCATTGGATTATTCTTGGTAATATTTTCTTGTATATAGCTTTATTCTTTACACTATACTCAGGTTATGATTACTTTAAAGGAGCAGGTTTCTTGTTTAAAGATACCTTCAAATAGCCTATGACTTCTATCATTGAATTAAAAAATATCTATTTTAAATACGAAGAGAATCAAGAAAACTATACTCTTGAAAATTTATCGTTTCACGTGAAACAAGGAGAATGGTTATCAATAATTGGGCATAATGGATCTGGTAAATCTACAACTGTTAGACTCATTGATGGCTTATTAGAAGCTCAATCAGGAGATATCATTGTAGATAGTCAACATTTAACTGAAGAGAATGTTTGGGAAATTCGTCAGAAGATTGGTATGGTTTTTCAAAATCCTGATAATCAATTTGTTGGTGCTACTGTTGAGGATGATGTTGCTTTTGGTTTAGAAAACAAGGGATTATCGTACAGTGAGATGAAACAACGTGTAATGCAGTCACTTGATCTTGTGGGAATGACTTCTTTTTTGACAAGAGAACCAGCACGCTTATCTGGAGGTCAAAAGCAGAGGGTTGCTATTGCTGGAGCAGTTGCTATGAGACCTAAAATTATCATCTTAGACGAATCGACAAGTATGTTAGATCCTGAAGGTAGATTAGAATTAATAAAAACAATACAATCTATCCGTGAACAATATGACATGACTGTTATCTCAATCACTCATGATTTAGATGAAGTTGCATTGAGTGATCGTGTTATTGTTATGAAAAATGGTCAAATAGAATCAAGTTCTACTCCTGAACAATTATTCAATAGGGGAAATGAGTTACTCACCTTGGGATTAGATATACCATTTACTTCAACTGTTATTCAATCATTAAAATCAAAAGACATTAAAATCAATCAAACTTATCTTACAGAAAAGGAACTAGAAAATAAGTTATGGGAATTACTCTTCAAGGCGTAAATTATACATATCAATTAGGGACACCTTTTGAAGGGCGTGCCCTTTTTGACATTAACCTTGAGATAAAAGATGGCTCTTATACTGCATTTATTGGACATACTGGTTCAGGAAAATCAACAATTATGCAACTATTAAATGGTCTACATATTCCAACAGAAGGAACAGTCAAAGTAGATGATATAGTTATTGAACCTAATGCTAAAAATAAGGATATCAAATCTGTAAGACAAAAAGTTGGCTTAGTATTCCAATTTCCAGAAAGCCAATTATTTGAAGAAACTATCCTAAAAGATGTTGCTTTTGGGCCACAAAATTTTGGTATTTCAAAAGAGGATTCTGAAAAAATTGCAAAAGAAAAATTAGCTTTAGTTGGAATTTCTGAAGATTTATTTGAAAAAAATCCCTTTGAACTATCTGGTGGTCAGATGAGAAGAGTAGCTATTGCAGGCATTTTAGCTATGAATCCAAAAGTATTGGTATTGGACGAACCAACTGCTGGATTGGATCCAAAGGGTAGGAAAGAATTAATGTCTTTATTTCATAAACTTCATCAAGATGGGATGACTATAGTTCTTGTTACCCATTTAATGGATGACGTTGCTAATTTTGCTGATTTTGTTTATGTTTTAGAGTCTGGACGGATAGTTATGTCTGGTTTCCCTAAAGATGTTTTTCAAGAACTATCAACATTAGAAAAAAAACAACTAGGTGTCCCAAAAATTACTAAATTTGCTCAACATTTAGTAAAAAGAGGTTTACAATTGGATTCATTGCCAATTACAATTGAAGAATTTTCAGAGGTGATTGCAAATGGATAAATTAATACTTGGTAGGTATATTCCTGGTGATTCTATTATTCATCGTCTGGATCCAAGAAGTAAATTATTAGCAATGTTTATCTACATTATTATTATTTTTTGGGCTAATAATCTTGTTACGAATCTTATTATACTAGTATTTACACTTGCAATAGTCCTTCTTTCTAAAGTAAAAATAAGTTTCTTTTTAAATGGTTTAAAACCTATGATTGGTATTATCTTATTTACAACCATGTTTCAAATGTTTTTTACACAAGGCGGGGAGATTCTATTTCAATTCTGGATTATTAGAATTTCTACATTTGGTTTAAGTCAATCTTTACTTATCTTCATGAGGTTTATTTTAATTATTTTCTTTTCAACTTTATTGACACTTACAACAACACCTTTAAGTTTAGCAGATTCTGTGGAGTCACTTTTAAAACCATTAGAGATATTTAAAGTTACAGCTCATGAAATTGGATTAATGCTTTCTTTAAGTTTACGTTTTGTACCAACTTTAATGGATGATACAACTAGAATAATGAATGCACAAAGAGCACGTGGTGTTGATTTTGGAGAGGGAAATATAGTACAAAAAGTAAAATCTATTATTCCTATCTTAATTCCTTTGTTTGCTTCTAGCTTTAAAAGAGCTGATGCACTAGCTATTGCAATGGAAGCTAGGGGTTATCAAGGTGGAGATGGTAGAAGTAAATATAGACAGTTGAGATGGTCTAATAAAGATACAATAGTTATAATTATTATGTTATTGACTGCGTTTATTCTATACTTTTTAAAAACATAATATAAAAAAGAGTTATTATTCCTAATTTTCTAAGGAAAGTAACCCTTTTTTGTTTAGATTTCAATACATTTGTAACATTTTTAATATATCTTAAATATCTAAGTAATAATTAAATTATATGATATAGACTGGAATAACGAAAGAGGTATATTATTAATATGTTATTTAAAAAATTAAAAGAAATAAACTTCAAATCAAGTTATATTAGCTTTGGTTTACTTGCAACACTTATTGCAGTAATTGCAGTTGTTTTTGCTTTTTCAAGTAAAAGTGTAACAACAGAATCATTTTCTAATAAAACAGATAAAAAAGTTACTAAAGTTACAAAAAAATCAGCAGCTTCAACAATTTCAGCTGTAAAGGTAAGTTCAACAGCAAGTTCTACTTCAACTTCAACTAGTTCAACTTCTTCAAGTCAACCAACTTTATCAAGTGAAGTTGAGGCTACATCTGAAAATCAAGAAGTTGTCGCTTCTACTGAACAAACTCAACCAGTAGCTACTGAAACTGTTGCTACGACACAACAAAATTATACAAATACTCAAGTCGCTACAACAAATACAGCTTCTAATGGTGTTGTCTTATCAAATGGTAATACAGCTGGTCGAGTTGGTAGTTCTGCCGCAGCTCAAATGGCTGCTGCTACTGGTGTTTCTCAAGCAACTTGGGAACAAATTATCGCTCGTGAATCAAATGGTAATCCAAATGCTGCAAATGCTTCTGGTGCTTCAGGTCTTTTCCAAACAATGCCAGGTTGGGGTTCAACAGCAACAGTTCAAGATCAAATTAATGCCGCTGTTAAAGCTTACAATGCTCAAGGTTTATCAGCTTGGGGTTATTAAAATAAAAAAAGCTTGATTAATAAATCAGGCTTTTTTCTATGTCTTTCGGATGATGACAAATTTTCTCAGCTCCAGCATTTAAAAGGTCTGTTTGGGAACCAAATCCCCATGTAACTCCTATTGTATGAATATTGGCATCATTGCCTCCAATCATATCAAATTTAGTATCTCCAATTATTACTGTACTTTCTTTTTTTAATTGATTTTCTTCTAAACAAGCATTTATAACATCAACTTTGTGAAATCGATTATTAATAGACCCATAGATACCATCAAAATAATCAGCAATTTGTAAATTTTCCAACATTTGATATGCCATTGGTTGAAATTTACTTGTTGTCACATATAGTGAATAACCTTTCATTGATAATTCACGAAGACTTGTTTTAACACCTTCATAAAGTGAAACTTGATGCACACCACTTTTTTTATAATTATCACGAAAAGCCAAAATAGCATCATCAAGGTCTTTACTTTCTGTGAAGTAATTTTGAAATGTTGTTTCTAATGGAGGACCGATATAAGTTCTGATAATTTCTATTGATGGTTGAGGATAAGAAAGTGAATTAAATGCATATTGAAAGGATTCAATAATTCCCTTACTGGAATCTACCAACGTACCATCAAGATCAAATAATATATTTTTCATAAATTACTAAATTATTCTCCAAAGATTTGTTTACTTAATTGACGACCTGTTGGAGTTGCAGCTAGTCCACCTTCTGCAGTTTCACGGAATACCGTTGGTAAAGCAGAACCTACTTGATACATTGCGTCAATAACTTCGTCAACTGGTATTTGAGATAATATACCTGATAAGGCCATGTCAGCAGCTATCATTGCAAAACTAGATCCTAAAGCATTTCTTTTAACACATGGTACTTCTACTAAACCTGCAACAGGATCACAGATTAGACCAAGCATATTTTTAATTACAAAAGCGACAGCTTGACTTGCTTGAAATGCTGTACCACCTGCTGCCATTACTAAAGCAGCAGCACTCATAGCTGATGCAGATCCAACCTCTGCTTGACAACCACCTTCAGCACCAGAAATAGAAGCATTATTTCCAATGACTAAACCGAAGGCACCAGCTGTAAAGAGAAAATTTAACTGTTCTTCTTCTGTTAGATTTAATTTTTCAATAGCAGTTGACAAGACGGCAGGAAGACAACCAGCACTTCCTGCTGTTGGAGTAGCACAAACAAGTCCCATTTTTGCATTTAATTCATTTACAGCCATTGCATTTCTAACAGCAGTTAGAATGGTAGTATCAGATAGAGTGTTACCTTTTTTTATATAATTATCCATCTTGACAGCATCACCACCAGTTAATCCACTAATAGATTTTTCAGTTGACAATCCGTTGACAACAGATTGTTTCATTACTTCTAAATTTCGAGACATAATAAAAATAATTTCTTCTCTAGATCGCCCTGTCATTTCAATTTCAGTTGCAATCATTAATTCAGAAATACTTCCATTATGAAATTGTTCAGCTTGTTCTACAAGTTCTTTAACAGAATAAAACATCTTATTCCTTTCTAATCAAAAAAATTAACATTATGTAAATAAGGAATTTTTGAAATTTGATTGACAGCATCTTGACAGTCTCTAGAATCAATTTCAATAATCATAATTGCTTTTTCACCAGCACTTTCTCTGGTAACATTCATTTGTGCGATATTAATATTATTATCTTGAAGAATATCTGTTACTTTTGCAATCATGCCAGGAATATCTTGGTGAACAATGATTAAGGTTGGGGTATTCATACTTAATGAAATTGAAAAACCATTTAACTCTGTAACTTGAATATTACCACCACCAATAGATACACCAGTAATACTCATTGTCTTT
The DNA here is from genome assembly GCF_000188055.2 of Streptococcus urinalis 2285-97. Classification (NCBI taxonomy): domain Bacteria; kingdom Bacillati; phylum Bacillota; class Bacilli; order Lactobacillales; family Streptococcaceae; genus Streptococcus; species Streptococcus urinalis. Next base: position 52,666 of record NZ_AEUZ02000001.1, read on the forward strand.
TCACCTTTTTTGACAGTGATTTTAGCAGTATTTGGATGTGGTGCATTACTATCTTTTAAGACATCCCAATAAATTCTGATTCCTCTTTGATGAGCAATTTCTAGGGCATTTTTAATTTCAGGATTATCAGTATCCATACCCATTATGCCTGCTACGAGAGCTTTATCAGTACCATGACCACGATAGGTTTTTGCAAAAGAATTGTATAAACTGAAAGTAACTTCTTCTGGAACTTCTCCAAAAATAGAGTGTACTACCTTACCAATTCTAACAGCACCTGCAGTGTGACTACTTGAGGGACCTATCATAACTGGCCCAATAATATCAAAAACTGATTGAAATTTGAGTGTGTTCATATCTTTCTCCACTATCGTATTATGGTTTCATTATAACAAAAAAATATTAAACTTTGCGAGTATTTAAGAGATTAGTTCTTGGCATTAAATTAGATTATTGCTATAATAATCTGTGCGCCATTAGGCGTCTTCGAAATCGACCTTCAAATCGACTTTTGAAAATATGAAAATCGACCTTCAAATCGACTTTTCTAATTGAACAAAAATATCTATTTTTGTATCTAAACTTTGATGGGAGAAAATGCTATGAATGACAATTCAAAAACAAGAGTTGTGGTAGGCATGAGCGGTGGAGTTGATTCATCCGTTACTGCGCTTTTACTTAAAGAACAAGGCTACGACGTTGTAGGTGTCTTTATGAAAAACTGGGATGATACAGATGAATTTGGGGTCTGTACAGCTACAGAAGATTATAAAGATGTCGCAGCAGTAGCTGATCAAATTGGGATACCTTATTATTCTGTAAATTTTGAAAAAGAATATTGGGATAGAGTTTTTGAATATTTTCTTGCTGAATATAGAGCAGGAAGAACTCCAAATCCTGATGTCATGTGCAATAAAGAAATAAAATTTAAAGCCTTTTTAGATTATGCGATGTCATTAGGAGCCGTCTATGTTGCCACTGGTCACTATGCACAAGTAAAAAAAGACTCTGATGGGACTGTTCATATGTTACGTGGAGCAGATAATGGGAAAGATCAGACTTATTTCTTAAGTCAATTATCACAAGAACAACTCCAAAAAACAATGTTTCCTTTAGGACATTTACAAAAACCAGAAGTCAGAAAGATAGCTGAAAAAGCTGGACTGGCGACGGCTAAAAAGAAAGACTCTACTGGTATCTGTTTTATTGGAGAAAAGAATTTCAAACAATTTTTAAGTCAGTACTTACCTGCACAAAAAGGTAGAATGATGACAATTGATGGTCGTGACATGGGTGAACACGCTGGTCTAATGTATTATACTATAGGTCAAAGGGGTGGTCTTGGTATTGGTGGCCAACATGGTGGCGATAATCAACCATGGTTTGTGGTAGGTAAAGACCTTTCAAAAAATATTTTATACGTGGGACAAGGTTTCTATCATGAATCATTAATGTCAACAAGTCTTGACGCATCTGTTATCCATTTTACAAAAGACATGCCTGAAGAGTTTTCTATGGAATGTACAGCTAAATTCCGATATCGTCAACCTGATTCAAAAGTTACAATAACTGTAAAAGGTGATAAAGCAAATGTCAAGTTTGACCAACCACAACGTGCGATTACACCTGGGCAAGCTGTAGTCTTTTATCAAGACGAAGAGTGTTTAGGTGGTGGGATTATTGATATGGCCTTTAAAGATGGTAAAGCATGTCAATATATTTAATTTTTAAAATTTACAGTAGTGTCAACTTATAAATTATAGGTACTTATAATCGTCAATTAAGGGTAATTTTTGAATTAAAGGTTTACAAAGAACTTTACTTTAATTTACAGAGTTGTAAAATGAAATAAAATTTATTATTGTTGACTTTTAGTTACAGTTTGCTAAAATAAAAAGTAATAAAACTATGAAATAACTATGATGGTCAAAGCTCATAGAAACTGTTCCAAAAGGTTACAGTTTCTTTAGCTTTGTCCATTTTTATATGGAGAAAAAAATGTCACATACATTTACAGAAGATTACGATGTTATCGTCATTGGTGCTGGACATGCTGGTGTCGAAGCAAGTTTAGCTGCCAGTCGAATGGGATGTAAAACCTTATTAGCTACAATTAATCTTGATATGTTGGCTTTTATGCCTTGTAATCCTTCTATTGGTGGTTCTGCAAAAGGTATTGTTGTTAGAGAAATTGATGCTCTTGGTGGAGAAATGGGTAAAAATATTGATAAAACCTATATCCAAATGAAGATGCTTAACACTGGTAAAGGACCTGCTGTTAGAGCGTTAAGGGCGCAAGCTGACAAGGCTCTTTATTCAAGAGAAATGAAAAAAACGGTTGAAAACCAAGAAAATTTAACATTAAGACAATCAATGATTGATGATATTTTGGTCGAAGATGGGAAAGTAATTGGTGTTTTAACTGCTACAGGTCAAAAATTCTCAGCTAAAGCCATTATTGTAACTACAGGGACAGCATTGAGAGGAGAAATTATTTTAGGTGAATTAAAATATTCATCCGGACCAAATAATAGTTTAGCCTCTGTTACTTTAGCAGATAACCTAAAAAAATTAGGTTTAGAAATTGGTCGCTTCAAAACTGGAACACCTCCACGTGTAAAAGCTTCTTCTATTGATTATACCCTTACAGAAATTCAGCCTGGAGATGAAAAGCCAAACCATTTTTCATTTTTATCTAAAGATGAAGATTATTTAAAAGACCAAATCCCATGTTGGCTTACTTATACAAATGCTAATAGTCATGATATTATCAATAAAAACTTATATCGTGCACCAATGTTTTCAGGTATAGTAAAAGGTGTAGGTCCACGATACTGTCCATCTATTGAAGATAAAATAGTGAGATTTGCTGATAAAGAAAGACATCAACTCTTTTTAGAGCCAGAAGGTAGGGACACTGAAGAAGTTTATGTGCAAGGTTTATCAACCAGTCTCCCTGAAGATGTACAAAAAGATTTATTACATTCTATAAAAGGTCTTGAAAAAGCTGAAATGATGCGTACAGGATATGCTATTGAATATGATATTGTTTTACCACATCAATTGAGAGCAACTTTAGAAACAAAAGTTATTTCTGGACTTTTTACAGCAGGTCAAACAAACGGAACTTCTGGTTATGAAGAAGCAGCTGGTCAAGGTATTGTGGCTGGTATTAACGCAGCATTAAAGGTTCAAGGAAAACCTGAACTCATTTTAAAACGAAGTGATGCTTATATTGGGGTAATGATTGATGACTTGGTAACAAAAGGAACTTTAGAACCATATCGTCTTTTAACTTCACGCGCAGAATATCGTCTTATTTTGAGACATGATAATGCTGATATGAGACTTACAGAGATTGGACGTCAAGTTGGTTTAGTTGATGATGAAAGATACTCAACCTATCAAATTAAAAAGAATAAATTTGATAATGAAATGAGCCGCCTTGAAAAAATAAAAATAAAACCTGTTAAAGAAACTAATGAAAAAGTGAAAGCATTGGGATTTAAAGCTTTAACAGATGCTATGACTGCTAAAGAATTCATGAGAAGACCTGAAGTTAATTATGAAGCCATAACACATTTTATTGGTCCAGCAGCCGAATATTTAGATACTAAAATCATCGATTTGTTAGAAACTGAGATTAAGTATGAAGGCTATATTAATAAAGCTTTAGATCAAGTTGCTAAAATGAAACGTATGGAAGAAAAACGGATACCATCTAATATTGATTGGGATGCAATTGATTCCATTGCAACTGAAGCCCGTCAAAAATTTAAAAAAATAAATCCTGAAACGATTGGACAAGCTAGTCGAATCTCTGGTGTCAATCCAGCTGATATTAGTATTTTAATGGTCTATCTAGAGGGCAATAATAAGGCTAGAAAAAAGTAATGAAATTGTAACTTTGAAGGTGATAACAGCTCTATATTTTTAGGGCTGTTTTATGGTATAATAATGGCTTAAGAGGTTATTAAATGAAAAAATTTCGTTTTGCAACAATCCATCTGATTATGATGGGGATGATATTATTTGGCTTATTAGCCATTTGTATAAAAGTTGTTCATTCAAATACATTACTTTTAGGTTTAATTTTTCTGGTCTTATTATTTGTTATTGGACTACTATGGTATCAAAAACAAACTTATGAACTTTCAGAATTGGAACAAATTGAGATTCTTAATGATCAGACTGAAGTCAGTTTAAAAAATTTATTAGATAAAATGCCAGTGGGTGTGATTCAGTTTGACCAAGAAACTCAAGATATTGAATGGTTCAATCCATATGCTGAATTGATTTTTACAACTGAATCTGGTGATTTTAACTCAGAATTAGTACAAGAGATCATTGATTCAAAGTGTAAGGGAGAAGCCAGCCCTAGCTTTCAAATTTCTGGAAATAAATACTCTTCTTACGTTGATATCAATGCAGGTATTTTCTATTTCTTTGATGTCTTTGTAGGAAATCGTGAAATTATTGATAATAATATGTTGAGACCTGTCATTGTAATTATTTCAATTGATAACTATGATGACGTTATTGATAATTATTCTGATACAGATGTTTCACAAATTAATGGTTTTATTGCCAATTTTATTTCAGATTTTGCTAGTGCTAGATCTATCTTTTATCGACGCGTAAGTACAGATCGCTTTTACTTTTTTACTGACTATCATATTTTAAAAGAATTAATGGATTCAAAATTTGATATTGTTGAAACATTTAGAAATGAATCTCAAGAAAAACAATTTCCTTTAACCTTAAGTATGGGTATTTCATTTGGTAACAAAAATCATTTACAAATCGGAAAAGTTGCTCTGGAAAACCTCAATATAGCCTCAGTACGTGGTGGAGATCAAATTGTTGTCAGAGAAAATGATGATAATAAAAAACCTCTTTACTTTGGTGGTTGTTCTGTATCAACAGTAAAACGGTCTAGAACAAGAACCAGAGCTATGATGTCAGCAATATCAGACCGTATTAAGATGGTTGATAAAGTTTTTATTGTTGGACATCGTAATATCGACATGGATGCTTTAGGTTCAGCGGTGGGAATGCAATTTTTCTCAAGTAATGTTATAGAACAAAGTTATGTCGTCTATAATCCTGAAGACATGAATCCAGATATCGAACGGGCTATTGATAGTATTCAAAAAGATGGAAAAACAAGACTTATAAGTGTTGCACAAGCTATGGGTATGGTAACATCACAATCTTTATTAGTAATGGTTGACCATTCAAAAATATCATTAACTCTCTCAGAAGAGTTTTACAGATTGTTTACTGATGTTGTTATTGTTGACCATCATCGTAGAGATAATGATTTTCCAGAAAATGCTGTATTATCATTCATTGAAAGTGGAGCAAGTAGTGCAGCTGAATTAGTCACTGAACTTATTCAATTTCAAAATGCAAAAACGAAATTAAGTAAAATTCAAGCCAGTGTAGTTATGGCTGGTATAATGTTGGATACAAAGAATTTTTCAACACGAGTAACAAGTAGAACTTTTGATGTTGCTAGTTATCTTAGATCACTTGGAAGTGATAGTGTCGAAATTCAGACAATTTCAGCAATTGATTTTGATGAGTATAGACAAGTTAATGAGTTGATTTTAAGAGGAAATCGTTTAACGAAAGACATTATTGTTGCCTCAGGTGATAATGAGATAATTTACACCAAAGTTATGGCTAGTAAAGCTGCTGATACCATGTTGTCAATGGCAGGTATCGAAGCTACATTTGTAATTGCCAGAATATCTGAACATAAAATCGCTATTTCAGCTCGAAGTCGTAGTAAAATAAATGTACAACGTATTATGGAAAAAATGGGAGGTGGCGGTCATTTCAATTTGGCAGCTTGTCAATTGGAAGACATAACCGCAGGTCAAGCAAAAGATTTACTCATTTCTACAATTGAAAATACTATGAAAGAAACAATGGAGGATGAATAATGAAAGTTATCTTTTTAACAGATGTAAAAGGTAAAGGAAAAAAAGGTGAAATAAAAGAAGTCCCAACTGGTTACGCTCAAAACTTTTTATTAAAAAAGAAACTTGCTAAAGAAGCAACATCTCAAGCAATTGGTGAGTTAAAAGGAAAACAAAAATCAGAAGAAAAAGCACAAGCAGAACTTTTATCTGAAGCAAAAACAACAAAAGCACTTCTTGAAAAAGAAGAAACTAGAGTTCAATTTAGTGAAAAAGTTGGACCAGATGGTCGTACCTTTGGTTCTATTACGGCTAAGAAAATTGCTGAAGAGTTACAATCTCAATATGAAATAAAGATTGATAAACGTCATATTGAGTTAGATCATCCTATTAGAGCAATTGGAAAGATTGAAGTTCCTGTCAAATTACATAAAGAAGTTACAGGACAAATAAAAATTCAAGTTAACGAAGCATAAAATTTTTTGTAGAGGAGGTGTTAGATTTGCCTGAAGTTTCAGAATTAAGGGTTCAACCACAGGACTTACTTGCAGAACAGTCGGTCCTAGGTTCAATCTTTATAGCACCTGATAAATTAATCACTGTTCGTGAATTTATTAGTCCTGAAGACTTTTATAAGTATTCGCATAAGGTTATTTTTAAGGCAATGATAACCCTCAGTGATCGTAATGATGCTATTGATGCAACAACAGTTAGAACAATTTTAGATGATCAAGGTGATTTACAAAATATTGGTGGACTATCTTATATTGTAGAATTGGTAAATAGTGTACCAACAAGTGCTAATGCTGAGTACTATGCTAAAATAGTTGCTGAAAAAGCAATGTTGAGAAATATCATTTCTAGATTGACAGATACTGTAAACCAAGCTTATGATGGTTCATTTGAGTCAGAAGATATTATTGCCAATGCAGAAAAAGCCTTAGTTGATATAAATGAACATAGCAATCGAAATGGTTTTCGAAAAATTTCGGATGTTTTAAAAGTCAATTATGAAAATTTAGAAGCAAGATCACAGCAAACTTCTGATGTGACAGGATTACCTACTGGTTTTCGTGATCTTGACAAGATTACAACAGGTTTACACCCTGATCAATTAGTTATTTTAGCAGCTAGACCCGCTGTTGGTAAAACTGCATTCGTTTTAAACATTGCACAAAATGTTGGAACAAAGCAAAAACGACCTGTAGCTATTTTTTCACTTGAAATGGGAGCAGAAAGTTTAGTTGATCGTATGTTGGCTGCTGAAGGCATGGTAGATTCACATAGCCTAAGAACAGGACAACTAACGGATCAAGATTGGAATAATGTTACTATTGCACAAGGAGCTCTTGCTGAGGCACCAATTTATATAGATGACACACCAGGTATCAAAATTACTGAAATTAGAGCAAGAGCTCGTAAGTTATCTCAAGAAGTAGAAGGTGGATTAGGCTTGATTGTCATTGACTATTTACAGTTGATAACAGGAACAAGACCTGAAAATAGGCAACAAGAAGTTTCAGATATATCGAGACAGTTGAAAATTTTAGCTAAAGAATTAAAAGTACCTGTTATAGCTTTAAGCCAACTTTCACGTGGGGTTGAACAAAGGCAAGATAAAAGACCAGTCTTATCTGATATTCGTGAATCTGGATCAATCGAACAAGATGCTGATATTGTTGCCTTTCTTTATAGAGATGACTATTATCGAAAAGAAGGTGAAGAAGCAGAAGACACTATTGAAGTTATCCTAGAAAAAAATCGTGCTGGTGCTCGTGGTACAGTTAAACTAATGTTTCAAAAAGAGTATAATAAATTTTCAACGATTGCACAGTTTGAAGAAAGATAGAATTGGAGAATAAAAATGAGTGATGCATTTGCTGATGTCGCAAAAATGAAAAAAATAAAAGAAGATATTAAGTCTCATGAAGGTAAATTAGTCGAACTAACTTTAGAAAATGGTCGAAAAAGAGAAAAGACGAAGGTTGGTCGTCTCACTGAAGTATATCCATCTTTGTTCATTGTTGAGTATAATGAAAGTTCAGATATTCCAGGTGCAATCAATAATTCTTATGTAGAATCTTATACCTATTCAGATATCTTAACTGAAAAAACCTTAATTCGATATCTAGATTAAAATAGCCTTTGGGCTTTTTTATTTACAGTTATTGACACTGTTGTAAAGCAGTATAAAATAGCTTTATTATTAAAATTTAAATGCTTAAACTCTTGTTTCCTCTGTATAGGTATGTTATAATGAAATTTGTGTGAAATAGCAGCAGAAAAATATGAAGCTCGTCAACAGGTGGTTATCTATTCTAGTAACCTTAGCTGTTTAGGCGAAAGCCACCTGCACGAATCAGAATTTTTTAAAAAGTTATTTCCTCAATTAATTTTAGAGGAGGACATTTAAATGTCACGTTATACTGGTCCATCATGGAAACAATCACGTCGCCTAGGTTTATCACTTACAGGCACTGGTAAAGAATTAGCACGTCGTAACTACGTACCTGGACAACATGGTCCTAACAATCGTAGTAAACTTTCAGAATATGGTTTACAACTTGCTGAAAAACAAAAATTACGTTTTTCATATGGTTTAGGTGAAAAACAATTCCGTAACTTGTTCGTTCAAGCAACAAAAGTTAAAGAAGGAACACTTGGTTTCAATTTTATGGTTCTTTTAGAACGTCGTCTTGATAATGTTGTTTATCGTTTAGGTTTAGCAACTACTCGTCGTCAAGCACGTCAATTTGTAAATCATGGACATATTTTAGTTGACGGAAAACGTGTTGATATTCCTTCATACCGTGTTGAAGTTGGTCAAGTGATTTCAGTACGTGAAAAATCAATCAAAGTTCCAGCTATTCTTGAAGCTGTTGAAGCTACAATTGGACGTCCAGCTTTCGTTTCTTTTGATGCAGAAAAACTTGAAGGTTCATTAAAACGCCTTCCAGAACGCGATGAAATTAATCCAGAAATTAACGAACAACTTGTCGTTGAGTTCTACAACAAAATGCTTTAATTTTCATATTGAATACTTAAAAAGCCTATTTTATAGGCTTTTTATTTTTTTTGTCTAATGGATAGTATTTATGAGTATAAGGAAAGTTTTAATTAAAAAAGTCACTAACATTTTGACTTTTTTAAGAATGTTTTTCGGTCCATTCTCTATTTAATTTTGGTTTTCTATTTGTGTCTAATAAAGGAATAAGGTGTGTTCTATTTTTGTAATATTCAATTCCTGTTTCATTATCCACGATAATTTGATCTCCTGGTCCACACTTAATATAAGTAAAGCGATATTTCATATCTTGACTCATTTGTATACCTCCTATTTTTAGATTATCATATCTTAGTTTCATAAGCAATAAAAGGTATCTAAGCTAAATTAATTGTTATTTTATCGTTGACTAGTATAATAATTATAGGAAAAGAAAGAAGGGTACTTATGTCTTTTATTACAATTGTGTTAGTTTTACTTGTTGCCTTGGAATTCATTTACATTATGTATTTGGAAACAATAGCAACTAGCTCTGAAAAAACATCTCAAATTTTTGGAATGTCTAAGGAAGAATTGCAAAGAGAATCTGTTCAAAATTTATTTAAAAATCAAGGTATATATAATCTTCTATTTGCTTTAGGACTTTTATACGGATTGATGACAAACCACTCTGATATTATTATTATGTTATTGATAGGGATAATACTGGTTGCTATTTATGGTGCAATCACTGTTAATAAAAAAATCGTGATTCAGCAAGCTGGTCTTGCTGTACTAGCTTTAATCAGTTTTTTCTTTTAGGGGAATATATTTGACTAATTAGTGATATTTAGATATGATGACTTTACATTATAATTCAGAAAGTCAAAATATGAAGGATACCTTTTTATCACAGTTTAGACGTTATCAACCTCATCCTTTAGGAGAAAAAATAGATACGCTGTTCTCATTCCATTAATAACAATTAATGATCAATATCACATTTTATTTGAGAAACGAAGTCAAAAGATTTCACAGCCTGGAGAAGTTTCACTTCCTGGTGGAAAAGTCGAAGCTAATGAAAGTTATGAAGAAGCTGCAATTAGAGAAACAATGGAAGAGCTATCTCTCTCAAAATCAGATATTCTTATTAGGAGAAATTGATTATATCGTTTTTTCAGATAGAACGATACATTGTTTTGTAGGAAAATTAGATATTACAAATACGTGTCAACTATCTGTAAATGATGAAGTTGACAAATTCTTTACAGTATCACTCAAATATTTTATAGAAAATAAACCTAAATATTATGATTTAAAGATGGATATAGTTCCCAATCAAGATTTTCCATTTGAAAAAATTAATGATGGTGTCAATTATAAGTTTACACATCATAATCGAGCAATACCATTTTATGAAGGTTTAGATGAAACTATTTGGTGGCTTACTGCACAGTTTATTGATTGTTTTACAAAGATCATAAAAAAATAAGGCTATGCCTTATTTTTTTGTGATTTCTTGAAATTGTTTGACTTCCATTTTGAGCTGGTATTTCTTTCTTAAGTCAGCAATTTGTGGCATCATTTCTGATTTATGATGAATGTCTATAGCTTCTTGATCAACCCATTCATCTATTAGTAAGAGTGCTTCAGGATCATCAAAAGATTTGAAATAATCAAATCTTAAATTTCCTTTTTGTTCTCTAATTTTAGTTACTAAACCTGATGAAATCATTTCATTGGCAAACTCAAATGCAGATCCATTTTTTCCTCTATAGATAATATTTACTGTTACCGTCATAGTAAACTCCTTTTTGATAATTATACCATGTAAATGACTGATATTTTTTTAAAAAGATGATAAAATAGGATTAGTTTTCTGTCATTAAAATTAGAATTTTTGGAGGTAAGATGTATCTAAGAAGCCATGATGGTTCAGCTATCTTTTTTAGATGTATTGGAAATGGTTTTCCTATCCTCTTTTTACATGGCAATAATTTGAGTAGTGATTATTTTCAAAATCAGTTAGAACTAGCTAAACAATATAAACTCATTTTTATTGATAGTAGAGCACAAGGAAAATCTGATCTTGTAACTAGTAGTATTTCATTTGAGAAGTTGACAGAAGATGTCAATCAAGTTTTGGAACATTTGTCTATCAATTCTTGTTTAATTGTTGGACACAGTGATGGTGCTAACTTAGCAATTTCATTTTGTCAAAAATACCCTAATAAAGTAAAAGGACTTATTTTAAATTCTGGAAACGTGACCTTTAATGGCCTTAGAATCTTAAGTAGAATAGGTATTTTGATAGAACTATTTTTTTTAAGACTTCTATCAAAACGATCACTTTATTTTAAATCAAAATTATTAGTAGCAAAGCTTATGAAAGAAGAAATCAAACTAGATAAAGAACGTCTTAGGATGTTAACTTTCCCAACATGGGTTGTTGTAGGTAGTTGTGATATTATTAAACTATCTCATTCTGAAGAAATATGTTTGTTATTTCCAAACAGTCGTTTAATCAAGATTAAAAGTCAAGGTCATAATGTAGCTAAGGAAGAACCATTAACTTTTAACAAGCTAATTGTAGATATGATGGACCTTATTCAAAGGAGAAACCAAAGTTGAAAAAAATAATTGCTAAACTAAGTCAATTGCAGTCATTAATAAAAACGATATTTTTTATTTCTGTCAGTATTTTAGTTATTTCAGAAATCATTAGACTTCGAAAAACAATATCAATGACTGATTTGAAAGCATCTCTCGGTCAAATTCCTATTTCCTCTGTTATTTTAATGCTGATATTGGGAATTATTGCAGTGTCACCAATGCTTTTATTTGATATTATTTTAAATCAAGAAATCAAAAGTAAACATTCACTTCGCTATATATTAGAAACAAGCTGGGTTATTAATACCATCAATAATATTGCTGGTTTTGCAGGTATTGTAGATATTGGGCTAAGATATTCATTTTATTCAAATGAAAAGGAATCTTCAAAAAGTATGCAAGGTATTTCAAGAATTATACCTTACTTTATGAGTGGACTTTCTATCTTTTGTGGTGTCTTATTTGTTTTCATTTGGTTTTTGCCAGTTGATTTAAGTATTAAAAAATATTGGTTTGTTCTTTTTGGAACTATGTTATATTTACCACTAATATTAATTATTTCAAGTAATAAAAAATTAACTTATTTTGGTCAAACAACCTTTAAAAGAGCTATTTCATTGATTGGTGCTTCTTTAGTTGACTGGTTTTTTGTAATTACTTATTTTTGCTTAATTGGTTATTTATTAGGTGTTAGAATTCCCTTATATAACATTGTACCTTTATTTTTAATTGCTTTAATAATAGGGATGGTTTCTATGATTCCTGGTGGGATTGGGAGCTTTGATGTTGTTATTATTACAGGTTTAACAAGTTTAGGACTTAATAATTCTATAGTTGTTACTTGGCTTCTTCTTTATAGATTATTTTACTATGTCGTTCCCTTTTCAATTGGAGTAATTCTTTTCTTTAAACATATGGGTGGGCGAATCAACGAGCGCTACCTTAATATACCTGGAAATATTTTAAAAACAATTGGACATCATTCAGAAATTATTAGCTTGAGAATTTTTGGTTTCTTTATGATATTATCTGCTTTAATTCCTGATAAGTTATCAGATGTGATCTTTTTAAACAGACTGGATCCTATTCAAGGTCAATTAATTTGGCAAATGCCAAGTGTTTTAATAGGATTACTCTTTATATTATTAGCTAGATTTGTAAAACGTAAGTTAAGAATCTCTTATCCATTTGCTTGGTGTTTATTTGTTGTCACAATAATATATGTTAATTTAGTCGAAATATCAGATTTTACCTCTATATTTCTAATTTTAATTATGTTCATGATGTTTATGATACGTAAACGATTGAATAGACATTCATTCATTTATAGTTGGGAAGATAAAACAAAAGATTTAGCCATTATTGTTTCCATTTTAATTGTATTATTAGTTATTGGAGGGAATAGTTTCTGGGATAGGTATTTTTTCTCAATTAGATACGTTCGATTAGATCAATTTATTATTTTATGGACTCACTTATTGATAGCTGTAGGATTAATCTATCTTGTTTATCGATTTGCTATTTTTTATGTTTCCCGTGAAACAAAGTATCAGATTGGTCAAAAATTTGAACAAAATCGTTATCTTGAGTTTCTTCAAACTTATGGTGGTAATACAGATAGTGGTTTAGCTTTTCTTAATGATAAACGTTTATATTGGTTCCAAGTTGACAAGGTTGACAAGGTTGTCTTCCAATTTTCTCTAAAAAGTAATAAATGTATCGTTATGGGTGATCCTGCAGGTGATACATATTATTTTAGAGAAGCAACAGAGCAATTTATTAAGGATGCTAATAATGAAAATTTAGATATTATTTTCTATGAAGTTGATCAGTCAACAACTTTAACTTTACATGAGTTCGGTTATGAATTTTTGAAATTTGGTGAGAGTGCTCTTGTTGATTTAAATCAATTTTCTACAGGTGGAAAGAAAGGCAAACAATTTCGTAATGTTGTCAATAAAGCAGAAAAATCTGGACTAAAATTTGAAATTATGACACCTCCTTTTTCTCAAGAATTTTTGGATCAAATAGAATTAGTATCTACAAAATGGTTAAATGGAAGACAAGAAAAGGGCTTTTCATTAGGTTTCTTCAATAGAGACTATTTACAAAATGCCCCAATTGCTGTTGTTAGAAATGAAGAAGGAAATATTATTGCTTTTGTAAACTTCCTAGCAAGTTACTGTAAAGATACTGCAACTATTGATTTAATGAGATACGAGTCAGCAGATAATAATCGTGGGTTGATTGATTTTATTTTCATCAAGTTATTCTCATATTTCAAAGAAGAAGGTTTACACTATTTTGACTTAGGAATGGCACCTTTATCTAATGTTGGAAATATGGAGAGTAGTTTTGTTTACGAAAAAATTGCTTATCTTATATTTGTATTTTCCACACATTTTTATTCATTTAGTGGTCTAAGACAATATAAACAAAAATTTACTCCAATATGGCAGTCAAAATACATTGCTTACCCTAAAAAGACCTGGCTCATTTATGATATGATTTTATTATTAATGAATGATAAAAAGCAGTAAAAAAGCCGATACATTGTATCAGCTTTTTTATTATGAATTTAGAGCAATCGCTAATGCATTTTGAAGATCATTTACAGCTCTGTCAACGTTAGCGACACTAACATTAGGATTCAGTTGAACACCAACAGCATGTGTTATAGATTGGTTTAGAGTATTGTAAACTGTAAAGCTCTTGACACCTAGGATTTTTTTATCTCTTTCAAATCTTGTATTCCAAATAGCCTTATCGAGGACAGCTTTTTTATAAATAGTAGCTCTATCTGTTGATTTTAAATCAGGATAAGTTAAGGTGGCTTGTTTTAGTGATTCAATTGTTTTACTTTGTTCCTTAATGGAATCAATAGAAGCGAAAGGATCAACAAGTCTAATGACAAGTTTAGTGATAGCAAACCCCATATCAATATGAGCTTTATCAATTTTGTTTGTTAACTGAGTTGTTGAAAATACAATCGCATTAATGACATCTGTTAATGCTTCAACACGAGCTCCAATAGTTCCTAAATCATAAATTGTTGTAGGATTGGCTGCTCTTAAGCTTGTTTTCATATTGTCAACTTTTGTAATAGCATCATTGACAGTTGCTTCTAATTCTGTCCCTTTGACACTTTCTTTTACAGAACGTAATTCATTCTCTTTATTCTCAATGACTGAAGCAGCATTGGTCGTTTCAGTTATATTAGTCACAGGTGTACTATTAATTGTTTCAGCTTTGATTACTGTTGTTGAAACAGTAGCTAAGAAGATGGTTGACAGAAAGGCAACTCCCATTGACACAACTTTTTTTGACATGTAAATTCCCCCTAAACATAGAAGATATATCTTTTGATAATTAACCGGTCAATTAGATTATAGTGTGTTCACTTTTATATTTCAACCGTTTTCATAATAAATTAGACATTTACACTAAATGTGTTTAATTAAATGTGTAAAAAATAAATATATAATGAAAATAATTTTAAAGATATTATTTTAAACTATAAATCTTAATAGCAATACAAAATAGCATCCCATTAATGCCATTATGTTAAATATTGGAGTTGACTGTGTAGAACTGTATCGGATAGTTCGGATCTGTAGATTGGTGATAATATTACGATTAATAGGGTTTAAGTGATGAAAATAACCTTGTGAGAATTTCAGAATCCTTATATCTGTATCTAGTTCTGATAATGTTCTTATTTTAGCTAATTTATGTAAAATAATAGTAGGAATAATAATAATGAAAAGTAATCATTATTTAAAGAAAAAAAGCGTATTTTTATAAAAGAGAAAGAAATAAAGGTTTCTCAAAAAGAAAAAGATAAAATGGTTTACAAATGTAATCAAATGATGTATGATAAACTTACAAATAAAAAATGAAGTCATTACATGTGACTTAAATTTTTAGTATTATTGTTTACAAATGTAAATATAAAGGAGTGAAGTGATGAAAATTGTAGTTGTATTACTAGGATTAGCCCTAATAGCATTTATTTTATGGTGGTTTTTTGGTAATCATCAAGCTTCTCAAGGCCGCGCTGAACTAAAAGGTGACAAACAAGAAGTTCATGTTAGTGTTAATGGAGGTTACAAACCAGAAACCATAGTATTAAAAAAGGGTATTCCAGCACAGTTAGTTTTTAACCGACAAGATCCATCATCTTGTCTCGATCAAGTTGTTTTTTCAGATTTTGGTGTTCATGCGGATCTTCCTTTAAAAAAGGATTATGTTATTAATATTAATCCTGAAGAGGCTGGTGAATATCAGTTTGCATGTGGAATGAATATGTTTCACGGAAAACTAATCGTAGAATAAAAATAAAGGAGAATAAAATGTCATTATTTAAAGCATTTAAAAAGAATTCAGTCAAAGTTGAAAATGGTGTTCAAAAAGCAACTATTACCGTTGATAAAGGCTACCAACCAGATCATTTAAATCTAGAAAAGGGAATGCCTGTTGAATTAACATTTCATCGCTTAAATCCATCAGGTTGCCTTTCAGAGATAGTTTTGAAAGATTTTAATATTCATGATGAATTACCTTTAAATGAAGATCATATTGTTCGTTTCACACCAAATGAAAGTGGCGAATATGGATTTGCATGTGGTATGGATATGTTTCACGGGAAACTAACTGTAAAATAACAATTAGAAAAGAAGGGATGATATGTCAGTAACAAAACGGTTTTGGATTGCCTTTATCTTCACGGTACCCCTAGTTTATATGATGATAGGAATGTATGGTGGTTTTGTTGAGCACAGTTTTATGAGATGGGCTACAGGTGTTTGTGTCGCACCAATTATGCTATTTTCAGGTTGGCCATTTATGAAGAGTGCTTGGGCATCTTTTAAAAATCATCATGCCAATATGGATACATTAGTAGCAGTAGGGACATTAGTTGCCTTTGTTTATAGTATTTACGCATTAATTGTCAATTTGCCAGTGTATTTCGAAAGTGCTGGGTTTATTATTACATTTGTTCTATTAGGACAAGTATTTGAAGAAAGAATGCGAAAAAATGCTTCTTCTGCGGTTGAAAAATTATTAGATTTACAAGCAAATTCAGCAAGAGTGCTTCGACAAGGTGAATATGTTGATATTCCTCTATCACAGGTTGTTGTCGGAGATATTATTCGTGTTTTACCAGGTGAGAAGATTGCAGTAGATGGAACTATTACAGAAGGTAAAACAAACATTGATGAGTCAATGGTAACTGGAGAAAGTATGCCAGCAAGTAAAACTATTGGTGATAAAGTTATCGGTTCTACCATTAATACAAACGGAACAATTGTTTTTGAAGCTGAAAAAGTTGGTGATGAAACAATGTTGGCTCAAATTGTAGACTTTGTTAAAAAAGCACAATCAAGTCATGCTCCAATTCAAGATTTAACAGATAAAATTTCAGGAATTTTTGTACCAGTCGTTGCTATCTTAGCTATTCTAACGTTCGTTGTTTGGTATAGTTTCCTAGGAAGTTCGGCTATTAAAGCAATGCTTTATGGAGTTGCTGTTTTGATTATTGCATGCCCTTGTGCACTAGGATTAGCAACACCAACGGCATTAATGGTTGGTACAGGTCGTTCTGCTAAAATGGGTGTTCTTATTAAAAATGGTAGTGTTTTACAAGAAGTTCAAAAGCTAAATACAGTCGTCTTTGATAAAACTGGAACTATTACAGTTGGTCAACCACGTGTAACTGATGTGGTTGGAGATAAAGAACAAGTGTTGAGTTTAGCAGCAGCTTTAGAATCAAATTCAGAACATCCTCTTGCTCAGGCTATTTTAGACTACGTCAAAGAACAAAATATTAATTTTAGTAAAGTATCAGAATTTGAAGCTGTTGAAGGTATGGGTGTTAAAGGTATTGTTAATGATCAAACAGTCTTCCTTGGAAACCAAAAATTACAAGGTCAAAAGGTAGTCTCTGATTCATTAAGAAAACAAATGACTCAGCTACAGTCTGAAGCAAAAACAGTTGTCATGTTGGCTCTTGAAAATAATGTTATTGGCCTTATTGCTATCCAAGATGTTCCTAAAGAAAGCTCTAAAAGAGCAATCCAAGCTTTAAAAGATCGTGGTCTGAAAACGGTTATGCTTACTGGTGACAATGAAGGTGTGGCTCAGGCTATAGCTAAAGAAGTTGGAATTGATACTGTGATTGCAGATGTTTTACCTCAAGAAAAAGCAAGTCAAATTCAAAAATTACAAGCAGATAATAGTAAAGTTGCCTTTGTTGGTGATGGTATCAATGATGCTCCTGCTTTATCAATTGCAGATGTTGGTATTGCAATGGGTGCAGGTACAGATATTGCCATTGAATCTGGTGGTATTGTCCTTATCCAAAATGATCTCATGGGTGTCGTTAGAGCTCTTGATATGAGTAAGAAAACTTTCCAACGTATCCTTTTAAATCTCTTCTGGGCTTCTATTTATAACTTAATTGGTATTCCAATTGCTGCAGGTTGTTTTGCTGCATTTGGATTAACTCTAAATCCAGAATTAGCTGGTCTAGCAATGGCATTTAGTTCTATCTCGGTTTTAACAAGCTCTCTTCTCCTAAATTACACAAAAATAGCTGACTAAAAATCTCCGAATAAAAAAACCTAGTTCAACTAGGTTTTTTTATTTTAAAATACAAGCTAAAAAATATGTTATAATAATCAAAAATTAAGAGGTATGGGCTTATATGACTGTTAAAAAAATTGGAATTATTAGTCTTTCCAGAGGTCTTCTTGGAGAAGAAATGGTTAATCATGAAATTAAGATTGGCTTAAATCGTCTACAACGGTATCCAATTGATGTCAGTTTTTTACCAAATGCACAAAAAGGAATAGACTATCTCAGAAATAATCCTCAAAAAAGAGCAGAAGATTTATTAATGGCATTTAAAGATCCAACTATTGATATGATTCTTTGTGCCATTGGTGGTGATGATACTTATAGGCTTCTACCTTATTTATTTGCAAATGATCAGTTAAAGAAGGTAGTCTCAGAGAAAATTTTCCTAGGCTTTTCAGATACTACCATGAACCATTTTATGCTTCATAAGCTTGGTTTAAAAACATTTTATGGGCAAGCTTTCCTACCTGATATCTGTGAATTGTCAAGTGATATGTTACCTTATAGTAGATCCTATTTTGATGAATTGCTAACGATAAAACAGATAAAAGAAATCCGTCCAAGTCAGATTTGGTACCAAGGAAGAATAGATTTTAGTAAAGCAGCTATTGGTGTTTCTATGCCTCATTATAAAGATAGAGGATTCGAATTACTTAGAGGGGAACCCATTTTTGAAGGTAAGATTTTAGGAGGTTGTCTTGACTCCATTTATGATATGTTTGATAATTCTAGATATGATAACACTGTTTATCTTTGCCAAAAATTCCAGTTATTTCCAAGTTTAGAAGAGTGGAAAGGGAAAATTTTGTTACTGGAAACAAGTGAAGAAAATCCTTCTCCAAAAAAGTATCGTACAATGATAAAAACACTTGAAGATTTTGGTATTTTCAATGTTATCAATGGTCTTTTAATTGGAAAACCGCAAAATGAGAATCATTATGGGGCCTATAAAAAAATATTACTCGAAGAAATAGATAATAAAAAGCTTCCAATTATCTATAATATTAACATTGGTCATGCGACACCAAGGTGTATCATGCCATTTGGTGTTCAAGCCACAGTTGATGTTACAAAACAAGTGATTCAGTTTAATAATGAATGAAGTTTAAATGAGATAAAATTGGGAGCTTAAATCATTGGTCAATAGCAAAATAAAAGCTTATAATGAAACCAAGGAGTACCATTATGACAAATTTTGTAGATTTAATGAAATCAGATCTTGAAGAAGCCTATCAACGTTTTGTTCGTGCTTTTGATGGTGTGACAAAAGAAGAAGCAAATGCATTTCCCGTTGCCAATCTATCAAGTCAGATAAAATCAATGACATGGCTAGCTTGGCATACAGCGCGTGAATTAGACTTTCAGATTGCTTTTTTAGCCAAAGAAGAACCTATATGGCATAGTCAAAAATGGGAAGAAAAATTTCCTTTTGATGTTGCTGATTGGAAACATAGTTTAGTTGATGCCCAACGAATTTGGGTAGATGATACTAGTATCTTATTGGCATATCTGAAAGCAGCAAAAGATTATGCAAAGAGCTATATTGATAAAGTAGATGAATCAGAATTAGCTGAAATTATTTCTTAATTATTATTAGTTTTTTTGAAAAATAATATAGAAAAGTTTACCAAATATTAAAGATAAAAGTGAGGCTTTCTGAAATTCCATTCTGGGTTATTAAACCGGTTATAGATATAAGTATTTTGTGACAAAGTAAAACTTTCGTTTGATATAACAAAATAATTTGCCGTATTAATTGTTGCCTCGTTTAAATAATCTATATGATATTTGGTTAATTTTAAAAATAAAGTTTTTGTTTCATCTAGAATTAAGTTACTTTTAAATAAATGAACTAAAAAAACTATGAAATGTTCATTCATAGTTTTTTTAGTTCATTTATTTAACTTCTGTAAAAACAACGTGTTTACGTAGTTTTGGTGAATATTTTTTCAATTGAAGACGGTCTGGAGTGTTACGTTTGTTTTTTGAAGTAAGGTACAAGCGTTCACCAGATTCTTTATGTTCAAGTGTAATATTTACGCGCATGGTATCTCCCTTCTATTATTTAGTATTTAGCTTCGTTAGCTTTAGCGATTTTACGTCCTTTGTAGTATCCTTTAAGTGATACACGGTGAGAACGTGAGTAATCTCCAGTAGTTTCGTCGAATTGAACAGATGGAGCTGTCAATTTGTAGTGTGTACGACGTTTGTTCTTTTTAGCTTTTGACGTGTGACGTGCAGGTACTGCCATTTTTTCTTTCCTCCAATTAATAATCTTAAATGTTCTTGATTTTGAATCAACTGTAACAGAATAACATATTTTTTTTGTAAAGTAAAGTTACTTGACACTTTTTTTCAAAATTATTTAGAAGACTTTACGTTGTGGATAAGCTATACTATTTTTAGGAGGATTTGAACGTGACCAAACAAATAAAAGAACGCTTTGATGCTTTAAGTGATGCTATTATAGCTATTATCATGACCATTTTAGTTTTGGAAATAAAAATTCCATCTTCTAGTAAAGAATTACCGTCTTTTGCTTATGCTATTGGTCTTTTTTTGATATCTTTTGTTATCGTTTTTAATTTTTGGTATCGTAGAACGCAAATTATGAGTGTTAATGATTCACTGTCATATAAAGCTTTCGTACAAGATGTCATTGCTCATATGCTATTAGCACTTTTTCCATTAGCAACAAAAATGCTTGTTGAATATCAAGATAAGTGGGTTGCTATATTATTTTATGGGACGGTTAACTTCGTTACGGCATTATTATTAAGTTGGATGACATTAAATTTGACCTTGCAAAATGCCAAAACAGATACCAAAAACCAAAAATATAATATTCGTGAATTTTATATGAAACGACTTATTATGGTTTCAGGAATGGATATATTTTCCATGGTATTAGCTCTATTATTTAATAAAGTTGGGATTTTTCTTTATTTAGTATCACCACTGATGGAATTTTGGATGAATTATAAGCGTGGTGTCATTTTTGAGACTGCTATAGCAAATGGTTATACTTTTGAAGACTATATTGGCGGGAAGAATCAAGGTGAACAAAGGAAGATAAGAACAAAAGAGCCAAAACACTAGTTTTTAGCTCTGCTTATTTTATGATAAAATAGAAGAAATTATGAGATGAAGAGGACGATTATGAAACTCCAAAAACCAAAGGGAACACAGGATATTTTGCCAGAAGAAACAGCAAAATGGCAATATGTAGAGCAACTGGTTAGAGAAACTTTCCAAAAATATCACTATGGTGAAATTAGAACACCGATGTTTGAACATTATGAAGTTATTAGTCGATCAGTGGGAGATACTACTGATATTGTGACAAAAGAGATGTATGATTTCTTTGACAAAGGGGATCGCCATATTACTTTGAGGCCAGAAGGAACAGCTCCTGTTGTTCGTTCTTATGTTGAAAATAAACTATTTGCACCAGAAGTTCAAAAGCCTGTAAAACTATATTACATTGGGTCAATGTTTCGCTATGAACGTCCACAAGCTGGTCGTTTAAGAGAATTTCACCAAGTTGGTGTTGAGTGTTTTGGTTCAAAAAATCCTGCAACTGATGTTGAAACAATCGCGATGGCTTATCAATTGTTCCAAGATTTAGGTATTAAAGGGATTACTTTACATCTCAACAGTCTTGGCAATACTGAAAGTCGCATGGCCTATAGACAGGCATTGATTGACTATTTAACACCACTTCGTGATAGTTTATCAAGTGATAGTCAACGTCGATTAGAGGAAAACCCACTACGCGTATTAGATTCAAAGGAAAAAGAAGATAAAGTTGCCGTAGAAAATGCCCCTTCTATTTTGGATTACCTTGATGAAGAAAGTCAAAATCATTTTAAAGCTGTAAAAGAAATGCTTGAAGTATTGAAAATTCCATATATTATTGATACTAATATGGTTCGTGGTCTAGATTATTATAATCACACCATTTTTGAGTTTATGGCACAAGTTGATCAAACAGAACTGACGATTTGTGCAGGTGGGCGTTATGATGGCTTAGTTGAGTATTTTGACGGTCCTCAAACAACTGGATTTGGATTTGGACTTGGACTAGAGAGATTGTTACTAATATTAGATAAACAAAATATAAGTTTACCAATTGAAAATAGAGTCGATGCTTATATTCTTGTTTTAGGTGAAGATGTTAATGCAAAAGCATTAGAAGTAGTTCAATCATTACGTCTACAAGGTTTTACAGCAGAACGTGATTACTTAAATCGTAAATTAAAAGCACAATTTAAATCAGCTGATAACTTACAAGCTAAGACGATAATAACTATAGGTAGTAGCGAAGTTGAATCAGGTCAAGTTATTGTTAAAAACAATCAAACTAGACAAGAATTAACAGTCACCTTTAATCAATTAGAAACGGATTTTGCAACTGTGCTAAGTGAATTAGAGAACTAAAAAAAGTAGTGATTATTCACTACTTTTTTAGTTTTTATGTTTAATAACTGTTAATGAAATACCCATTGCAACAATTAATGTCATAAGTCCTACAATAACAAAATATTGATTTGATTGTTCACCTGTTGTAGGTAAACCATGTTTATTGCTTGGTTTAGTTGAACTTGGTTTTGAAGGATCTGATTTAGCAGGAGTATCTGATTCTTCAGTTGAACTTGAAGAGGTAGATGAGCTAGACTCTTCCGTTGAGCTAGAAGAAGTAGATGAACTACTTGATGTGCTTGAAGAATTTTCAATATTACCATTGGCATCGCTGTAAAGAGAATTTACAGTTCTTGTTTGAGAATCAATGTTATTACCAGTTAAGTACGCATTATTAGCATATGTTCCTGATTTACCATTATCATTAACTTTTGTACGATAATGAACTTCAACTCGGCTAGTTAATGTGCCAAAATCAATAGTAAAACCAATAACTTTGCCAGAATCATCTTTTTGATAAGTGACATGGTTTGTAAACCAATCACTACCAGCTCGGTAATCGTTTACTGTAGTGCCACTAGCATCTTGGAATAATACGCGGATACCCCAGTTCAAGTCAATTTCTTGAGCTGAAGAATCTTCAGGGTTAAGTGTATCAACTAAAACAGCATTTTCAATAGTCGCACCTGATCTATTAACTCGGACTCCCCATTGAGTGTATAGACTACCATTCTCAACTTGAACAGTACTATTTCCCCATTTTGTAAGAAGTGAATCTGGCGTTGTTCCAGGATTTGCCACTAAAATTGCGGTATCCGAAAGCCCGGTTGGATAAGATGTATCATATTGGACTGTAGTTGTATCAACTGAAGTACGATAGTCAAATGTAAGTGGTTTTGAAATGGTAACAGTAGGATTATTATCATAATAATCATTAAAAGTTACAGTTGCTGTTTTACTACCTTTTGTCACTGAAATAGTTGCAATAACATTACCATTTTGATCTTTGATATCATTTGTGACAGTTGTACTTGCTATAAGTGGATTTGGTAAAGTCACAGTAATTGTGTCACCATTTGATGGTCTAACTTTCGTCAAATCTGCTTGATATTCAACTTTAACAGTATCTGTAACACCAATCTTAACATCACCTGTAGCTGGTGTTGTTGAATCTCCAACATAGATATTGACTAGAGAAGTCGAAGCCTGACTTGTAATATCTGCTGCTTTTACATTTGTAAAATTAATGACAAATGTAAAAAGCATACCAAGAAACACTAACGGTTTCAAAAACTTAATTTTCATGTAAAACCTCACTAAAATTTTTCAGGTATTATTATAAATCAAATCCTTTTAAAAATAAAATTAACTGACAAATTAATTTAATGCATTTATTCAATAATTGGATAACAACAATTATTGTTTTAAAATAGGCAATCAGAATTTAAATACTTGAATAAAGCTAGAATTAGAAATAATGTCAATTGTGAAACCTCACTCAAATGGGTGGGGTTTTTCTCATCTTTTTGTTATAATGGATAAGAATTAATAACTATCTATAATGGAGAAAAAAATGAATCGTACAATTTATGCAGGTCGTGTTCGTAAAGAACATATTGGACAAGAGATAACATTAAAAGGTTGGGTAGGAAAAAGACGTGACTTAGGAGGACTTATCTTTATCGACTTACGAGATAGAGAAGGTGTTATGCAATTAGTCATCAATCCAAATGATGTTTCTACTGATTTAATGGCGACAGCAGAAAGTTTACGAAATGAATATGTCATCGAAGTGAGCGGTCTAGTCGCCGCGCGGGAGCAAGAGAATACAAAAATTCCCACAGGATCTGTTGAATTAAAAGTTAGTAAACTTCTTATTTTAAATACAGCTAAAACAACTCCTTTTGAGATAAAAGATGGTGTTGAGGTCAGTGATGATAATCGTTTGAGATATCGGTATTTAGACCTTCGACGTCCAGAGATGCTAGAAAATTTTAAACTTCGTGCAAAAGTGACGCATTCAATTAGAAATTATCTAGATAATTTGGAATTTATTGATGTTGAAACACCAATGTTGACAAAATCAACCCCAGAAGGGGCGCGTGATTATCTAGTCCCATCACGTGTCAATCTAGGACATTTTTATGCTTTGCCACAAAGTCCACAAATCACTAAGCAATTATTGATGAATGCTGGATTTGATCGTTACTATCAAATAGTAAAATGTTTCCGTGACGAAGATTTACGTGGAGATCGTCAACCTGAGTTTACACAAGTTGACTTAGAAACATCTTTCTTAAATGAACAAGAAATTCAAGATATCGTTGAAGGTATGATTGAAAAGGTTATGAAAGATACAAAAGGTCTTGATGTAACCTTACCATTTCCAAGAATGACTTACGATAATGCAATGAACGTTTACGGTTCAGATAAGCCTGATACACGTTTTGAAATGCATTTACAAGACTTGACAAGTTTTGTAAAGAATGTTGACTTCAAAGTTTTTTCAGAAGCACAAGCAGTAAAAGCAATTGTAGTCAAAAATCATGCTTCTGATTATTCACGCAAAGATATCGATAAATTAACTGAATTTGCTAAACAATTTGGAGCTAAAGGTTTAGCATGGATTAAAGTATCTGATGGCTCATTTACAGGTCCAATTGCTAAGTTCTTAACTGAAATTGAAGTAAACTTGACAGAAGCTTTACAATTGACAGATAATGATTTGGTCTTATTTGTTGCTGATAAATTAGAAGTTGCAAATGATACACTGGGTGCATTACGACTTAAAATTGCCAAAGATATTGACATAATTGACAATACAAAATTTAATTTCTTGTGGGTTGTTGACTGGCCAATGTTTGAGTGGTCAGATGAAGAAAATCGTTATATGTCTGCTCATCATCCATTTACTTTACCAACAAAAGAATCAGAGAATGAATTAGAAGGTGATTTAGCAAAAGTTCGTGCCGTTGCTTATGATATTGTGCTAAATGGTTATGAATTAGGTGGTGGAAGCCTACGTATCAATCAAAAAGAAATGCAAGAACGCATGTTTAAAGCTCTTGGTTTCTCCCCAGAATCAGCCAATGAACAATTTGGTTTCTTACTAGAGGCGATGGATTATGGATTCCCACCTCATGGAGGTCTTGCAATTGGCTTGGATCGCTTTGTAATGTTATTAGCTGGAAAAGACAATATTCGTGAGGTAATTGCTTTTCCAAAAAATAACAAAGCAGTAGATCCTATGACACAAGCACCAAGTATTGTATCAGAGAAACAATTAGATGAATTAGCACTTAAAACAGAAAGTCATGATTAAAAAAACAAAATTTCCAAAAAGAGTAAAGTACGCTGTTAGTATTGGTGCAGAAAAAGTTGGTATATTAAATACGCTAAAAAGTATTTCAAAAGAAAAATATGCAGAGAAGATTTCCGCTTCTCTGCTTTATGGCTTACTTTCAAGTATTGCTGTAAATTTCTTTTTTCAACCTGGTCACGTATACTCAAGCGGAGCAACAGGGTTAGCACAAGTTATTTCAGCTGTCAGTCATCGTTTATTAGGCTATACTATTCCAGTTGCGATTGCTTTTTATGCGATCAACATCCCTTTGATAGTCCTAGCTTGGTATAAAATAGGACATAAATTTACTATTTTTACTTTTATAACTGTAACAGTTAGTTCCTTTTTTATTCAACTTATGCCGCAAGTTACTCTAACCACTGATCCTTTAATCAATGCTATTTTTGGTGGATTAGTAATGGGTACAGGAGTTGGATACAGCTTGCGTTCTCGGATTTCTAGTGGTGGTACAGATGTTATAAGTCTAGCAATACGTCAAAAAACTGGTCGTGATGTTGGGACAATATCTTTAGTTGTCAATAGTATCATCATGATTTTTGCAGGGTTACTTTTTGGGTGGCAATATGCTCTTTATTCAATGATAACCATATTTGTGTCAAGTAGAGTAACTGATGCTATTTTTACAAAACAAAAGAAAATGCAAGCGACGATTGTTACGAGCAAACCCAACAGAGTGATCAAAATGGTTCATAAAAAATTAAATCGTGGCGTTACATGTATCAACGATGCCGAAGGAACCTACAATCATGAGAAAAAAGCTGTACTGATAACCATAATTACACGTGAAGAATACAATGATTTTAAATATTTAATGTCAAAAGCTGACCCAAAAGCATTTGTATCAATTGCTGAGAACGTGCATATAATCGGACGTTTTGTTGATGAAGACTAGATAGGATTTTTGAAAATAGAAAGAGGTATGTTAGTGCATAATGAAAAATTAACAGAGGTAAAAGAGCTCATTTTAATTGCGTTTGGTGTAGCCATTTATACATTTGGATTTGTTAATTTTAATATGGCCAATCACCTAGCAGAAGGTGGTGCTTCAGGTATTACACTTATTTTGCACGCTATTTTTGGAATAAATCCAGCTTACTCATCATTATTTTTAAATATTCCTCTATTTCTTTTAGGAGCCAAAATTCTTGGTAAACGATCTCTAGCACTTACTATTTATGGGACGGTTTTAATGTCAGTTTTTATTTGGATCTGGCAGAAAGTACCATTTTATCTTGGTTTACAAGATGATATGATGTTAGTTGCTGTCACCGCAGGTATTTTTTCAGGAGTGGGTAGTGGTATTGTTTTTAGGTACGGTGCTACAACAGGAGGATCTGATATTGTTGCACGTATTGCTGAAGAACGACTTGGAGTAAAACTTGGACAGACCTTATTGTTAATTGATGCTTTAGTTTTAACTGCTTCTCTATCTTATATTGATTTAAAATTTATGCTCTATACGCTTATTGCCAGTTTTGTATTTAGTCAAATCGTGACGGTTGTTCAAAATGGTGGCTATCATATTAGAGGAATGCTCATCATTACTCGTCATTCTGAAAAAGCTGCTAAAGCTATTTTGACTAATATTAATCGAGGTGTTACCTTTTTAAAAGGACAAGGTGCCTATTCTGGATCTGAGTATAATGTGATGTACGTCACCTTAAATCCTAGTGAAGTAAGAGATGTAAAACATATCTTGTCAGAAATTGATCCAGACGCCTTTATCTCTATTCTGGATGTAGATGAAGTTGTCAGTTCTGATTTTAAGATTAGACGAAAAAATTATGATAAACCATTATAAAAAAAGACCATCATATGATGGTCTTTTTTTACATTTCGTTTGGTGCTTCAACACCTAATAAGCGAAGAGCTTCTTTTAAAACAGTACCAGTTGCATAGCATAAAGCGAGACGACTATCACGACCGTCATTGTCTTCTATAATACGAGTATGTGCATAGAATTTGTTGAATGTTTGTGCTAAGTTGATTGCAAATTTAGCCATGATTGAAGGTTCAAAGTTATCAGCTGCACGTTTGATAACTGCTGGGAATGATTGTATTAATTTGATAATTTCCCAACTTTCAACATCACTTAAAGCGTAGTTAGCAGTTGTCACTGGTGAAAATTGAGCTTTTCGTAAGATTGATTGAATACGAGCATGAGCGTATTGAACGTAAGGGCCAGTTTCTCCTTCAAATGAAACCATTGCTTCTAAATCAAAGTCATAGCCATTTCTGCGATCTGTTTTTAAATCATAAAACTTAATAGCACCAACACCTACAGCATGTGCAACTGCTTCTTTACCTGCAAGATCTGGATTTTTTGCTTCAATTTGATTTGCTGCACGATTAACTGCTTCTGCAATCGTTGGTTCAAGAAGGATAACATTCCCTTTACGAGTAGAAAGTTTTTTACCACCTTTAGTGACTAATCCAAATGTCACATGTGTCATTTGATCAGACCAATCATAACCCATTTCTTTAAGGACAGCTTTTAATTGTTTAAAGTGGGCAGCTTGTTCATTTCCAACAACATATAGTGCTTTAGCAAAATCGTATGTGCGTTTACGATATAAAGCTGCAGCAAGGTCACGAGTAATATAAAGGGTTGCACCATCAGATTTTTTGATTAATGCAGGGTGTTCGATACCATACTTTTCAAGATTAACAACTTGTGCACCTTTTGATTCTTGAAGAAGATTTTTACTTTCGAGTAGTTCAATAACTTCGTCCATTTTATCATTGTAAAAAGCTTCCCCGTTATAGCTGTCAAAAGTTACATTTAACTCATTGTAAAGACGGTTAAACTCGACAAGACTCTCATCACGGAACCATTGCCATAATTCAGTTGCTTCTGGATCATTAGCTTCTAATTTACGGAACCATTCACGTGCTTGATCGTCAATGCTAGGATCGTTTTCTGCATCGGCATTAATACGAACGTAGAGTTTTAATAGTTCATCAATAGGATGAGCACGAACAGCTTCTTCATCTCCCCATTTTTTGTAAGCAACAATGAGCATACCAAATTGTTTTCCCCAATCACCCAAGTGATTAATTTTAACAGATTGATATCCTAATTTTTCAAAGATTTTTGCTAAACTATCTCCAATAACTGTTGATCGTAGATGTCCAATAGAAAATGGTTTTGCGATATTGGGACTAGACATATCAAAGGCAACATTGCGACCTTGCCCTTCATTTTGTTGACCAAATTCTGAACCATCTGTAATGACTTGGTTCAGAACCTGTGCAGATATTACTGATTTATCTAAGAAAAAGTTAATATAAGGACCTACAGCTACTACTTTTTCAAATGGTTTTTGATCAACTTTTGCAACAATGTCACTTGCAATTGCTTGTGGAGCTTTTCGAAGAATTTTGGCAAGACTAAATGTAGGAAAAGCGATATCTCCCATATCTGATTTTTTAGGTTGTTCCAAAAGGTTTACAATAGTGTCAACTTCCAATTCAGGGACTGCATGATGGAGTTCCTGAGCAACTAATAATTTATTATCCATTTATAGCTCCTTTAATGTCATTAATTAAAAGAAAACCAATGACTTGATTTTAACGTCTATATTATACCATAAAGCCACTGTTTTTTCTGTTCAATTAACGAATTTTTATACGAAATAATGACTAATACTTTAAAAGTGTGATATATTTTTAGTTTTTTGATATAATATCACTGATATTTAT
Organism: Streptococcus urinalis 2285-97; assembly: GCF_000188055.2. NCBI lineage: Bacteria > Bacillati > Bacillota > Bacilli > Lactobacillales > Streptococcaceae > Streptococcus > Streptococcus urinalis. The sequence continues at coordinate 82,316 of NZ_AEUZ02000001.1, forward strand.
ACCAAAGAGGTTTACTGTAGTGAATAAAATTTTGCGTCAAAATCGTATTAAAGACATTATTCAATTAGGTCATGTTGGTACACAGGAAGAAATTAAACAGTATTTACAAGAAGAAGGAATCACTGTGACACAAGCGACCCTTTCTAGAGATTTAAGAGAAATTGGACTTTTAAAATTAAGAGATAAAGAAGGTAAGTTATATTATAGCCTTCCACAGATGGAAAATACAAAGTTCAGTCCTTTTGTGCGCTCATTTATTTTAAAAGTTTCACGAGCTGGTTTTATGCTTGTTTTGCATACCAATCTCGGAGAAGCTGATGTACTTGCAAACTACATAGACGCAGATAACATACCTGAAGTACTAGGAACAGTAGCTGGAGCAGATACCCTATTGGTTATTTGTCAAGATGAAGATACTGCAAAAACCTTTGAACAAGATTTAACTGTGACATATTAATTTTAAAATGAAAACGAAGAAAATGAGGAATTAATCTATGACAAAAGATAAGATTTCTCCCGGAATGCAACAGTATCTGGATATTAAAAAAGATTATCCAGATGCTTTTTTACTTTTTAGAATGGGAGACTTTTATGAACTTTTCTATGAAGATGCGGTAAAAGCAGCACAAATTTTAGAAATTAGCTTAACAAGTCGTAACAAAAATGCTGAAAATCCAATTCCCATGGCAGGTGTACCTTACCATTCAGCTCAACAGTATATTGATGTATTAATCGAACTAGGCTATAAAGTTGCTATCGCAGAGCAGATGGAAGATCCTAAAAAAGCTGTAGGAGTCGTAAAAAGAGAAGTCGTTCAAGTTATCACACCTGGAACAGTTGTTGATTCTAGTAAACCAGATCAAGCCAATAACTTTTTAGTAGCAATCGATAAGATAGATACTAATTTTGGATTAGCTTATATGGACTTATCAACGGGTGAATTTTTCACAACAGTCCCATCGGACTTTACTACTGTAACGAGTGAAATTTTAAATTTAAAAGCAAGAGAAGTTCTGGTTGGATATGAGTTGCTACCGGAAGAAGAAGCAATCTTGTCAAACCAGATGAATTTGTTGTTGTCTTATGAAAGTGACATTTATGAAGATCAAAAACTGATTCCTAATGACTTATCTATAGTTGAAAAGACGATTACAGGTAAGTTATTGCAGTATGTTTTTAAGACGCAAAAAAGAGAACTTAGCCATTTACAAGCTGTTCAACATTATGAAGTAAAGGATTACTTACAAATGTCCTACACGACAAAATCAAGTCTAGACTTACTTGAAAATAGTAGGACAGGTAAAAAACATGGTAGTCTTTATTGGTATTTAGATGAAACCAAAACAGCAATGGGTCTACGTTTATTAAGAACTTGGATTGATAGACCGCTTGTAACACCTGAAAAAATTGTTGAGAGACAAGAAATCATCACTGCTTTTCTAGAGCAGTTTATGGAACGGAGTGATTTAACAGAAAGTCTAAAAGGTGTTTACGATATAGAAAGACTTGCTAGTAGGGTTTCTTTTGGAAAAGCAAATCCTAAAGACCTTATTCAATTAGGCAATACTTTATCACAAATACCACTTATAAAATCAATATTAGCTACATTTGATAACCTCTACATTGACAAGCTTGTCAACCAAATTGACGCGCTTCCAGAATTAGAAGGACTGATTAACCAATCTATAGACCCTCAAGCACCTGCAACAATACAAGAAGGAAATATTATTAGAACTGGTTTTGATGACAAACTTGACAGCTATCGTCAAGTTTTGAAAGAAGGAACAAGGTGGATTGCTGAAATTGAAACAAAAGAACGACAATCAAGTGGTATTTCTAATTTAAAGATAGATTATAATAAAAAAGATGGTTATTATTTCCATGTTACAAATTCACATATTGATTTAGTGCCAGATTATTTTTTTAGAAAAGCAACCTTGAAAAATTCCGAACGGTATGGAACGGCTGAGTTGGCAAAAATTGAAGGGCAAATGTTAGAAGCGCGTGAAGAGTCAGCTAATCTTGAATACACCATCTTTATGAGTGTTAGATCTCAAGTTGAAAAGTTCATCATAAAACTACAACATTTAGCAAAAACAATTGCATCAGTAGATGTTCTACAGAGTTTGGCAGTTGTTGCAGAGAAAAATCATTTAACAAAACCACAATTTAATGATAAACAAGAAATTTCTATTATAGATGGAAAACACCCAGTTGTCGAAAAAGTAATGGGAACTCAGGAATATATTCCTAATGATATTTGTTTTGATAGAGAGACGAATATTCAATTGATAACAGGTCCTAATATGAGTGGGAAGTCAACTTATATGCGTCAACTTGCTCTTACAGTAGTCATGGCTCAAATGGGCTCATATGTCGCTGCAACTGAAGCAAACCTCCCCATTTTTGATGCCATATTTACACGTATCGGAGCTGCTGACGATTTGATTTCAGGACAATCAACTTTTATGGTTGAAATGATGGAAGCAAATCAAGCAATTAGAAGATCTACTAAGCAATCTTTGATACTATTTGATGAATTAGGACGCGGGACAGCGACTTATGATGGGATGTCTTTAGCACAAGCAATCATTGAACATATTCATCATTATGTTGGGGCAAAAACTTTATTTGCGACTCATTATCATGAATTAACTGCTCTTGAAAAAGAATTGCCACATTTAGTCAATGTTCATGTATCTACTATTGAAAATAATGGCGAAGTAACCTTCTTACATAAAATTGCAGAAGGTCCAGCGGATAAATCTTATGGTATCCATGTTGCAAAGATTGCTGGTTTACCTGATGATCTGTTAAATCGAGCAAATAAAGTCTTAAATCATTATGAAACACAATCAAAAAATCAAAAGATTTCTGATAATCATGATGAATCTGAAAGTCAATTTGTAAATGAACAACTATCATTATTTATAACAAATGAAGATGATAATCAAGAAGTCATCAGTCTGTTGAAAGAAGTAGATGTTATGAATTTAACACCACTCCAAGCGATGAATCTTATCTTTGAAATGAAAGATAAATTGAAATAATAAAAAGTTCCTTTTTTGGTACTTTTTATTATTATATTTTTATTTTGATTTTTTTCTTTTCTTTCGTTTTTTTAAGGTTATAATCTCAATATCTGTAAAGGGCATTATAGCCATATGCAAAAACGACTGTTATTAAAATGATTATTAATGCAGCCATAATTGTTGGACCTCCTTTTAAAATATATTATTTACCTGAATCATATCATATTTAGTGATAAAGAGAATAAAAAATTCATAGTGTTAAAGATATGACAAAAAAATGTTACAATAACCAATAGTAAAGCAAACTAAAAATGGTAAGGGATGAGTTTTAAATAAAGTTAAAATCGGAGTAGGATTTTTAAAGAATAATTCATTTAGAAGAGGAATCAAATAACAATGGCAAAAATTATTGAACTCCCAGAAGTACTAGCAAACCAAATTGCTGCCGGAGAAGTAGTTGAAAGGCCTTCTAGTGTTGTAAAAGAATTAGTTGAGAATGCTATTGATGCAGCTAGTACACAAATTACAATAGAGATTGAAGAATCTGGACTTAAATCTATTATTATTACTGATAATGGTGAAGGTATGAGTCCAGAAGATGTTGCGCTTAGTTTGAGACGTCATGCTACAAGTAAAATAAAGAATCAAGCGGATCTCTTTAGAATTCGAACATTGGGATTCCGTGGAGAAGCACTGCCTTCAGTAGCTTCAATTAGTGAAATAACAATAAAAACGGCCACTAGAGATTCAAAGTCTGGAACCTTGTTAAAAGCCAAAGGTGGGGAAATTACATTACAAGAAGTGACATCTACTCCAGTTGGGACAAAGATTAGTGTCGAAAATCTCTTTTATAATACCCCTGCAAGACTAAAATATATGAAAAGTTTACAGGCTGAGCTATCTCATATTGTTGATGTAATCAATCGTCAAAGCTTAGCACATCCAGAAATTGCTTTTAGACTAATCAATGATGGAAGAGAACTTACAAGGACTAGTGGCACGGGTAATTTGCGTCAAGCTATTTCTGGTATTTATGGTTTAAACACTGCTCGTAAAATGATTGAAATTTCAGCTTCAGATCTCGATCTTGAAATTTCTGGATACATCAGTTTACCTGAATTAACCAGAGCAAATCGAAATTATATTACCTTGTTAATTAATGGTAGATATATCAAAAACTTTTTGTTGAATCGTGCTATTCTAGATGGCTATGGATCAAAATTAATGGTTGGTCGTTTTCCAATTGCCGTAATAAATATTGATATTGATCCCTACTTAGCAGATGTCAATGTTCATCCAACAAAGCAAGAAGTAAGAATTTCTAAAGAGCGCGAGTTAATGGCATTAATTAGCCAAGCTATTCAAAATAGTCTCAGGGAACAAGCATTAATTCCAGATGCTCTGGAAAATCTTGCAAAATCAAGTACCAGAATTAAAAATAAAAGTGAGCAAACCAGCTTTTATCTCCCTACAGGAGATGGTGGAACTCATAATTATGAGGAAGATACTAGTAAAAGAGAGTTAACAGAAGTTCATGAAACTAAAGCAAATTATATAGCTTCTAATACAGAAGTTGACAATTACGTAAACGTAGTTGATAACAAGTTGACAGAGTCGTCAATTAAAATTGCTGAGAGACATCAGCAATATTCTCAGGAAAATCCTCAACATAGTGATTTAGATTTTTCAAATAATCGAAAAATAGACAAAATGATTGCATCTTTAGAAAATGAAGAAAAATCGAGCTTTCCTGAGTTGGATTACTTTGGTCAGATGCATGGGACTTACCTTTTTGCACAAGGGAAAAATGGGCTATATATTATTGATCAACATGCGGCTCAAGAACGTGTGAAATATGAATATTATAGAGAAAAGATAGGTGATGTTGATAGTAGTTTACAACAACTTTTAGTTCCTTATCTCTTTGAGTTTTCTACCTCCGACTTTTTAACGCTTCAAGAAAAGATGGCAAATCTCAATGCAGTAGGTGTTTTTTTAGAACCTTATGGTCAGAATACCTTTATTTTGAGAGAACATCCTATATGGATGAAAGAAAATGAAATTGAAATTGAAACTGCTATTTATGAGATGTGTGATATGTTATTACTAACAAATCAAGTATCAATCAAAAAGTACCGTGCTGAACTTGCCATTATGATGAGTTGTAAAAGGTCAATTAAAGCTAATCATCATCTAGATGACTACTCTGCTAGGCAATTATTAATCCAACTTTCTCAATGTGATAATCCTTACAATTGTCCACATGGTAGACCAGTATTGATCAATTTTTCAACTTCAGATATGGAAAAGATGTTTAGGCGTATTCAAGAGAATCATACAAGTCTTAGAGATTTGGGCAAATATTAGTGAGACATACGAAGCAGCTAAACAAATTCAGTTAAGGCAATTGGAAAGATTTCTAACATCAATTTTAGAAAGTAGTATTTTTTATTTTCAATGGGTTCATAAATTCTTAAAACAATTAACTCAACTGGTCGTAAGTTAAGTCATTTTTATAACTGGAATATTTTTTGTGATAATAGTTAGTCAATTTAGTGTTATAGTGATTTCTGTTATAATAGTTACAATTTGAGAAGTGATAAACGTCCCATCTAGTCAAGAAATGAAAGAAGAAATGAAGGTTCCAAATAAAATTGAATTATACAAAAATATGGTTTCCATGTCATAACGACTTGAAGTGATAATTACTGGTGAAATGGTATTTATCAGCCATTTTACTAGACAAATTGGTGCCTAATTAAGTTATTTGCTATAGTTTTTAGGTATTTATTTTACACTAAAACCTTAGCTACTAAAATGAAAGAGAAAAAGGTAATGTACGAGTATATTAAAGGAACGTTAACAAAAATTACTGCTAAATATATAGTTGTTGAAACATCAGGAATAGGCTATATGATAAATGTAGCAAATCCTTATAGCTTTACAGATAGTGTAAATCAATCTTTACAGGTGTATTTACACCATGTGGTTAGAGAGGACGCACAATTGCTTTTTGGTTTTCACACTGAAAACGAAAAAAATGTTTTTTTGAAACTAATATCTGTTTCAGGAATTGGTCCAACGACTGCTTTAGCCATAATTGCAGTTGATGATAATGAAGGTCTAGTAAATGCTATTGATCAGAGTGATATTAAGTATCTGACTAAATTTCCTAAGATTGGTAAAAAGACGGCTCAACAGATGGTACTTGATTTAGCTGGAAAATTTATTGAAGAAGAGACAAAAGTTAAAAATGCTGGTCAAACTAAATCTGATGTTAATGAACAGTTAGAAGAAGCAATGGAAGCACTGTTAGTATTAGGTTATAAAGCAAGTGAATTAAAGAAAATTAGGAATTTCTTTGATGGAACAGATGATACTGCGGAAAATTATATTAAGTCTGCACTAAAAATGCTTATGAAAGGTTAATGTTTCACATGAAACGTTGTAGTTGGGTACCAAAAAATAACACCTTATATTGTGATTATCATGATAATGAATGGGGAAAATTGGTGAAAGATGATAATAAATTATTTGAATTGTTATGTCTAGAAAGTTATCAGTCAGGCTTATCTTGGTGGACGGTCTTAAAAAAGCGTGAAGCTTTTAAATCTGTCTTCTACCATTATCAGATTGATCAAGTTGCTTTATTTACGGATGAAGAGATGACCAATGCACTTAAAAACCCTGACATTATTAGACACCGTTTAAAATTGGAAACTACTGTCAATAATGCAAATATGATTTTAAAAATACAATCAGAATTTGGTAGCTTTTTTGACTATATTTGGCATTTTGTTGGTAAAAAAGTAATTGTTCATTCTGTAAATGATAGTCAACAGGTATTATCACAAAATTTATTGTCACAAAGTCTTTCTAAAGATTTAAAAAAAAAGAGGTTTTAAGTTTTTGGGTCCTACAACAATTTATTCCTTTTTAGAAGCCTCAGGATTCATAGATGATCATGAGGATCAATGTGATTTTAAAAAGAAGGTTATTTAACCTTCTTCTTTTTAGGTAAAACAATTGAAAATTAGGTCAATTATATTTTTTAATGATAAAATGTAATTACATTTCGAATAGATAAGTGGGTGTGTTATGAAAGCAGAAATTATTGCAGTTGGTACAGAGATTTTAACAGGACAAATTGTAAATACAAATGCTCAGTTTTTATCAGAAAAGATGGCTGAACTAGGTATTGATATTTATTTTCAAACTGTTGTTGGTGACAATGAGACAAGATTACTGTCGGTTATTGAACTAGCGAGCAAAAGGAGTGACCTCATTATACTATGTGGTGGCTTAGGCCCAACAGAAGATGACTTGACAAAACAAACACTAGCTAAATACTTAAATAAACAATTAGTTTTTGATGAAGAAGCTAATCAAAAATTGGATGCATTTTTCGCTAGTAGAGATCAGTTTAGCAGAACACCTAACAATGAAAGACAAGCTCAATTAATAGAAGGGTCAATTCCTCTTCAAAATCGTACAGGACTAGCTGTCGGTGGCATAATTACATCATCAGATAGACAATATGTTGTATTGCCTGGACCCCCTAGTGAATTAAAACCAATGGTTAATGAACAATTGATTCCTCATTTATCAAAATCAAATACTAAACTCTATTCTAGAGTCTTACGATTCTTCGGTATTGGTGAAAGTCAATTAGCTACAATTTTATCTGACTTTATTGAAAATCAAACAGATCCAACATTAGCACCCTATGCAAAGATTGGTGAAGTCACTTTACGGATGTCTACTAAAGCAATTAATCAAGTTGAAGCTACTAAAAAGCTTGAGGCATTAGAAGGTAAACTATTAGCTACTAAAACACTAGACAATAAGTATCTATCTGATTTCTTTTATGGTTACGGTGAAAATAATTCTTTACCTGAAGTTGTCTTTAATCTTTTAAAAGAATCTCATACCACTATTTCAGTTGCAGAAAGTTTGACAGCAGGACTATTTCAGTCAACATTAGCCGATTTCCCAGGGGTATCTAAACTATTTTTTGGTGGGTTTATCACTTATAGTTTAAAAGAAAAATCAAAAATGCTTTCTATTAATAAAAAAGAGTTAGAAAAACATGGTGTTGTAAGTGCCTATACAGCTGAAAAAATGGCAAGTCAAGCAAGGTTATTAACAAAAACGGATATTGGTGTTAGTTTAACTGGTGTGGCTGGGCCAGAATCATTAGAAGGTCATAAAGCAGGAACTGTTTTTATTGGCATTGCGACAAAAGAAAAGACTGTATCTTATAAAGTAAATGTTGGAAATAGAACACGCTCAGACATACGCTATATAGCTTGTTTAAACGCATTTAATCTAGTCCGAAAAACTTTATTAAATCTTTAAAATTTGCTATAATTAGAGGACGTTAGAAATGAAGTTTGACATTGAAAGATGTTAACGAAGGAGACATAATTGGCAAAAAAAGTTAAAAAGACTGAAGAAATTAGCAAAAAATTTGGTGACGAACGTCGTAAAGCATTGGATGATGCCTTAAAAAATATTGAAAAAGATTTTGGAAAAGGTGCAGTTATGCGTCTTGGTGAACGAGCAGAACAAAAAGTTCAAGTAATGAGTTCTGGAAGTTTGGCACTTGATATTGCTTTGGGTGCGGGTGGTTATCCAAAAGGACGTATTATCGAAATATATGGTCCTGAGAGTTCAGGTAAAACCACAGTAGCTTTACATGCGGTTGCGCAAGCTCAAAAAGACGGCGGAATTGCTGCTTTTATTGATGCTGAACACGCACTTGATCCAGCTTATGCAGCAGCACTTGGGGTTAATATTGATGATTTGTTACTTTCACAACCTGATTCAGGAGAACAAGGACTTGAGATTGCTGGCAAATTAATTGACTCTGGTGCAGTTGATTTAGTTGTTATTGATTCAGTTGCTGCCTTAGTACCTCGTGCAGAAATCGATGGTGATATTGGTGATAGTCATGTTGGTTTACAAGCCAGAATGATGAGTCAAGCTATGCGCAAATTATCAGCATCAATTAATAAAACGAAAACAGTTGCAATCTTTATTAACCAATTGCGTGAAAAAGTTGGTATTATGTTTGGTAATCCTGAGACAACTCCTGGTGGACGTGCATTAAAATTCTATGCTTCAGTACGTTTGGATGTTCGTGGTAATACGCAAATAAAAGGTACTGGTGATCAACGTGATCAAAATGTTGGCAAAGAAACCAAAATTAAAGTTGTTAAAAATAAAGTTGCTCCACCATTTAAAGAAGCTTTCGTTGAAATTATGTATGGAGAAGGTATTTCTCGTACAGGTGAGTTAGTAAAAATAGCAACTGATTTGGATATTATTCAAAAAGCAGGTGCTTGGTATTCTTACAATGGTAACAAAATTGGACAAGGTTCAGAAAATGCTAAACGTTTCCTAGCAGATAATCAAGACATATTTGATGAAATTGATCATAAAGTTCGCGTTCATTATGGATTAATTGAAGATGATCAAATTGAAAAAAATGAAACAAAAACAGTAGAAGAAAATAATGAGTCTGAATTAACTTTAGATCTTGATGATGCTATTGAATTAGAAGATTAATAAAAACAACCTAAAGGTTGTTTTTTTATTCATATAAAAATGAGATTTATAAAAAATAAAGACTTATTTTTAGGTATTTTTTAGATTTTATTTTAAAATAGAGTGTATAAAAATAAATATTACCTAAAAAATAGGTCTAAAGACCTATGTTCTAAAAAATTGCCTGTGCTATAATGTATGTATCACGAAATAGAAAGTGAGAAACAACATGATTAAGATTTATACTATCTCAAGTTGTACTAGCTGTAAAAAAGCTAAAACATGGCTTAATTCCCATCAGCTACCATATAAAGAACAGAATTTAGGAAAAGAACCATTAACAAAAGAAGAAATTTTAGCTATTTTATCTAAAACGGAAAGTGGCGTAGAAAGTATTGTTTCATCAAAAAATCGTTATGCAAAAGCATTAAATTGTGATATTGATGAGCTTAGTGTCAGCGAGGTTATTGATTTAATTCAAGATAATCCACGTATTTTGAAAAGTCCGATATTAATTGATGACAAGCGATTACAAGTCGGTTATAAAGAAGATGATATTCGAGCATTCTTGCCTCGTTCAATTAGAAATGTAGAGAACGCCGAAGCTCGTCTAAGAGCAGCTTTATAAAATAGTAAAAAGAGTCCAGTTGGTCTCTTTTTATTTTAGAGAGAAATACTAGAATTCTTGTTTATTATTAAAAAATAAGCTATAATAAGTCGTAACTATTAATATAAAGAAAGTAGGTGTAAGTATGGGATTTACAGATGAAACAGTCCGCTTTAACTTGGACGATAGTAATAAAAAAGAAATCAGTGAAACACTTACAGCTGTTTACCACTCTCTTGATGAAAAAGGCTACAATCCAATTAATCAAATCGTAGGATATGTTTTAAGTGGAGATCCTGCTTATGTTCCTCGTTATAATGATGCTCGTAATCAAATTCGTAAATATGAGCGTGATGAAATTGTAGAAGAGCTTGTTCGTTATTATTTACAAGGAAATGGAATAGATCTTAAATGAGAATAATGGGATTGGACGTTGGCTCAAAGACAGTCGGAGTGGCTATTAGTGATCCCTTAGGCTTCACTGCACAAGGACTTGAAATCATAAAAATCAATGAAGAAGTCGGAGATTTTGGATTTGATCGTCTTTCTGAGCTCGTTGGTGCCTATAAAGTTGAAAAGTTTGTTGTTGGTTTACCTAAAAACATGAATAATACTAGTGGTCCAAGAGTAGAAGCTAGTCAAGCCTATGGTAAAAAAATAAAAGAATTATTCGATATACCAGTGGAATACCAAGACGAACGTCTAACAACAGTTCAAGCGGAAAGAATGTTAATAGAACAAGCTGATGTTAGTAGAGGAAAACGCAAAAAAGTCATTGATAAGTTGGCAGCGCAGCTAATTTTACAAAATTATTTAGATCGTATGTATTAAGGAGATATAATGGCACATAATCACGACCATGAACATAACCATGAACCAGAATTAATTACTCTTGTTGACGAAAACGGAAATGAAACATTATTTGAAATTCTTTTAACCATTGACGGTAAAGAAGAATTTGGGAAAAACTATGTTTTGTTAGTGCCAACTGGTGCTGAAGCTGACGAAGCAGGTGAAATCGAAATTCAAGCTTATTCATTTACTGAGAATGAAGATGGAACAGAAGGTGATTTACAACCAATTCCAGAGGATTCAAATGAAGAATGGGATATGATTGAAGAAGTCTTCAATAGTTTTATGGATGAAGAATAAAAAAGGTGCGTGTGCTCCTTTTTTTTATTTAAAAATCGAATATATAAGTGGGAGGACTTAATAAACATTTGAAATTAACAGAAGAGGAAAGACATTTTTTTAAAAGCTATAATAAAACCAAATATCATTATTTTAAATCTATTTACCAATATGCTAATCTCTTGAAGAAATTGACTAAATCTTAGATTCTGATATACTGTTATTAATATCATTCAAGGAGAAAAATAGTGAATCCAACTGTTGAAAATCACTTACAGGATAACAGTAAAATTGTATATCAAGAGGGACCTAAGCCGCACACCAATAAATATGAAACAAGAGTGCCTCGTTTACATCAAATATACTTATTGTTTTTTAGTATAGTGATAAGCCTGATATCTTTGGCATTACCAAGTTTACAAAACTTTGCAAATAGTTTTCAGTCAAATCAGTTAGCCATCGGATTATTGATAACAAAAGGACAATTGCCATATACTGATTTATTCGCAACAGGAGGAATTCTTTATTATGCATTGATTGGATTGAGTTACTTATTAGGAAATACACTATCTCTGATATTGATTCAATTTATAGCCTTTTTTATTTCAGGTATTTATTTTTATAAGATTATTAATTATTTTACATTGCACCAGAAATTTGCTTTAGTCTATACCATTTTATTGTATCTTTTTCAATTTACATTAGGCTTTGGCGGAATGTATCCAATTCAATTTTCATTACCATTTTTAATGATTTCATTATGGTTTTTAGTGAAATATTTTGCTGGTATTGTTAAAGATGAAGCTTTTATCTTATATGGATTTGCTGGTTCAGCTGCAATGTTAATTGAACCTAGGACGCTTATTTATTGGGGATTGTCTTTAATTGCTATTGCAATTTTTAATATAAAAGAAAAACACTTCGCAAGAGGATTTTATCAAATATTGTGTATTATTTTAGGAACAATTCTTGTTTTTTACACAGCTGGCTATTTTATTTTAAATCTTCAATTATTATTCCCTTATATTGCACAAGCAATTGTTTATCCCTTCACCTATTTTGCAAATGGTAAAGAAGATCTTTTAATGACACTGATTTATCAACTAGCTCTGTTAATGGTAACTGGTCAGTTAACAGGTATTTTGACATTTAAAACAATTTTAAGGGAAGCAAAAGATAATGCTATAAAATGGCTATTATTTATTCTAGTCATTGTTTATTCAGTTCTTGTGATGATTACGCGAGATTATCATGTCTATCACTTATTGACAGTGCTACCATTTGGTTTAATTTTAACTGCGATTTATTTAAATGAAAGATTTAATATTGCAAAACGAAAATCAACACATAGACGATTAAGAGTGCGTGGTGAGCAAAACAAAATTACTGTTCAATTTTTCAAAAGTCATTTCTATTTACCAATCATTATTATGATTGGGGCATTAGCTTTTCCGATTATTCAAACAATCCAACACCAAAGTGTCAACCAGGAAAGAAAAATCGTTTCAAACTATTTACAGAGTAAAGCTAAATCATCAGAAACGTTATATGCTTGGGATGATTCTTCAATTATTCATATCAAGACAGGTCTTAAAGGAGATTCACAATTTTTATCACCATTAGTTTATACGTCAAAAAAATCTCATTTAAAACTCTTAGAAGATGAATTGCTACAACATACAGCAAAATACATCGTCGTTAATAAATCCTTAGAAATGTCATCTACACTAAAAAAAGACATTAAAAAGCATTATAAAACCGTCAAACTTAGTCAGTTAGACCACTTAGAAATCTATATTAAAAAATAAAAAAATCAATATATTGTGTTTTAGAAAATTTATTGACACAATATATTGATTTTTTTGAAATCGGTGTTATAATAGTCGAGTAAGGAGAGATAATTATGATGATACTTGAAAAAGAAGATATAAAATTACAGCCTAGTATAAAAGTCATTAAACGTGACGGCAGATTAGTTGATTTTGATACTAATAAAATTTACAGTGCTCTGTTGAAGGCTAGTATAAAAGTTGATAAGATGTCTCCTCTGTTAGAAACAAAATTAAAAGCTATTTCTGAGCGAGTTGTATCAGAAATTGCAAACCGATTTAACGATGATATCAAAATTTATGAAATTCAAAACATTGTTGAACATGAATTATTATCAGCAAATGAATATGCCATAGCTAATGAATATATTCAATACCGTACTAAACGTGATTTTGCTCGTAGTCAAGCAACTGATATTAATTTTTCTATTGATAAATTATTAAATAAAGATCAAACGGTTGTTAATGAGAATGCTAATAAAGATAGTGATGTCTTTAATACACAAAGAGATTTAACAGCTGGAATTGTAGGTAAATCAATTGGATTAAAAATGCTCCCTGCTCATGTTGCTAATGCACATCAAAAAGGAGATATACATTATCATGATTTGGATTATAGTCCTTATACACCGATGACCAATTGTTGTTTGATTGATTTTAAAGGGATGTTAGCAAATGGATTTAAAATAGGGAATGCCGAAGTGGAAAGCCCAAAATCAATTCAAACTGCGACAGCACAAATTTCTCAAATTATTGCTAATGTTGCCTCTAGTCAGTATGGTGGTTGTACGGCAGACCGTATTGATGAATTCTTGGCACCATATGCAGAGTTGAACTATCAGAAGCATCTAAAAGATGCAGAAAAATGGGTCTCTGAAGAATTAAGAGAACAATATGCAAGGGAAAAAACACAAAAAGACATTTATGATGCAATGCAGTCTCTTGAATATGAAATCAATACTTTGTTTACTTCTAATGGACAAACCCCATTTACTTCCCTAGGTTTTGGACTGGGAACAAGCTGGTTTGAGAGAGAAATCCAAAAATCAATATTGACTATTCGTATTAAAGGATTAGGGAGTGAACATCGGACTGCTATTTTTCCAAAATTAATTTTTACAGTTAAACGAGGATTAAATTTAGAACCAGGTTCACCAAACTATGATATCAAGCAACTGGCAATTGAATGTGCGACTAAACGTATGTATCCAGATATGTTGTCTTACGACAAAATAATCTCTTTAACAGGTTCATTTAAAGCACCGATGGGATGTCGTTCTTTCTTACAAGGTTGGAAGGATGAAAATGGTCAAGAAATTAATTCTGGAAGAATGAATCTCGGAGTTGTAACGATTAATTTACCAAGAATTGCTATGGAATCAAATGGTGATATGGATAAATTCTGGACTATTTTCTCAGAACGTATGCAAATTGGAAAAGATGCTTTAGTCTATCGAGTAGAAAGAGTTAAAGAAGCAACTCCGGCAAACGCACCTATCTTGTATCAGTATGGCGCATTTGGAAAAAGATTAGCTAAAATAGATAATGTTGATGAACTTTTCAAAAATAGAAGAGCTACGGTTTCATTAGGTTATATAGGTTTATATGAAGTTGCAACCGTTTTTTATGGTGGACAATGGGAATCTAACCAAGACGCTAAGAATTTTACAGTTGAAATTGTTAAACAAATGAAAGACTTATGTGAATCATGGTCACAAGAATATGGCTATCATTTTTCAGTTTATTCAACACCATCTGAAAGTTTAACAGATCGTTTTTGCCGACTAGATACTGAGAAATTTGGAATTGTGGAAGATATAACAGATAAAGAATACTATACCAATTCTTTCCATTACGATGTTCGCAAAAATCCAACACCTTTTGAAAAGTTAGATTTTGAAAGTATATATCCTGAGTCTGGCGCGTCAGGTGGTTTTATACACTATTGTGAATACCCCGTTTTACAACAAAATCCAAAAGCATTAGAAGCAGTTTGGGATTATGCTTATGATAGAGTTGGCTATTTAGGAACGAATACTCCAATTGATAAATGTTATAAATGCCAATTTGAGGGAGATTTTACACCAACTGAAAGAGGATTTACTTGCCCAAATTGTGGGAACAGTGATCCTAAAACAGTAGATGTTGTTAAAAGAACTTGTGGTTATCTTGGTAATCCTCAAGCAAGACCAATGGTTAATGGTCGCCATAAAGAAATTTCTGCGCGTGTAAAACATATGAACGGATCAACTATAAAATATCCAGGCCTCTAAGTTTATATTAGCTAATATTATGATAAAATATGATAAGTTAACTATATCTATTAGTTAATGAATCATAGAAAGAGGAATGATAAGATGGGAAAATATCAATTAGATTATAAAGGTATGCAACAAGTGGATCGATTCCATGAAAAACACTCTAAAGGCAGTTCAACAACACCTAAAGAGCGTGCAAAATTGTTGAAAGAGCAATTTTTACAAAAATCAAAAGCAAAATCAAAGAAGTGAGTTAAAGAATGTTACAAATTGGTTTAATTGGTTTAGGAAAAATAGCAGAAAAAGCTTATCTTCCCTATATGAGACAACTCCCTGATGTCAAATGGCATATCTCGACAAGAGATAAGACTGTTCGTGAAACAGTTAAAGGATTATTTTCTAGTGCAAAAACTTATCAAGATATTGATCAATTATTAGCTCAAGAATTAGATGGTGTGTTTATTCATGCAGCAACCAAAGTTCATTTTGATTTAGCGTCACGCTTTTTATCAAGAGGCATTCCTGTCTACATGGATAAACCCGCTACAGAATCTTTTGACACAACAAAAAAACTTTATGATATTGCAGAAAAACATGACACTTTTTTAATGATTGGTTTTAATAGAAGATTTGCACCGAGGGTTCTAGAATTAAAATCGTTATCAAATAAAAAACAAATACATGTTGAAAAAAATGATATTGACAGACCAGGAGAACGATAATTTAAACTATTTGATTTCTTTATTCATCCATTAGATACCGCTTTATTTTTAATAGATGGAGAGTTAAGAGAAGGTTACTTTAATTATAGGTTAACTGAAAATGGTCTGTTAAGCAGAGTAAGTGTTTTGTTAGAGACTAGTCATGAGACTGTCAATGTATCGATGAATCTATCCTCGGGAAGTAGACGTGAAATCATGGAAGTTCAGACACCAAAAGAAACCCTCTTAGTTGAAAATTTGGAAAATCTTACAGCTTTTGAAAATACAAAAGCGATCCATAAGTCATTTGGTTCTTGGGATTCAACCTTGTATAAAAGAGGCTTTGAGACGATTATTGACAGCTTTATAGCTGCAATTGAAGGTGAAGTTGACAACCCTGTGAACCCAGTGTCAAGTTTGATGAGTCATTGGATCTGTCAACAAATTAATCAATCAACAGGGCAATGTGGACAATTAGAATTAAAACTACCTCGATAAAGGAGAATTATGGAATTAAGAAGACCAACAGCTGATGATGAAATGGCTATTATAGAAATGATTCATGAGTTTGAAAGTCATGAAAGTCCTCATGATGGTGGTTTTTGGAATTCTGATGAATTTGATTATACGACTTGGTTAGAGAATAATATGAAAAGTGAAGCCGGTATTGATATAGCTGACGGGTGGGTTCCAGCTATACAATTAGTTGCTTTTGTGGATCAAAAAGCAATTGGCTTTTTAAATCTAAGACTCAGATTGAATGATTTTCTTTATGAAAAAGGTGGTCATATTGGTTACAGTGTCAGACCAAGTGAACGTCAAAAAGGATATGCTAAGGAAATGTTAAGACAAGCGTTGGTATTAGCAAGTCAAAAAAATATTAATCCAGTACTAGTCACTTGTCATGTTGACAATCTTGCCAGTAGGGCAGTAATACTAAGTAATTATGGTATTTTTGACAGTACTATTGAGGAAACGGAACGATACTGGATAGATACTGAGTAGAGTAGGTTAGGTTGAAAATGAAACAAGAGAATTGGAATAATCCTAAAGCAAAAGAATGGAAATCTCAAGAACTTAGTCAGGGACGTGTTATAGATTATAAAGCATTTAATTTTGTTGATGGCGAAGGAGTACGCAATTCATTATATGTTTCGGGCTGTATGTTTCACTGTAAAGGATGTTACAATGCTGCGACTTGGTCCTTTAAAGCAGGAATTCCATATACTCAAGAACTAGAAAATCAGATCATGGAAGATTTAGCACAACCTTATGTCCAAGGTCTAACCCTACTAGGTGGTGAACCTTTTTTGAATACTGGTATTTTAATCCCATTAATTAAAAGAGTTCGAAAGGAATTACCAACTAAAGATATCTGGTCTTGGACTGGATATACTTGGGAAGAATTAATGAATGAAACTGATGATAAATTGGAGATGCTACATTTAATTGATATATTGGTTGATGGTCGGTTTGATATTACAAAAAAGAATTTAATGCTTCAATTTAGAGGTTCATCTAATCAACGTATAATAGATGTTCAAAAATCTTTATCATCTAAAGAAGTCATCATTTGGGATAAATTGAATGATGGAGAGACACATTTTGAGCAAGTTTCTCACCATCTTTAAAATAGTTATCCACAATATAAGGACCAATTAAAGCTTTTAATTGGTCCTTATGTGATAAAATGATGTAGTTATCCTCTATTTATCCTCATACTTACCCACAACTTGTGGATAAAATATGAAAAAAGGGGATTAATTCCCTTTTTTTAAATATATTAGCTCTTTTGGTGTCGATTTTTCAACAGAATAAGTGTAACCTTCAAAAGAAATAGCTCTGAGTTCATCTAATGTTTGAATTTGTTTTGTGAGGATTTGAGTTAGGAGGTCGCCACGACCTTTCTTAGAAATGGTTGAGTGTGATTTTAGTTGTCCTTCTTTTTCTTCATAAAACTTTACTCTAATAAATTTTGCTGATATATTAGGTGAGAAAACAGATTCAAATTCTGAAGATAAAAGAGATACAATGGTATCTTGTTGTGCTGCAAAATGATCATAGTCTTCTCGCCATAATTGTGATAACCGTTTATCATGTATTTTAAAAGCATTATGAAAATCTAGTCGATGTGGTGCAATTGGAAATAAAGCTGGAATGATGCCATAAAGTGAAGAAGTGATAAAAACATGTTTATTGAGGAATTGTCTCTCTATTGATGATAAGTTATCTCTATTGATATGACGATACATTAGTCCATTAAAGAGTGATAGTGCCGGAAAAGATTGATTTTGTCTCTGAGCCAAAAGTTCCCATCTCTGTTTTTCGGTTTTAGCAGCCTCCTCTTTTATCTTATATCCTTTTTGTAGCTTATCCACAGAAAAGGAACTCATCTCATCGATGAGTTCTTTTGTTTTTTTCGCTAAAGGTAGAGTTGTTTTTTCAATAGACTGTGTATTAGAAAGTTCTTTTGCGGTCGGTATTAGAAATGTAATCATAGGTTTATTCTATTAAAGAAACAGTACTATTGTCAAGTTATTCTGTTATGTAGCTATTTTTAAATCTAATCCCGTCAGAATCTTCGGTTATAAAATAATTGTCTCCAGTTTCAAGAATGTTAAGTCCATAAAGTCTAGCTTTTTTTCACTTGCTTTAAAGATAACAGCATCTTTATATTCTAAACTGACTAGTGCAAGACCTGGCATTCCTTCATTATGTTTGTTTAAACCTTTACCTGCCCAATGATTAAATGCAAAATGATGATGATACTCACCAGAAGCAACCCAACTAGCCGTTGGGACAGTCATTTTATTGGTGATTGGGAAGATTTTTTGATAGAGCTGACTAGAGGCAATAGCATCTCTGACACTAAAGTGGACATGACCAATTCTCGTGCCTTTTGGTAATTGATAAGGTTCCTCAATTGATGAGACACTATCAATGAGTGATTGAGCATCTAATTCTTCAGTGACTCCGATGATGCGACCATCTTCACGAATATCCCAAACAGACATATCTTTATCATGATAAATTTCGATACCATTCCCTTCAGGATCATTGAGATAAATAGCTTGGCTATAGCCATGATCTGCTCCACCAATTAGTTCAGCATGTTGATAAACGAGATGATATAGAACTTGAGCGAAACTGTCTTTGTCTGGCACTAAAAAAGCAGTGTGATAAAGTCCATAACTAAAGTGATCACCCTTTTTAACTTCAACTAACTGTAAGATGCTGTCTTTTCCATTTGTCGTCAAATCCATGGTTGTATCTGTTGCTGATAAGATAGAAAATCCAAAAATATCAGAGTAAAAACTTGTCATTTCTTTTAGGTTTTCAACATTTAAAGTGACTTGGTTAATTTGGATATCTGATTGATAAGGATATGTCATCATGAACTCCTTTTAAATATTACTAATTATTGATAATTCATTATAACGCGCTATACCTATATAATTCATAGTAAATTGATTATAAGCTATTTTGGGTGACGTCTTGCCATATCAATAAATTTGAATTTTTCTAACTTATGACGACTTTCAGTAAACTGAAATTGTTGGTTATTTGATAAGTATACTTTTGATTTGACAGAGACAACATGATTTTCACTACCAAGGTCAAGCAAGATTTTGTCTTTATCAGAAATATGATCAATTGTGATTTCCTTTAAAGCAAAATCGATGGGTAACCCCAAATCTGATTCTAGATAAGCATAAATGGAGTGTTCAGCTATTTCTCTGGTCATTTTTGGAATTAATTCTTTATCAAGGTAATCAATATCAAGAACAGATGCAATGCCATCAACAACACGTTGACGAGTGACACGCCAAACGATTTGATGTAGTCTAAACCCAGTTATTTTAGCAAGTGATTCATCAATAATGACTTTGTCGATAGCAATCACATTCGTCTTAGAATTCATACTAAATGTAGCTACTAACTCTTGGTAACTTGTTAGTTCAGCAACAGGAAATAAGATTCGTTCATTTTTGGTTATTTGACTTCCTCTCCCTTGAGTTTTAGTAATTAAACCAGTGTTTTCAAGTAATTTTAAAGCTTTTCGAATAGTATCTCGACTGACCTTATACTTTTGACTTAAGTCATGTTCAGTTGGTAGAAAATCACCATCTTTATAGTTTTCTGTCAGGATATCTGTTTCAATTTGTTGGTAAATGTGTTGGTATTTTTTCATCATAATCTTTCATTTTAGTAATTTGTCTATAAAAAGACGGACAACCTTACTTATTTTAGCAGAAAATAAGTTAAATTTCACCAAACAACTTGCATACAAATTTGAAATCGATTACAATTTTCTTATAAGAGCTTTATACCTATTGAAGCTCAAACGGACGTTGTTCTTTTGATAAACGTATCACAAAAAAAGGAGCTAGGGTGACCTAGGGTAAAAAAATGGGTAAATATGAAAATGATGCTCGCCAATTACTAGAGTCAGTTGGTGGGAAAGAAAATATTAAGGCAGTTACACATTGTGCAACGCGTATGCGCTTTGTCTTAAATGATAAT
The DNA here is from genome assembly GCF_000188055.2 of Streptococcus urinalis 2285-97. Lineage (NCBI taxonomy): Bacteria > Bacillati > Bacillota > Bacilli > Lactobacillales > Streptococcaceae > Streptococcus > Streptococcus urinalis. The sequence continues at coordinate 102,947 of NZ_AEUZ02000001.1, forward strand.
GATAAAGCAAATGTCAAAGCAATTGAAAAATTGTCTTCTGTAAAAGGAACTTTTACTAATGCAGGTCAATTCCAAGTTATTATTGGTAATGATGTTCCAATTTTCTACAATGATTTTACAGCAGTTTCAGGAATTGAGGGCGTCTCAAAAGAAGCAGCAAAATCTGCAGCAAAAAGTAATCAAAATCCAATTCAACGTGTTATGACGATGCTGGCTGAAATCTTCACACCAATTATTCCAGCAATTATTGTTGGTGGTTTGATTTTAGGTTTTAGAAATGTCATTGATAGTGTTCCAATGGGATTTTTACATGGAAAAACGATTGTTGAAGTTTCTCAATTTTGGTCTGGTGTAGATGCCTTCTTATGGCTACCAGGGGAAGCTATTTTCCATTTCTTACCTGTAGGAATTACTTGGTCAGTAACACGAAAAATGGGGACAACACAGATTTTAGGTATTGTTTTGGGGATCTGTTTAGTTTCACCTCAATTATTGAATGCCTATTCTGTTGCTAGCACGCCTGCATCAGAAATTGCTAAAAAATGGGTATGGGACTTTGGTTATTTTACTGTTAATCGTATTGGCTATCAAGCTCAAGTTATTCCAGCTTTATTAGCAGGTCTATCTCTTTCTTACTTAGAAATCTTTTGGCGTAAACGTATTCCAGAAGTGATATCAATGATATTTGTACCATTCCTATCTTTAGTTCCCGCTATTATCTTAGCACATACTGTTTTGGGACCAATTGGATGGACAATTGGTAAAGGTATTTCATTTGTTGTTCTTGCTGGTCTTACTGGTCCAGTTAAATGGTTATTTGGTGCTATTTTTGGTGCCCTATATGCGCCACTTGTTATTACTGGTTTACACCATATGACAAACGCCATTGATACACAATTGATTGCTGATACTGCAACAAGTACTACGGGTCTTTGGCCAATGATTGCTTTATCAAATATTGCTCAAGGTTCTGCCGTTTTTGCCTTCTACTTTATGAATCGTAAAGACGAACGTGCTGCAGAAGTATCACTTGCTGCAACTATCTCAGCATATCTTGGTGTCACTGAACCAGCACTTTTTGGGGTTAACTTGAAATACGTTTACCCATTTGTAGCTGGTATGATTGGTTCAGGTATTGCAGGTCTTTTATCGACATCTATGAATGTACAAGCTAATGCTATTGGTGTTGGTGGTTTACCAGGATTTATCTCAATTAATACAAAATACATGCTTCAATTTTTCATTTGTATGATTGTAGCTATAGTTGTACCATTCTTATTAACTTTCTTCTTCCGTAAGTCAGGTATTATGACAAAAGTTGAAGACGAAGAAAAACAAGATGACTTACTTCAAGAAGACACGGTTACACCAGTTTCTTCACCAGTAACAAAAGAAACTCAAAGTTTGAAAGAAACTATTATCAAAAGCCCACTAACAGGTCAAGTCAAACCATTAAGTGATGCCGTTGATCCAGTTTTTGCTCAAGGTGTTATGGGAAAAGGTGTCTTACTACAACCAACTAATGGAGAATTAGTATCACCAGTTGATGGACAAATAACAGTGTTGTTCCCAACAAAACATGCTATTGGACTGGTTACAAATGATGGTTTAGAATTATTAATGCATATTGGTATGGACACAGTTAACCTTGATGGAAAAGGATTTACTGCTCATGTTAAACAAGGTGATCTTGTAAGTGCAGGTCAAAAATTAATCTCATTTGATATTGCAGCTATTAGTGAAGAAGGTTACCCAACTGAAACACCATTAGTTATAACAAACCAAGAAGATTACAATCTTGACTATGTTATTGAATTACCAAATCAAGTGACAGTTGGTCAAGAAGTGATGACTGTAAAAAGTTCATAAGCCAATTGAATGACAATAGAATCAGGAACTGTTTACAGTTCCTGAACTTATTTAAGGAGAAAAATTGAAATGACAATAGATAAACGAAAAGTTGTATATCAAATTTATCCAAAATCTTATAAAGATACAACAGGAAATGGTGTTGGTGATCTCAGAGGTATTATTGAAAAATTGCCATATTTAAAAGAGCTAGGTATTGATATGGTTTGGCTAAATCCCTTTTATCCAAGTCCACAACGTGATAATGGCTATGATATTTCAGATTACACAGCGGTGAACCCTGATTTTGGTACAATGGAAGACTTTGAAGAGATGATTGCCAAAGGACGTCAATATGGTATTGAATTCATGCTTGATATGGTTTTGAATCATTGTTCAACAGAACATGAATGGTTAAAAAAAGCACTAGCTGGGGATCCCTATTATCAAGATTTCTTTATCTTAAGAGATCAACCGACAGATTGGGTTTCTAAATTTGGTGGAAATGCTTGGGCACCATTTGGAGATACTGGAAAATATTATCTACACCTTTTTGACATTACACAAGCAGATTTAAATTGGCGTAACCCAAATGTTCGTGAGGAATTATTTAAAGTCGTCAATTTCTGGCGTGATAAAGGTGTCAAAGGTTTTCGATTTGATGTGATTAACTTAATCGGAAAAGATGCTGAATTAAAAGATTGTCCAATTAATGATGGAAAACCGGCATATACAGATAGACCAATTACGCATGACTTTTTGAAAATGCTGAATAATGCCAGTTTTGGTGAAGATGATTCATTTATGACTGTAGGTGAAATGTCAGCAACTACGATTGAAAATTGTATTTTGTATACCGCACCAGAACGTGAAGAGTTGTCAATGGCCTTTAATTTCCATCATTTGAAGGTTGATTATCAAGATGGACAAAAATGGACCATTATGGATTTTGATTTTGTAACCTTACGTGATTTATTCCACTCATGGGGTGAAGGCATGAGTCAAGGAAATGGTTGGAATGCACTCTTTTATAATAATCATGACCAACCACGAGCACTAAATCGTTTCGTAGATATCAAAAACTTCAGAAATGAAGGTGCAACGATGTTAGCTGCTTCGATTCATTTATCTCGTGGAACACCTTATATCTACATGGGTGAAGAAATTGGGATGATAGACCCAGATTATGATTCAATGTCTGATTATGTTGACATTGAAAGTCTAAATGCCTATCAAATCCTTTTAGACCAAGGAAAGAGTTCTGAAGAAGCTTTTACTATTATCAAAGCAAAATCAAGAGATAATGCTAGAACACCTATGCAATGGGATGATAGTCAAAACGCTGGATTTACAAGTGCTACACCTTGGCTAAAACCAGCAAAAAGTTATCAAGATATCAATGTTCAAAACGAAAAAAATGGGAAAATCTTCCCATTCTATCAACGTTTAATTCAATTGCGTAAAGATTTACCAATCATTGCTGAAGGCGATTACAAAGCTGCTTATAAAGATAGCAAATCTGTCTATGCCTTTGAACGTCAGCTTAATGACCAACACTTACTTGTGTTAAATAATTTTTATGGCGAAGTTATTTCACTAGACCTTCCAGAAGAATATCAAAATGGTTCAGTTTTGATTTCAAATTATGAAGATATAAAACCAATTGGTAAGCAAATTGAATTGCAACCTTATCAAACTATAGCAATTAGTAATAAATAAAAAAACAACCTTTGAGTTGTTTTTTTATTCTTCTTCTGGATAAGTCATTTTCCAGTCTTTTCGTAATCTTGTCATAATATTCATAACATCTTGTGTATAGTTAAGATGCATTTGATTGCTATTTGTTAAGACAGCTTTTTCCATGTCGGCAATTTCATATGCTAAGGCATTTGAGGTATTACCAGCTTCAATTACTTCTTGGTGATTATCTTCTGTATAAGTGATGATAGCTTTATCACCTCTAGGGTATTCAAAAATCTCAATGTACCCCTTATCAAAAGCAATTGTTCCACGTTTGGGTTGTTTAGCATGGAGACTCAAGGCAATGGTTGCCATTTCACCTTTAGGATTTGCTAATAGGATTCCAACTTGTTCGTCAACACCAGTTGGTGCTAATGTTACTTGGGAACTAATCTGGGTGGGTGTTTCTGACATAAACCATCTAACAAATGAAAGTGCATAGACACCAATATCAAGTAATGCACCACCAGCAAGTTGACGATTAAAGAAACGATTTGACATGTCATATTCTTTATAGCTACCAAAATTGAGCTGAATCATTTTTAAAGGACCAAGTTTATCAGAATCTATGATTTCACTTAATTGCTTGTAGATTGGCATATGAAAAATGGTCATTGCTTCTGCTAAAATAACCTGATTTTCTTTTGCTAGCTGAATAGCCTCTGCTAGCTCATCGGAATTTAGTGTAATCGACTTTTCACAAAGAACATGTTTGCCATGGCTTAAGGCTTGTCTCAAAAAGCCAATATGTGTATTATGTGGCGTTGAAATGTAGATGATATCAACCTCTGGGTCTGAAAAAACATCTTCAATCTGGTCATAAACTTTTTCAATTCCATATTTTTTGGCAAAAGCAATTCCTTTTTCATGTGTTCTATTCGCTACAGAGTAGAGTTTTTGTCCTTTACTTTCTAAAGCTTGTGCTAATTCATTTGCAATAACACCTGTCCCTAATGTAGCCCAATGTAAGTTCTTTTGATTCATGTGATGTCTCCTTTTTTATTAGTATAACAAATAAATATGTTTTATGTACTACTTGGAAATAAGTTGTTTAGAGCTTTTCCAAATCATTTTTGGTACAATAAGAACACTAAAAATATTTTAGAATGGAGATATTAATGACAAGATACCAAGATAATTTTTATGAAGCTGTCAATGGCGAGTGGGCTAAAACAGCCGTTATTCCAGATGATAAACCAAGGACAGGAGGATTTTCTGATCTTGCTGATGAAATTGAAGCATTAATGCTGTCAACCACAGATCAATGGCTAGCTGATGAAAATAAGCCTAGTGATACGATATTAAATCATTTTATTGCCTTTCATAAAATGACTGCCGATTATCAAAAACGTGAAGAAGTAGGAGTATCACCAGTATTACCATTAATTGAGGAATATAAAAATCTACAATCTTTCTCAGAATTTGCATCAAAGGTTGCAGAGTTTGAGTTAGATGGAAAACCAAATGAATTTCCATTTGGAGTTGCTCCTGATTTTATGAATGCACAATTAAATGTTCTTTGGGCTGAGGCTCCAGGTATTATTTTACCAGATACAACTTATTATAATGATGATAATGAAAAAGGAAAAGGAAAAGAACTTCTAGCACTTTGGCGAAAAAGCCAAGAGGAATTACTTCCTTTGTTTGGCTTTACAGAACAAGAAATTAAAGATATTTTAGATAAGGTCTTAACTTTAGATGCAAAATTGGCACAATATGTCTTATCTCGTGAAGAAGGTTCTGAGTATGTAAAACTTTATCATCCTTACAATTGGGATGATTTTACAAAATTAGCACCTGAACTTCCATTGGATACTATTTTCCAAAAGATTCTGGGACAAAAACCAGACAAGATTATTGTTCCTGAAGAACGTTTCTGGACTGAGCTTGCATCTGACTATTACTCAGAATCTAACTGGGAACTATTAAAAGCTGAGTTGGTTTTATCAGCAGCTAATGCCTATAATTCTTATTTAACAGATGAAATTCGTATTAAGTCAGGAGCTTATAGTAGAGCTTTATCAGGGACACCACAAGCAATGGATAAGAAAAAAGCAGCCTATTACCTTGCTTCTGGTCCTTATAATCAAGCACTAGGATTGTGGTATGCTGGAGAAAAATTTTCACCAGAAGCGAAAGCTGATGTCGAGCATAAGATTGCAACAATGATAGATGTTTATAAGTCACGCCTAGAGAAAACAGATTGGTTAGAAAAGTCTACTCGTGAAAAAGCTATTGTTAAGCTAAATGTTATCACGCCACACATTGGGTATCCTGAGAAATTACCTGAAACTTATGCCAAAAAAGTCATTGATCCAACACAATCACTAGTTGAAAATGCTAGGAATTTAAGTAAGATTTCAATTGCACATAGTTGGAGTAAATGGAATAAGCCAGTTGATAGAAGTGAGTGGCATATGCCTGCACATATGGTCAATGCTTATTATGACCCACAACAAAATCAAATTGTTTTTCCAGCAGCCATTTTACAAGCTCCTTTTTACTCATTAAATCAAAGTTCTTCTGCTAACTATGGAGGTATAGGAGCGGTTATTGCTCATGAGATATCGCATGCCTTTGATACAAATGGTGCTTCGTTTGATGAAAATGGGAGTCTAAATAACTGGTGGACGGATGAGGACTTTGCTGCATTCAAAGAAAAAACAGATAAAGTAGTGGAACAGTTTGATGGTTTAGAAAGTCATGGGGCAAAGGTAAATGGTAAGTTAACAGTATCAGAAAATGTTGCAGATCTTGGAGGGGTTGCTTGTGCTTTAGAAGCAGCTAAGAAAGACCACGATTTTTCTGTCAAAGATTTCTTTATTAATTTTGCGACAATATGGCGAATGAAAGCGCGTGATGAGTATATGCAAATGCTTGCTAGTGTTGATGTTCATGCACCAGCACAGTGGAGAACGAACGTCACGGTTACAAACTTTGAAGAGTTTCATAAAGAATTTGATGTCAAAGAAGGGGATGGTATGTGGCGTCCGGTAGAAAAACGGGTTATCATTTGGTAAAAGCATAAAAAATATCTAAAAATAAGTTGGTATAAATTTGAATTTAATTAGAAAAAATCTAATAAAAAGCTTGACAAATTAATAATATTACTATATTATTGTATTATGTTGGTGATACATTAGAAATAATGTATGATAAACATCATTAAGAACACTCATAATTTCCATCCCCAAAAAGAAATTATGTTGAACGTTAAGAAGGGTCCCCTCCCAGCATTAACGTGATAATAATTACCCCCTTAATTATTATCAGTTAAACATCATCTTCCCCAAAGGTGGTGTTTTTAATTTTTGCATAGAAAAAAAGCTAGTTTCATTTGAAACTAGCTTTTAGTTACTATTAATTGTTAAGAGCAGCAGCCATTGTTGCAGCAACTTCTGATTCAAAATCATTAGATGCTTTTTCAATACCTTCACCAACTTCAAAACGAGCAAATGCAACTGCTTTTGCGTTTACTGAGTCAAGGTAAGCTTCAACTGTTTTGCTGTCATCCATAATGTAAACTTGCGCAAGTAAAGTATAAGCTTGGTCCACTTTAGTGTTATCAAGCATGAAGCGATCCATTTTACCTGGAATAATTTTATCCCAGATTTTTTCTGGTTTGCCTTCTGCAGCAAGTTCAGCTTTGATATCTTCTTCAGCTTTAGCAACAACGTCATCAGTTAATTGTGCTTTTGATCCATATTTTAAGAATGGAAGTGCTGGTTTATCAACCATAGCACGACTTTCATTGTCAAGTTCGATAGCATGGTTTAATTGTGCTAATTCGTCATGAACAAATTGAGGGTCTAATTCTGTATATGAAAGTACAGTTGGTTTCATTGCAGCGATATGCATTGAAATTTGTTTTGCTAATGTATCGTCTCCACCTTCAATAACTGAAATAACACCAATGCGACCACCATTATGTTGGTATGCACCAAAGTGTTGCTCGTCAGTTTTTTCTAAAAGAGCAAAGCGACGGAATGAAATTTTTTCACCGATTGTAGCAGTAGCATTAACATATGCATTTGCTAAAGTTTCACCACTTGGCATGACAAGAGCAAGTGCTTCTTCGTTGTTAGCTGGTTTACCTTCAGCGATTACTTTTGCAGTTTCGTTAACAAGGTCAACAAACTGTGCATTTTTGGCAACAAAGTCTGTTTCGGCATTAACTTCAACAACAGCAGCTGAATTACCATGAACATAAACACCAGTTAAACCTTCAGCAGCAACACGGTCAGCTTTTTTAGCAGCTTTAGCCATACCTTTTTCGCGAAGCAATTCAATTGCTTTGTCCATGTCACCATCAGTTTCAACAAGTGCTTTTTTTGCGTCCATAACACCAGCACCAGATTTTTCACGCAATTCTTTAACAAGTTTTGCTGTAATTTCTGCCATGAGAGTTCTCCTTATAAATATAATAGAAGATCTAAGATTGTCATCTATAGCTTCTTTTGTTATTTCAAATAAATTGTAAAAAATAACGAGACAGAGCGGTTTGCTTTTCTGCCCCGTTAGTGATTAAAATTGTGATTATTCGTTTGAACCTTCAACAACTTCAACGATTTCTTCGATTGAATCAGCTTTTCCTTCTGTTTCAAAATCTGCACCTGCATCTTCACCTTGACGGCCTTCGATAACAGCATCTGCTAATTTAGCAGTGATTAATTTAACAGCACGGATAGCATCGTCATTTGCTGGGATGATAACATCGATATCATCTGGATCAGCATTAGTATCAACCATTGCTACAACAGGGATACCAAGTTTTTTAGCTTCTTTAACAGCGATTTGTTCTTTATGTGGGTCTACAACGTACATAACGTCTGGGATACGAGGCATATCTTCGATACCACCTAAGAATTTTTCAAGACGTGCACGTTGTTTGTTAAGAAGTGCAACTTCTTTCTTAGGTAAAACTTCGAAAGTTCCTTCTTCTTCCATACGTTTAATTTCTTTCAAACGAGCGATACGTTTTTGGATAGTACCCCAGTTTGTAAGAGTTCCACCTAACCAACGGTGGTTAATGTAGAATTGACCAGCACGAGTAGCTTCGTCTGCAACTGCTTCAGCAGCTTGTTTTTTAGTACCTACAAATAAGATAACAGCATCGTTAGCAGCTGCATCACGAACGAATTCGTATGCTTGATCAGCTAATTTTACAGTTTGTTGTAAGTCGATAACATGGATACCATTACGTTCAGTAAAGATGTATTTTGCCATCTTAGGGTTCCAGCGACGAGTTTGGTGACCAAAGTGAACACCAGCTTCAAGAAGTTGTTTCATTGAAATTACTGCCATGAGTAGTTTCTCCTTTAAAATGTTTTTTTCCTCTCTTAAACGTCGACTTGCAAGCTAACCAAATTGGCAACAAGCTCACAATTGATTTAAGATGAGTATTTGCCGATAACACGACTTTGCAAGTATAACATAAAAATTGAAAAATAACAAGTTTAACAATGGTTTTTAGAGATAAAAAAAGCCTGAAAAAACAGGCTTTCTATTATTGTCGAATAAGGTAATCAAATGCACCAATAGCGGCGGTAGCCCCCGAACCTAATGAAATTACAATTTGTTTATAGGCAGAATCAGTACAGTCACCAGCGGCAAAAATACCATCAATATTTGTTGAACCATATTTATCGACAATAATTTCACCTCGCTCAGTTAAATTGATTCCGCTATCTTTTAACCAAACAGTATTTGGGACTAAGCCAATTTGAACAAAAACGCCTTCTAAAGCAAGATGTTCTTCTTTTCCAGTGTCACGGTCTGCGTAATTAATACCTTCTACATGCTCATTACCCACAATCTCTTTAGTGGCAACGTTTGTGATAACACTAATATTTTTTGTTTTTGCAACACGTTCTTGTAAAACACGGTCAGCTTTTAATTCTGGTAAGAATTCTAAAATATAGACATGTTTTGCAATTCCTGCTAAATCAATAGCTGCTTCTAAGCCTGAATTTCCACCACCAATTACAGCGACGTCTTTTCCTTCAAAAAATGGGCCATCACAATGCGGACAATAGGTAACACCTTTGTTGCGAAATTCCTCTTCTCCAGGAACATTGATGTTACGCCATTTGGCACCTAAAGCTAAGATGGTCGTCTTAGCATGTAAGGTAGCTCCGTTAGCTAAACTAACCTCAATATCATCTTTTTTAGTGATAGCGGTAGCTAATTGTGACTTGATGATATCAACTTGATAAGATTTAGTGTGCTCTTCTATTTGTGCCATTAGTTTTGGACCTTCGGTGTATAAAGTTCCAATCATGTTTTCGATACCAACAGTATCCATAACTTGTCCACCGAAAGTTTCTGCCAATAATCCAGTCTTAAGTCCTTTTCTAGCAGCGTATATGGCAGCACTATTTCCTGCTGGACCTCCCCCAATAACAAGGACATCATAAACACCTTTATCTTCAAAAGCATCTTGTGAAAGAGGGCCACTTATTTGTTCAAGTAATTGTTCTATGGTAGCACGACCTGATGTAAATTCTTCACCATTCAAATAAACCGTCGGAACAGACATGATATTTTTTTGGGTTACCTCATCCTGAAACATGCTTCCTTCAATCATTGTGTGTGAAATGTTTTTATTTAAAACAGACATGATGTTTAATGCTTGAACAACATCAGGACAATTATGACAAGTTAAGCTAGCATATGTTTCAAAATGGAGTTTCTGATCAATTGCTTTGATACGGTTGACAATATCCTGTTCAATTTTTGGTGGTCTTCCAGAGACTTGTAAAAGTGCTAAAATAAATGATGTGAATTCATGTCCCAGTGGAAGCCCTGCAAATCCAACACCGCTTTCATTGTCTTTTTGATTGATAGTGAAACTAGGTTGACGGCTTAATGTCGTCTCTTCCATTGTAATACGATTGGACATGTCAAGGATTTCATTGATAAAATCTTTTACTTTTTGTGAGTTCTCATCATTACCCAAATCAGCTTTTATAACGATATCAGATTCTAATAGATCAAGGTATTGGCCTAATTGCTGTTTAATTTCATTATTTAATGCCATTGAAATCCTCCTTTGAAATCCTGTTTATTATATTTTACCAACTAGGTCTAGGCTAGGAGTTAAGGTTTCAGCCCCTTCTTTCCATTTAGCAGGGCAAACTTCACCTGGATGTTTACGAACATATTGGGCAGCATGAATTTTATCAATCAATGTACTTGCATCACGTCCGATACCATCTGCATTGATTTCCATCATTTGGATAACGCCATCTGGATCAATGATAAATGTACCACGTTGAGCCAGGCCATCTTCCCCTAAAACGTCAAATTGTTGAGAAATGGTATGAGAAGGATCACCTATCATAGGATATGTGATTGTTCCAACAACATCAGAATCATCATGCCAAGCTTTATGTACAAAGTGAGTATCAGTTGAAACAGAGTAAACTTCAACACCTAAAGATTTTAAAGTTTCATATTGTTCTTGCAAATCTCCTAGTTCAGTTGGGCAAACAAATGAAAAATCAGCTGGGTAGAAGCAAAAGACTGCCCATTTCCCTTTAACATCCTGATCAGTAACTGTAATAAATTTACCGTTATGATATGCTTGTGCTGAAAACTCAGCAATTTCTTTTCCTACTAATGACATTTCTATGTCCTCCTTTGAAATTTATTAAAGTCATTATAAAAAAACTAGATTTAAAAGTCCAAAATAAAAAAGCTCAATTTCCTTTGTTTTATTACTATTTATCTGACAATTCATAGTTTTAGAATAATTAGTTATTTAAAATGATTATAAATAATGAAAAAAATACCCTCCAATATAAAGTATCTATAATATTAATTTATTAGAAAATATAATTAAATTAAAAATTGTTTTTCTTATCAATTTTTTAAAAGAACGATAAATAGATGATAATTGTAGACAGTATGTCGAAAAAATAAATTTACTATTCTTAAATGATATAATCATAGTCCTAATTTTGTCTTGACTAATTGTTGTAATTAAGTTAAAATGATTACTGTTGTGGCGGTATAGCCAAGTGGTAAGGCACGGCTCTGCAAAAGCTTGATCGTCGGTTCAAATCCGTCTACCGCCTTTTTAAATACTTTTAGTCAATTAAAGACATTGAAAAAACCTTGTTCAAACAAGGTTTTTATTTTTTTGAACAGATAAAAAAAGTTAAAAATAAAAATAATTTTGGGCGAATTTGGGGCGAGACTAAATTGTTCCGAAACTATTTTTGATCATTCTATTGAATAACCCGTTAATACAAATCAAAAAACTAGTAATGAGATTAAATTAATTGCTGAAGAAGGAGAGTTTACTCTTGAAGTTCAAGAAATTAATGTAAGACGTTCACCAAACTTAAAAGGTGAGATTGCAGCAAGCTATAAAAAAAGTCAGACTGTTAAATACGATAGTAAAATCTCAGCAAATGGTTACCGTTGGATTAGCTATTTAGGAAAATCTGGAAATAGAATTAATATTTGAGGACATTTGAAATAAAACAAAGCAGTTCAAATAATTATTGAACTGCTTGTATTAATGGTTGTCAGGTCTTAATCTGGTAATTTGTTCATTGTTCATTACCACACATTTTGATTTCAATCATGAAAGGTTGTGACTCTCACTTGTTTTCAATATAAACAAAATAGTATTTGTCATTATAATCAATGACAGAATGATATATTGGTTAAATCAATTATTTCATTATTAAATAACTAAATGGATTTTTTTCGTTCTTTAATTAGTAATTCCAGCTCATCCAAATCTTCAAGAGTTGCATTATTCCTGATAAAACTTCGGGCACTAGACCTCTTAGTTAAATAATTACGATGTTCTCTATTTTTAGCATTCCAATTTTTACATGCTTTTTGTTGGGGTGTTAATGCTTTTTCCATAGTTATCTCCAAATTAAATAAACGATTAGTGAGATGACAACAATCCAAGCTAATAGTGCTTTCCAATCAAATGGCTGTTTTATGATTCTAAACTTTACTTTCATATAATAGTTTGATATAGTTAAGACAAATCCCCAGGTTGGGGAGGATAGTCGTTTGACTATCCGATTTCAATTTTCCACTCAAGTATTAAAAAAATATAGGTTTAAGCGGACCATTAATGATTTTTTAATACTTGGTGGTTTTAGTTTGTCTTTTCTATCTTATTCCTTTCTATCAATTTATTATACAATATAAAATCCATATTATTAACAATTATTTAAAAAAATAAATAAAAATTAATAAACATTAATAAAAAAATGAGATTAGCAGTTAAGCATTACCACTATTAATGATTATAAGCGATGTGGACTTACGAAAGAAGATCTTAATGAAAATAAGTAACATTATTAGGGCTTTCCTTAAATATTAAATGAACTATGCAAATAGTCATGATTAACCGTCTAATATTTATGACATATGATATACATTTCGACAATTAACTAATGACATTGAAAAAACCTTGTTAAATCAAGGTTTTTATTTTTGTATATATATAGTAAGTGTAAGCTAAAATAGTTCTTTTGTTTGAGCTTAACTATTTTTACTTCTGAAATATGTTGATTAGTCTGAAAACTTGTTCGCTAGTATTTTCTAGGTTATTTTTAGCAACTTCTGGTTTGAGAGCCTGTTCTAGTGTTGTAATGTCTCTTAAAATAGGGAAAAAAGCATCAATACCAGCTGTATGACACCTATTAGCTTCAGCTGTTACTATTCCTGAAAAAGCAATCACAGGTTTATTGAAGGATTTTGCAAGTTTGGCGATGCCGATAGGTGCTTTTCCCATGCTAGTCTGAGAGTCAAGTTTACCTTCTCCAGTTATAACAATATCTGCTTTTTCAAGATAAGTCCTAAGGTTTGTTTTTCTTAAGATGAGATCAATTCCTGATTCTAAGGTCGTCTTAAAAAAAGCCATAAACGCAAAACCTAACCCCCCAGCTGCACCACTACCTGGTGTATTTGAATATATCAATTTTACATCTTGGTTAACTAAATGTGCATAATTTGCTAGCCAAGTATCCATTTTTAAAATCATTTCAGGATTTGCTCCTTTTTGAGGGCCAAAGACACGGCTGGCTCCATTATTTCCTGTTAAGGGGTTAGTGACATCACTAGCGATACTAAAATCACATTCTTTCAATTCAGGAATAGCAGTAGTGATATCTATTTTGTGGAGTTCTTTAAGTCCTAGAGCACCACGCGAAACAGCTTTATCATTTTTATCTACAAGTGTAAAGCCAAGGGCTTGAAGCATACCAATACCACCATCATTTGTAGCACTACCACCAATACCTATGATGAAATGTCGAGCACCTTTTTTGATCGCATCTTTTATTAATTCCCCTAGTCCATATGTTGTTGTCAATAGGGGATTTCGGTGTTCTGTGGCAATCAGAGTTAGTCCTGAAGCAGTTGCCATTTCAATGATAGCTGTTTTTTGATGTTCAATAAATCCATAAGTAGCCGAAACTTTTTGGCCAAGTGGACCTGTCACAGTCTTTGTTATGATTTTTCCACCCATATCTTGAGTCAGTGCTTCAACTGTTCCTTCACCACCATCTGCGATTGGTCTAACAATAATTTCAGCGTTAGTATCAGCTTTTAATATGCCTTTTTTTATAGCTAAGCCAGCATCAAGTGATGATAAGCTTCCTTTAAAAGAATCAACAGCTATCACAATACTCATCATTTTCTCCTTAATTTGAAAAAACTTCAGAAAAATCCGAAGTTTCTAGTTAGCTAAGATATCTGTATAAGTTTCATCTTTTTCAAAAAGTTTTTGTGCATATGAACAAGTTGCGCTGACTTTTATTTGATTGAGTCGTGCTTGAGACACAACTTGGTCAACTAATCGACGTGCAATACCTTGACCTTGATAGTTTGAATCAACGATAGTATGATTGATTGTCCAAATGCCATTATTAGCTATAAAAGTGCATTCTCCAATTTCTTTATTATCATCTAAAGCAATAGCTCGCTGATTTGTTTTATCAAAAAGTATAGAAATCATAAGTCCCTCCAAGTGATTATGGCATCACTAAATTAAGTCCAACGGTTGTTAGAGTTCCCATAAGAATACCAGCTAAAATAACGCCAAGCATTACTGCAATAACACTCTGTTTAAATTCCCAATCTAAAATACTAGCAGCTAAGGTACCCGTCCAGGCACCTGTTCCAGGAAGTGGAATACCAACAAAAAGAATCAAGGCAATAAAGAGTCCTTTTTCACCAGCGGTAGCTGCTAATTTTTGACCACCACTATGTCCTTTTTTCAAGCACCAAGTAAAGAATTTACCAATGTATGCTTTGTTTGCTCCCCACTCTAAAACTTTGCGTGCAAAAAAGAAAATAATTGGAACAGGAAGCATGTTACCGATTACTCCTATAGCTAAAGCTTGCCACATAGGAATACCAGTTGCAATGGCGTAAGGCACAGCTCCTCTTAATTCAACAAGAGGAATCATTGAAATTAAAAATGTAATGAGATAATTCATAAATTATTGTAAAAAAACCTTTCGTCATATATCCAACTCTATTTTATCTTAGAATGAAAAGGAATACAACTGATAGTTAACAAGTAAAAATATCTGATAATAAAATAACATTAGAAAAAGTATTTCATTTTTAAAAAAGATAGAATTCTGCTATAATGTGATTAATAGTCAGTTTTAGTCAAAGAAAGAGAAAAGGAGTGACAAAATGCCTACAAAAAATACTTCTGATAATATTGAAGAATATATCAAAGAACTCTTGGCACAATCAGGCATAGCTGAAATCAAAAGGTCACATTTAGCGGATACTTTTCGAGTCGTTCCTAGTCAAATTAATTATGTTATTAAAACCCGCTTTACAGAGAGTAGAGGATACGTTGTTGAAAGTAAACGTGGTGGAGGAGGTTACATTAGAATAGCCAGAGTCCACTTTTCTGATAGACATCATATGTTTGGTAACTTACTAACAAATGTTAGTGATCAAGTCAGTGAACAGGTTTTCACGGATGTGATTCAACTTTTGTTTGATGAATCTATTATCAGTGAACGTGAGGGAAACCTTATCTTAGCGACAGCTTCAGATGATGTCTTGGGTGCAGACGCTCCAAAAATACGGTCACGTATGTTACGAAAAATTTTACAAAGATTAGATAGAAAAGGATTCCATCTATGAGTGATTATTCATACAAAATGCAAGAAATATTTAAACGAGCACAATTTCAAGCAGCTCGTTATAGAAGTTTATACCTTGAAACTTGGCATATATTATTAGCTATGGTAGCCGCAGAAGATTCTTTAGCAGGTCTTGTTTTTTCAGAATTTGATTCAAAATTTTCACCAGAAGAATATGAAGCGGCAGCAATTTTAGCTTTAGGTAAAGTGCCACAAGAAGTTGGTTCAGATATTCAATTAGTTCCCCAATCTAGAGCTTTAACTGAAATCTTGCGTTTCTCAGATGCTATTAGACAAATTACTGGTTCCAATGCAATTGGTTCAGAACATGTTTTATTTTCAATGCTTTTTACTCCAGATTTGTTAGCAACGAGATTGTTAGAAATCGTTGGCTTTAGAGTAAAAGATGATGGAAATAATGAGCCTCGTCTTATTGATTTACGTCGGGTTGTTGAAAAGCATGCTGGTTTTACAAAGGAACATTTAAAAGCTATCCATGAATTACGTAAACCGAAGAAAAATAAAACTGCAGGTTCATTTTCTGACATGATGAAACCCCCTATAACAGCAGGAGACTTATCAGATTTCACTAGAGACTTAACTGAAATGGCAAGACAGGGACGTTTAGAGCCAGTTATTGGTCGTGATAAAGAAGTGTCTCGTATGGTTCAAGTTTTAAGCCGAAAAACAAAAAACAACCCTGTTTTAGTTGGTGATGCTGGGGTTGGTAAAACTGCTCTAGCTTATGGTTTAGCACAGCGTATTGCAACTGGAGCTATTCCTTACGAACTTCAAGATATGAAAGTGTTAGAGCTTGATATGATGAGTGTTGTTGCAGGAACGAGGTTCAGAGGTGATTTTGAAGAACGAATGAATCAGATTATTGATGACATTGAATCTGACGGCAACATTATTCTCTTTGTTGATGAGTTACACACCATAATGGGTTCAGGGAGTGGTATTGATAGTACTTTAGATGCCGCAAATATTCTAAAGCCAGCTCTCTCTAGAGGAACACTTCATATGATAGGTGCAACAACACAAGAGGAGTATCAAAAACATATTGAAAAAGATGCGGCATTATCTCGTCGTTTTGCAAAAGTTTTAATTGAAGAGCCAAGTCTTGATGATGCTTATCAAATTTTATTGGGTCTCAAATCATCTTACGAAGATTATCATCATGTAACCATATCAGATGATGCTGTATTGACAGCAGTTAAAGCAGCAAAACGGTATTTAACCAGTAAAAACTTACCGGATTCAGCAATTGATTTATTAGATGAAGCGAGTGCGACTGTCCAAGGTCTTGTTAAAAAATCTCAAGAACCTTTGTTAAGTCCAATTGATGAAGCAATCCTTTCTGGTGACTATAAGAAAGTTGCAAAGCTTATTAAATCAACAAATGAGAAAAAAGAAAAGACACATACTCCAGTGACGTCTGAGGATATTATGGTAACGCTAAGTAAGCTTTCTGGCATTCCTCTTGAAAAATTAACAAAAGCAGATAGTCGTAAATATTTACAACTTGAAAAAGAACTCCATAAACGAGTTATTGGTCAAGATGATGCTGTTTCAGCAATTTCTAAAGCAATCCGACGTAATCAATCTGGTATTCGCACTGGAAAACGCCCAATTGGTTCTTTTATGTTTTTAGGTCCAACAGGTGTTGGTAAGACAGAATTGGCCAAGGCATTGGCAGAAGTGCTATTTGATGATGAATCAGCTTTGATTCGTTTTGATATGTCTGAATATATGGAAAAATTTGCCGCCAGTCGATTAAATGGAGCACCTCCAGGCTATGTTGGCTATGATGAAGGCGGTGAATTGACAGAAAAAGTAAGAAATAATCCTTATTCAGTCTTACTCTTTGATGAAGTTGAAAAAGCACATCCGGATATTTTTAATGTCCTTCTACAAGTTCTTGATGACGGTGTCTTAACAGACAGTAGAGGTCGTAAAGTTGACTTTTCAAATACCATCATTATCATGACAAGTAATCTTGGGGCAACAGCAATTCGAGATGATAAAACAGTTGGCTTCGGTGCGAAAGATATTTCATTTGATCATTCGGCGATGGAAAAACGGATTATGGAAGAACTTAAAAAAGCCTATCGACCAGAATTTATCAATCGTATTGATGAAAAGATTGTATTTCATAACTTATCTGAAACAGATATTAAAGATATTGTTAAAATCATGGTTCAACCCCTTATTAGTAATCTAGCAGAAAAAGGTATTAGGCTAAAATTTCAACCTTCTGCTCTAAAACATCTGGCTCAAGATGGTTATGATGTTGAAATGGGTGCTCGACCACTGAGAAGGACAATCCAAACACAAGTAGAAGATACGTTATCAGAATTGATTCTTTCACAAGAAATAAAAGCTGGAGATAGCTTAACAATTGGTGTTTCAAAAGGAAAATTAAAATTTACATATTGAGAAAAAAGCTTATTAAAAATAAGCTCTTTTTTCTTGACTATTTTTGACCAAGTGATAAAATAGATACAGAAATTAGCACTCGTTACTAAAGAGTGCTAGATACTAGAAATTATTGGAGGTCTAAACATGTTAAAACCATTAGGTGATCGTGTTGTCGTAAAAATTGAAGAAGAAAAAGAACAGACAGTTGGTGGCTTTGTTTTAGCAGGTACTCATAAAGAAGATACTCAAATCGCTACTGTTGTAGCGGTAAGTGAGACTGGTATAAGGACACTAACGGGCGAAGTTATTCCGACTGATTTAACAGTCGGCGACAAAGTTGTATTAGCAGTAGGAAGTGGCCTAACTGTAAAAGATGGCGATGAAACAGTGACAATCGTTAGAGAATCAGATGTTTTAGCTGTTTTAGCTTAAAACATTAAATTGAAAAAATAGAGTAAAGAAGGAATTAGATATGGCAAAAGATATTAAATTTTCAGCAGATGCTCGTTCAGCAATGGTTCGAGGTGTTGATATGCTAGCAGATACAGTCAAAGTAACCTTAGGTCCCAAAGGGCGTAATGTTGTTTTAGAAAAAGCATTTGGTTCACCATTGATCACAAATGATGGTGTCACAATTGCCAAAGAAATTGAATTAGAAGATCATTTTGAAAACATGGGTGCTAAGTTGGTTTCTGAAGTTGCATCAAAAACTAACGATATTGCTGGTGACGGAACAACAACAGCAACTGTTTTAACACAGGCAATTGTCCGTGAAGGGCTTAAAAATGTCACTGCTGGAGCAAATCCAATTGGAATCCGTCGTGGGATTGAAGCAGCAACAGCAACCGCTGTTTCAGAATTGAAAGCTATCGCACAACCTGTATCAGGTAAAGAGGCAATTGCTCAAGTAGCTGCAGTTTCGTCACGATCTGAAAAAGTAGGTGACTATATTTCTGAAGCAATGGAACGTGTTGGTAATGATGGTGTTATCACTATTGAAGAGTCACGTGGTATGGAAACAGAATTAGAAGTTGTTGAAGGAATGCAATTTGATCGTGGTTACTTATCTCAATATATGGTAACTGACAATGAAAAAATGGTTGCTGACCTAGAAAATCCATATATCTTAATCACTGATAAGAAAATCTCAAATATCCAAGATATTCTTCCATTGTTAGAGGAAGTCTTAAAAACAAATCGTCCATTTTTAATCATTGCTGATGATGTTGATGGTGAAGCACTCCCAACCCTAGTTTTAAATAAAATTCGTGGAACATTTAATGTCGTAGCTGTTAAAGCACCTGGATTTGGTGATCGTCGTAAAGCGATGCTGGAAGATATTGCCATTTTAACAGGTGGAACAGTTATTACCGAAGATCTTGGCCTTGATTTGAAAGATGCTACAATGGAAGCACTTGGTCAAGCAGCACGCATTACAGTTGATAAAGATAATACAGTTATTGTTGAAGGAGCTGGTAGTACAGAAGCCATTTCAAATCGTGTAAGTCTTATCAAATCTCAATTAGAAACAACTACTTCTGACTTTGATCGTGAAAAATTACAAGAGCGTTTAGCTAAGTTATCAGGTGGTGTGGCAGTGATTAAAGTTGGTGCTGCAACAGAGACAGAATTAAAAGAAATGAAATTACGCATTGAAGATGCTCTAAATGCAACACGCGCTGCTGTTGAAGAAGGAATCGTAGCAGGTGGTGGAACAGCACTTGTCAATGTTATTGAAAAAGTTGCTAGTTTGGAACTTGATGGTGATGATGCAACAGGACGAAATATTGTTCTTCGTGCTCTAGAAGAACCAGTTCGTCAAATTGCCTACAACGCTGGTTTTGAAGGTTCTGTCATTATTGATAAATTGAAAAATAGTCCTCTAGGTACTGGTTTTAATGCCGCAAATGGTGAATGGGTTGATATGATTGAAACTGGAATTATTGATCCAGTAAAAGTGACTCGTTCTGCTTTACAAAATGCCGCATCAGTTGCTAGTTTGATTTTGACAACTGAAGCAGTTGTTGCTAATCAACCAGAACCTGCAGCACCAAGTATGCCAGCAGGAATGGATCCATCTATGATGGGTGGAATGATGTAAAAAAGAAGCAATTAATTGCTTCTTTTTGTTTTTTACAATAAAAAAGCCCATCTAGGGATGGACTCTTTCGAAAAAGAAAAGTTTTAATTTAGGAGTAAAGATAGTATAGGAAATTTTTCCTAAAAAAGCTTAAGCATAAAAAGGTATATTTAAAATTAAAAAGTAATATTATTTAAGTTTTCTTTAAGTAAGCCTGGTTATACTATATTTATCCTAAAATTTTTCATAAAATCTCCCGAAAACACCTGACTTTTTAAGACCAGGTGTTTTCTTGTCTTTTCCTAAGCATCTCAATTAGCTTTTTGTTATAATGAGAGTGATTGGAAAAGAAAGTGAGAAATGATATGAAAAAACTATTACAACGTAAATCAATCAAAATCGTTGCCATAGTTACTGCTATTATTGCAGTCCTTTTAATAGCATGGGGTGGTTTTTATTATTCAAAAGCCAATCAAATGAATCGTTTTATTAATGCTTACAAAAAATCAAATGGAGATACTTTTGAAAATATTAAAGAGTATCTTGTTTGGTCTGATACCAAAAAACAAGTAACAAATGATGAAGCTCAATTTGCCAACTACAAACATTTGACTTCAAGCCAGGCCGATACTCTTAAAACGGAACTAAAATTAGCTCAATCCGGTGATGACAGGTATATGGTCAGTGTCGGTAGACGATTTTTCATTTTTCCAGATTATCGTGTAGCTATTAAACCTATTTCTTTAACTCTGAAAACAAATGTTCCAAATGTTGATATTCTATTGAATCAAAAAAAAGTTACCACTTCTAATTCTGAAGATTTCAGTACTAAAGTCAATCATATTCCTAAGGCTAATTATACTGCAAAATTATCTGGACAATATAAAAACCAGGCTATTGAAGTCAGCAAAGATTTTGATGGTGAAAATACAACTCTTGATTTGACAGTAACATTTAAAAATTTCACCGTCACCAGTAATTTGGGTGAGGGAGAGCTTTATTTTGATAAAACACGTATTGGTAGTTTAAAAGAGGGACAGTATCAAGTAAAAGAGTATCCCTTAACAGATTCTGCAAAAGCTTATGTGGAGAAAAACTTTTCTGATGGTTCATTATTGTCAGAGAAAAAAGATATTTCAAGTATTGATGATAATGCGACAGTTTCTTTAGATGCAACAAATCTATTGAATAATGAAACTGCAGGACAACAGTTAGTAACTATCTTTAACCAACTTATTCAATATGTTAACAGCGGTCAAGATGCCGCAAATATAGAATCCATTTTTGAAGGTGGGACGTCAAATCCATTTTATATAGGTCTAAAAGATAGTGTTAAATCAAGGATGAGTACTGATAGTCGGAAGGCTTCAAGTTTTAATATTCCAAATATCAATCTAACAAGTCTGACTCAAATAGGTAAAAACAGCTATCAAGTTAACTTCACCGCTGTCTATGACTTCTTTTATGATAAAGCAACAGATTCTGAGAAAGGAACAATTGGTCATGTTGTTCAGGATATTTCAGGACAATTAGTATTAAAAAAATCTGGTCAGTCTTATATTGTGACACAAAAAGGCCAACAAGAACTAAATGTGACAAAAGAAGATAACCAAGTTAAAGCTGAAAGTGTTTTTCCAGAATCACTGATTGGGACTTGGACTGGAACTCAGAATGAATTAGAAGTGGAAATGACTTTTGCAAAAGACGGGACGATTACTCGTAAAATCCATCAAAAAGATGGGAAAATACCTGATGAGACCAAGACTGCTAAAGTAACCTCGCTTGAAGATAAAGGAAATCATAATTACCTTTATCATTATGATTCGTGTACTGACACAAGTGCCTTTATTACCAGTGGAATTGGTGGTGCTGGTGTTAAATATGCTTATGGTATACAGATTAATGATCAAAAAATTAAAATTATTATCTGGCAAACAAGTATCAATTCAGACTTTAACTATGATAAACCAATGACTGGTCCCGAACTTAGTAAGAAATAAAAAAAGAGCATATCCTTGTGGTATGCTCTTTTAAAAGTAAGTAGCTAATATTTTTTCAAATGAATCTGAGATTGCATTTACCCTAATTTTTTCAAGTGATAATGGATGGATAAAACTTAATCTATGCGCGTGTAACATTAAACGACTAGCTTTTTCAGTAGCATATAGTGGATCACCAATAATAGCATGTCTATGATAAGCTAGATGAACTCTAATTTGATGGGTGCGTCCGGTTTTTAAACGGCAATTAATCAAACTGACATGACTTCCTTTTTTAAGTAACCTGACCTCAGTAATAGCATTCTGACCGTATTTTTGATCCACGATACGTTTTCGTCTATCGTGACGGTGACGCCCGATTTTATCTTTGTAGACGACCGTTTTAGAATCAAATGGTCTTTCGGTTACTGCCCAATACTCCCGATAAATGGTTTTATTTTCTAGAAGACGATTTAAGATAGGCAAAATAAAGGGATTTTTGGCAAATAAGATGGCACCACTTGTTTCCATATCTAGACGATGAACAACATAACAAGTTTGCTTTGTATAAGCGCACACATGGTTTAATAAAGCAATCTCGTTAGGTTCATTGCCATGCGTTTTAATGCCCTCAGGTTTGTTGACAACAATCAAGTGTTCATCTTCGTAAAGACAGTCTATTTTATGACTATCTCCCCAAAGGATTTTCTTTTCAGGATAGACAGAATCTTCAAAATAAAGTTTAATCAAATCACCAGGTTTGACGACAGTTTGCCAATTAATATTGTGTCCGTTTATCCAAATATGCTTAGTTGTTCTTAGATAATGTCTGACTTTACGTGGAATGAGTAAAGAATCCTCCAGCAAAGTTTTAACTGTGGATTCAGGATATGGGTTTTGAAATCCTATTTCAAATGTCATTGTTCATTATCGCTATCATTTAACCAAGCTTGGTATTTATCCACTAAGTTGATGGCCATTTGAGTCGCAATCGCAGCAGAGAAAGCTTCAGTTCCTTCTAACTCTTCATCGGCAACTTCTAATTTCGTTTCATCGTAAATTTCTTTTAAACTTTCTGGTGATAATGTTTCTTTAAATGCATCAAATTTATTCATATCAAATATCCTCTCAAGTATACAGTCTGCTTATTAATAACAAGTCAATGTTTTTTATTTATTATACCATTATTTTTTTCATAATTTATGGAAAAAAGAAGGAAAAAAGCGACAAAAAATAGCTTTTTTAAGGTTGTTTTTTTAAGAAATTGTTATAATAAAGTATTGTTAAAAAAAAGAGTTTAAATTTGGATGAGGGAAAGAAATGAAAAGTATTACAAGATATGATGTTAGTGATGAATCTGCCTACACAGGATTAGTTGGTGCTGGTGATTTTTATTTCATTAACTTTTGTACAGGACCTGTCGGAGAGTCTATTGAAGCACAAATCAATGGTGCTTTTGATGAGTTAGAACGTCGACTTGGTTTAGTAGGATTAACATTAGAAGCAGTGGTCAAAATGGATTGCCTGTTTAGAGATATTTGGAATGTCTCTATTATGGAGAAGGTTATTAAAGAACGTTTTGATGGAAAATTCCCTGCTCGAAAATCAATTCAAACTGAGTTTGCACACAGTGGTGGTGAAAATGGAATGCAATTCCAGGTTGATGCTATGGCATACTCAAAAACCATTACTATAAAATAAGGAAAGCCGTTTAAATAACAGTTAATTTTGACATATGTATTTATTGACATTATTAAAAAAGAAATTTTTTCCTGATCGCCCACGTCATTCAAATCAAAAGGCGATCAAGAAGCATCAAGAAGAGAATTTTGAGGAAACAAAAGCGTATTCCTTTAGCCAAGAATCTAAAGAAGAACAAGTATCAAAAAATGAGTCAAGAAAAGGCTATACCAGAAGTCATTATGATACAGAAGAAAAAAAGACTTACCCAGCCTGGATTGAGACATTCAGGCATTTTGTTCCTTCTCCACAACATCCAATAAGACGTTTTTGGAGAAGATACCATATTGGGAAAATTTTAATCATTGCCATTTCATTATTTATCTTGACAATGGGGTCTTATCTGTTTTACCTTTCAAAGACTGCTAAAGTATCAGACTTGCAGTCTGCCTTGAAAGCGACAACTATGATTTATGACAATAAGAATAAATACGCAGGTAGATTATCAGGTCAAAAAGGAACTTATGTCGAATTAGACAAAATTTCAGATAATCTTGAAAATGCCGTTATCGCTACTGAAGATAGAACATTTTACACAAATAATGGTATCAATATAAAACGGTTCTTACTTGCTGTAATCACTGCAGGTCACTTCGGTGGTGGCTCAACCATTACCCAACAATTGGCAAAAAATGCTTATTTGAGTCAGGATCAGACGATCAAACGTAAAGCAAGAGAGTTTTTCTTAGCTTTGGAGTTGACTAAAAAATACAGTAAAAAAGAAATCTTAACCATGTATCTCAATAATGCTTACTTTGGTAATGGTGTATGGGGTGTTGAAGATGCTAGTCAAAAGTATTTTGGGACTAGTGCAGCAAATCTGACAGTTGATGAATCTGCTGTTTTAGCTGGCATGCTAAAAGGACCTGAAATATACAATCCTATTTATTCCATAAAAAATGCCACAGCGAGACGAGACACTGTTTTGCAGGCCATGGTAGATGCTAAAAAAATTACTCAAAGTCAAGCAAATCAAGCAAAACAAATAGGTATTGGGAATCGCTTGTCTGATAATTACATTGGTAAAACAAATGATTACAATTACCCATCCTATTTTGATGCTGTAGTCAACGAAGCCATTTCCAAATATGGAATATCAGAAAAAGATTTGGTTAACAATGGCTACAAAATCTATACAGAACTAGATCAAAATTATCAGACTGGTATGCAGACTACTTTTGATAATACTGCTCTATTTCCAACTTCTGACTACGATGGTACCACAGCACAAGGTGCAAGTGTTGCTTTAGATCCAAAAACTGGCGGGGTAAGGGGATTAGTAGGACGAGTAAGTAGTACAGAGAACCCAACTTTTAGAAGTTTTAACTATGCTACTCAGGCAAAACGAAGCCCAGCTTCAAGTATCAAACCCTTAGTTGTTTATTCTCCAGCAATTGCTGAGGGGTGGTCTATTTCTAAAGAGTTACCAAACCAAATTACTAATTTTAATGGCTATGAACCACATAACTATGCAAATTATGAATCCGAAGATGTTCCTATGTATCAAGCATTAGCAAACTCTTACAATATTCCTGCCGTGTCTGTTTTAAATCAAATTGGAATAAACAAGGCATTTACTTATGGAAATAAGTTTGGTCTTGATATGTCTAATGTTAAAAAAGAATTTGGAGTTGCTTTAGGTGGTGGTGTCGTAACAAATCCTCTTGAGATGGCGCAAGCTTATTCTACTTTTGCTAATAATGGCGTTATGCATACAGCTCACTTGATTACAAAAATTGAAACTGCAAGTGGTAAAACGGTTAAAACCTATACGGATAGATCGAAGCGCGTGATTAGTCAGTCAGTCTCTGATAAGATGACAAGCATGATGCTTGGAACCTTTTCAAATGGTTCTGCTGTTAATGCCAATGTTTATGGATACACATTGGCTGGTAAAACTGGGACAACCGAAACAGATTTTAACTCAGATCTAACAGGTGACCAATGGGTCATTGGGTACACACCAGATGTTGTCATAAGTCAGTGGATAGGTTTTAATAAAACAGATGAACATCATTATTTGACAGATTCTAGTGCAGGAACAGCATCTCAGATTTTTAGTACACAAGCTTCCTATATATTGCCATATACAAAAGGCACGCTGTTTGATGTGAAAAATGCCTATTTCCAAAATGGAATTGATCCTATTTATCGGGCAAATGATAGTACAAATGAGACGGCGACGGAGTCTAGAAGTATCATCGATGACTTGAAAGAATCAGCATCAAATGCGACGAAAAAACTCAATGATGCAGTAGACAAATCTGGTATAAAAGAAGATGCACAATCACTTTGGAATAGCATTAAAGACTACTTTAGATAACTTGCTAAAACGATAGAAGCATGCTACAATAACATCTACGGAGGGATTATGGCACAGAAAAAAGCAAGCCTAGCGTGCGTCGAATGTGGGAGTCGCAACTACTCTATCGGAGTGAGCAGTAATCCAAAACCAACGCGTCTAGAAGTTAATAAGTATTGTAAATATTGTAAAAAATATACCTTGCATAAAGAAACAAGATAAAAGAAAGGATGAAGCTCGTGAAATTTATCAGCGGCACCTTCAGATTACTGAAGGACACAACATGGCCAGACCGCAAACAACGCTGGAAAGATTTTCTTTCAGTGCTTGAATACACACTCTTTTTCACTGTTGTCATTTATATATTTGACAAAGTACTCTCAACAGGAGTTGTTAAACTACTTGATTTATTTTAATGTCATTAAGTGAACCAGCCTCTAGGCTGGTTTTTTACTGGACTAAACAACGGTAATTCATTGACACTTGTTTTGAAATCTATTATAATTTAAATGAAAAAGTCGCACAAGAAAGCCTAAGGAGGCTTTTTTATAATGAAAGGAAATGCTAATGTTAGATTCTTTTGATAAAGGTTGGTTTGTTTTACAAACTTACTCAGGTTATGAAAATAAAGTCAAAGAAAACTTACTTCAACGTGCCCAAACTTATAATATGCTTGACAATATCTTACGTGTGGAAATCCCAACACAAACAGTTAATGTCGAAAAAAATGGAAAAACGAAAGAAGTTGAAGAAAATCGTTTTCCAGGTTATGTTCTCGTTGAAATGGTGATGACTGACGAAGCTTGGTTTGTTGTTCGTAATACGCCAAATGTTACAGGTTTTGTGGGTTCACATGGTAACCGTTCTAAACCAACACCATTGTTGGAGGAAGAAATTCGTTCTATCTTAATTTCTATGGGACAAACGGTTGATGTCTTTGATACCAATATTAAAGAAGGTGACGTTGTTCAAATCATTGATGGTGCCTTTATGGGACAAGAAGGTCGCGTAGTTGAGATTGAAAATAACAAAGTAAAATTATTGATTAATATGTTTGGTTCTGAGACACTTGCAGAAGTTGAATTATACCAAATTGCCGAACTCTAAGATAAAACCGACTTACAATAAGTCGGTTTTTTAATGTCTTATTCATTTTTAAATAAAAAATTATCAAGTATTTCTTAAAAAAAGAGATGCTTTTTTTATTAAACCAAGATAAGTTACTTCCTTTCAAAATAGCATTATTAATATTGAAAGAACTCATCCAAATATGAAATAAAGATGAAAATGGAAAGAAAACATTAAATTTTTAAAAACATTACTTTTAATGTTTATTTATAAAAAATTAAGGTGTATAATAAAAATGAAATTTATATTAGGATAATTTCACATAAAAATATTACTTACTCTTAACAATAAGATTGTTTAGAAAATGTTAAAAGGGGAAAAGATGAAAAAAGGTTAAATACTTTTTAAGAAAATCTGCCTACTGTCTTGCTTCTGTATCGGCAGCTTTTATTGTGTGTAATGCAACTATCCACGCTGATGCAACAACAGGATTAGATGAAAACACAACGTTAACTGCAAATGAAGCTTCATCTGCTGAGGATAAGTTTGCAAATACATGGGAAAATGTAGCAAATGATGTAGCTGAGAAAGATAATGTTGATCCAAGTAAAGTAAAAGATGCACAATTTGCTACTTTAGAAAAACTAAAACAACTTGGTACAGATGTAGTTGATCCTGAAATTACAAGAATTGTTAATGAAGCAACGGATGCTATTTTTAATGCAACTTCAGTTTCTGCTGTAAACCAATTATTGAATCAAGCAGTTCAAGATGTACAACATGTACAACAAGAACTGAAAGATAAAGCTGCTGTTGAAGCAAAAGTAACATCAGATGCTGAAAATTTGACTAAAGTAGAAGCAGAAACAGCTATTGCTACTGAAACAGAACGATTACAAGATGCTAAAGTAGAGGATATTACTCGTCTATACGCTGACACTTCACTTACAGATCAACAAAAATCTGATTTTGAAGAAAAAATGATTGAAGCAACTTCAATTGATGAATTAACAACAATAAATAGTGAAGTTGAAGAAACAAAATTAGCTAATAATGCTTCAGGAATCTCAGATGGTTTGAACGATATTACTGGAGGGGAAGTAAAAACTGTAAAAGATTATGCATTAGAAGATGCTAAATCACTTGCCAAATCTGCTCTAAAATCAGAGGGTGCTTCAGATTTTTACATCAATAAAATTGATTCAGCTAATACAGTTGAAGGTGTTAATTCACTTAAAGATTCTATCATTGAATCATTAAAAGCTTCAAATGCTGAAAAATACAATGCCAATGTATTAGTTTCTTACGTTGATACTGAAGGTAATGTCCTTCGCGAAACAGTTGCAGTTTCTCAAGGTCAAAAAGACTTTGATTACAACACAATTCCACTTCGTCTTGATAACTTAACAGTTAACGGACAAGAATATGCTTTCAAGATGGTTCAAGAAGGATCAGCTCCAGAAGTTGGAACAACTAAAGAAGGCGATACTCGAGTTGTTTACGTCTATAGTAAAGTAGCTCCTATGATGTCATTAACTCCAGCTGAAAAAGTTGAAACACCAACTACAAATGCTTACTCATTAGTATTAGATAAAACTGGTGAGACAGTAGCACTTGGTAATTTTGCAACACCAAAAGAAGCAAAAGAAGCAGCCTTGACAGAATTAGCAAAACCATTTGGAAAATACGCTGGTTACTCATTTGATCGTTTCGTTGGCACACGTATTATCGCTAAGAAAGCTGAAAATACTGTAGTACCAGAAACACCTGAAATGGCACCAAAATCACCAGAAACAATTCCTCCAATGACCTTAGCACCAGCTAAGAAAGCTGATCCAGTTATAAAAGAAACAAAATAAGATAAAACACAAGCACCAAAAGCTTCAACTGTTAAAAAAGAAGAAGCTAAGAAAGCTGAATTACCTACTACAGGTGAAACAACAAATCCATTCTTTACAGCAGCTTTAGCAGTTATTGCAACAGCAGGCGCAGTAGCAGTTGTTGGAAAACGTAAAGAAGATTAATTATTAGCATTTCTCTAAACTTATCTTATTAAAAGGAGACCGATTTTGGTCTCTTTTTTTGTATAAAGATAATATTATTTTTTGAATTATGTATTAATGTATTGATACAATAAAAAGTTATTGTTATTATAAAAAATGTCAAGACAAGACAAAAAATTATTTTAAGGAGGGTCTTTAATGAACCTAAAAAACATTTTTTAACTTTTTCTAGCATAGCTTTACTGGGTGTCATCTCAACAGTAAGTGTTTCAGCGGATCACAGAGATGCCAAAACTTGGAATAGCTTAGAGTCAAAAGCAACTTTACAACTGACAGATGATCAACTTTGGGAACATTTGGAAAACATTTTTACCACAACACCGTGGTCAAGGTTTAATAGTTATGGTGTACCTGAAAAAGTTTATTACCCGCTAGCAGAGACAGCTGATGAATTTCAAAGTATTAAGACACCAATTGCTTTTTCATCATTTGAAGATATCAAAGCAGAAACAGCCGATGAACATCAAAGTATTAAATTACCTTTAAAAAATGTGACTTACAATAGCTATGGTGTTCCTGAAATTGAAGAACCATTGGCAGAGACGGCTGATGAATTCCAAAGTATCAAAACACAATTACCGACTGAAGATGTCAAAGCAGAAACAGCCGATGAACGTCAAAGTATTAAATTACCTCTAAAAAATGTGACTTATAATAGCTATGGTGTCCCTGAAATGGAAGAACCATTAGCAGAGACGGCTGATGAATTCCAAAGTATTAAAACGCAATTACCGGCTGAAGACGTTAAGGCAGAGACAGCTGATGAACACCAAAGCATCAAACTACCCTTAAATCAACTGTAACTAAGACATAACCATTATTCCTAATAAAAAACACTTTCTATAAAGACATTACTTATCTAAGTAAGAACAGTTATTTCTGTTCTTACTTTTTTGTTTTAGCTATAAATAGGATAATAAATGACTCTATTTAATTAATCTTAATATCGTGCTATAATGAAGAAGACTATACTTTTTGACATGGAGATGTGAGATGACATTTTACAATCACAAATCAATTGAACCAAAATGGCAATCATTCTGGGCTGAAAATAAGACATTTAAAACTGGGACAGATGCTAATAAACCAAAATTTTATGCCATGGATATGTTCCCTTACCCTTCTGGTGCTGGACTTCATGTTGGGCATCCAGAAGGCTATACAGCTACAGATATTTTAAGTCGATACAAACGTGCTCAAGGCTACAATGTATTACACCCTATGGGTTGGGATGCCTTTGGTCTTCCGGCCGAACAATATGCTATGGATACAGGAAATGATCCAGCTGAATTTACCGCTGCTAATATTGCTAATTTTAAGAGACAGATCAATGCACTTGGTTTTTCTTATGATTGGGATCGTGAAGTTAATACAACTGATCCAGAATTTTACAAATGGACACAATGGATTTTTACCAAGCTTTATGAAAAAGGCTTAGCTTATGAAGCTGAAGTTCCCGTTAACTGGGTAGAAGAATTAGGCACGACAATTGCCAATGAAGAAGTGCTTCCAGATGGCACTTCAGAACGTGGAGGCTACCCTGTTGTTCGTAAACCAATGAGACAATGGGTGTTAAAAATCACTGCTTATGCTGAACGCTTGCTTGAAGACTTGGAAGACTTGGATTGGCCAGAATCTATTAAAGATATGCAACGTAATTGGATTGGGAAATCAACAGGTGCTAATGTGACTTTTAAGGTTAAAGAGACTAACCGTGATTTCACCGTCTTTACAACTCGTCCTGATACGCTTTTTGGTGCTACTTATGCGGTACTTGCACCAGAGCATGAATTGGTTGATGCGATTACAAGTGAGGCTCAAAAAGAAGCTGTTTCAGAATACAAACGTC
The DNA here is from genome assembly GCF_000188055.2 of Streptococcus urinalis 2285-97. Classification (NCBI taxonomy): domain Bacteria; kingdom Bacillati; phylum Bacillota; class Bacilli; order Lactobacillales; family Streptococcaceae; genus Streptococcus; species Streptococcus urinalis. The sequence continues at coordinate 134,183 of NZ_AEUZ02000001.1, forward strand.
AAGCTAGTTTGAAATCAGATTTAGCCCGTACAGATTTAGCCAAAGAAAAGACTGGTGTTTGGACTGGTAGCTATGCTATTAACCCAGTAAATGGAAAAGAAATTCCAATTTGGATTGCAGATTATGTCCTTGCAAGTTATGGTACTGGAGCTATTATGGCAGTTCCTGCCCATGATGAAAGAGACTGGGAGTTTGCAAAACAATTTGACATTGACATTATCCCAGTGCTAGAAGGCGGTAACGTAGAAGAAGCTGCTTATACTGAAGATGGCCTTCATATCAATTCAGACTTCTTAAATGGTCTTGATAAAGAGCAGGCTATTGCCAAAATGATTGAATGGCTTGAATCAAATAATGTTGGTCATGAGAAAACAACTTATCGTTTACGTGATTGGTTGTTCTCACGTCAACGTTATTGGGGAGAACCTATTCCAATTATTCATTGGGAAGATGGCACTTCAACAGCTGTTCCAGAAAATGAATTACCGGTTGTTTTACCTGTGACAAAGGATATTAGACCTTCAGGAACAGGAGAATCACCTTTAGCTAACTTAACAGACTGGCTTGAAGTAACACGTGAAGATGGTGTTAAAGGTCGTCGTGAAACGAACACAATGCCACAGTGGGCTGGTTCAAGTTGGTATTATATCCGTTATATTGATCCACATAACAAGGAAAAAATTGCTGATGAAAAACTTTTAAAAGAATGGTTACCAGTTGATATTTATATCGGTGGTGCTGAACATGCCGTTCTTCACTTACTCTATGCACGTTTCTGGCATAAAGTACTTTATGATTTAGGGGTTGTTCCAACAAAAGAACCATTCCAAAAACTGTTTAACCAAGGAATGATTCTAGGAACGAGTTACCGTGATCATCGTGGTGCTTTAATTGCAAGTGATTTAGTGGAAAAACGAGATGGTTCTTTCTTCCATATTGAGACTGGTGAAGAATTAGAACAAGCACCGGCTAAAATGTCTAAATCACTTAAAAATGTTGTCAATCCAGATGATGTCATTGACCAATTTGGTGCAGATACTTTACGTGTTTATGAAATGTTTATGGGACCACTCGATGCTTCAATTGCTTGGTCAGAAGAAGGCCTTGAAGGATCGCGTAAATTCTTGGATCGTGTTTACCGTCTTTTGACAAGTAAATCAATTGTAGCTGAAAACAGTGGCAAACTAGATAAAGTTTATCACGAGACAGTAAAAGCAGTAACGGAACAAATTGAATCTATGAAGTTTAATACTGCTATTGCACAACTCATGGTATTTGTTAATGCAGCCAATAAAGAAGATGATCTATTTATTGATTATGCAAAAGGCTTTATTCAACTAATAGCACCATTTGCACCACATTTAGGTGAAGAATTGTGGCATAAAGTCACTGATTCTGATCAATCTATCTCTTATGTTGCTTGGCCAACTTGGGATGAAACAAAATTGGTTGAAGCAAATGTTGAAATTGTTGTCCAAATAAAAGGAAAAGTAAAAGCAAGATTGACAGTACCAAAAGATTTGTCTAAAGAAGAATTGGAACAAGCTGCGCTTAGAAACGAAAAAATTGCTTCTGAAGTTGAAGGAAAAGAAATTATCAAAGTTATTGCTGTTCCCAATAAATTAGTTAATATTGTAATCAAATAAGAATAACGCTCTAATTATTTGGTTGGAGCGTTTTCTTTTGTGAGAAAGACATGTTTTGGAACTTCTTTTTGCTATAATAGGGTTATGAAGAAAATAGGTATCGTGCTTTTATTATCTGTTTTTTTATTTGGTCATCTACATCCTGTTTTTGCTGACGACTCAAGACAAAAAAACAATAACATCACTTTAGTACATCTAAAAGATTATTTAATGAAAACCTTTAAGATTTCAGATCAAGAAGCAACAACTGTTGAAAAAGATATTTTATCTAAAACCAATCAATTGAGACAAAAAGGTTGGAGTAAAAAGACCGTAGAAATGGTTTTTCTTAAAAAAACAAAGAAAGAAAAGACTCTTAAAGAATATCAGTCACTCTTATCAAGTCGTTTTCAAAATGATTTACTGTTTGGGTCTAGTGATTTCCAAGAGATGTGGCTATCTCAGATGAATCAAGCAAATACTCAAAAAATGAAAAAATTATTAAGTATTGCAATGAAGACCATTGGTATGCCAGATGACCTCTCTGGGAAACAGACTGAAACCCAGCAATTATTAACTCACTTTTCACCATCACTAGCACCAGATGATCCTTTTTGGAAAGATATCTCTAAAAGTGTTCAAAAAGCATTTCCTAGACAGAGCTTATTAGCAAAAGGGACATTAAATCAGCAAGTCCATCAATTTCGCTATGTGATTTCAGCTCAACAAGCACAATGGATCCGTCATCATATAAAAAAGTCTGGCGAAACAGATGCACAAGCTCTAGCTAGATACCTTAAAAATATGGATGAGATGAATACCTTTTTGGAAGAACAAGGTATTGATAAATCAGATTACTATTTTGATTATAGTTATAGTGAATCGTCAAGATTACATAATAAAATCGCCTTATCAACAAGAAATGCCTCTCATTATATAAAGATATATCCAGATGGTAAGTTAAGAACAAATTATAAAATCGTTTTACACTTTTATTCTGAATTTATTCTTGATAATGAAGGACAATTTGTAAATGAATTGGATCCTGAACACCAAACTGAAAATGGCATCATTAATGGAGCTAGCTTTAATTATGCAGATCGCAATAATTCTAGGCATAGAGAATTGGATGTTTTTCCTGTCAGTCATCATGATCCGACATTTAGAATCAAAGCTTATAGAAAGTACCCATATCCTATTAAAGTACCCATATCCTATTAAAGCACCAAATGGACTTTTTGAAAATACAATGAGTCAACGTTGGTTGTATAGTTATTATAATGCTGAAGGATTTTACAGTCAGTCTGATAATAGTTTGTTCAATCGTGTGAAAGCAGAAGTATTAAAGTTTAAAAAATTAGTCGAGAAGGAGTCAAAATGAGAAAACATAAAAAATTCGTAATGCTATCATCGCTCTTTTTAGGACTTTGTGTGATTGTTTTTATTATTTGGCAACTTCTCAGTTACCGTTCTGTTACAACATTACGTATTGGTCAAACTTATGAAGCTGATGCGATTTTTAAACTCGTTGATAATAAACATTGGGTGATGAAATGGGATAATAGTCATTATAGATCTGAAGAAGAGCTTGAAGAAGAAAGAGCAGAAAATTATCCTAGTAAAATTTACCCTGAAATAACTTATTTAGAAGGAACTTATATTAAGAAGAAAGAAGGCTATTATTTCACAATTACAAAGTCAGTTTTAGTGAAATTTAAGTCTGTTAAAGCAGTCAATCGCAAGGAGATTTTTAAAAAATCGATAGATGATACCAAAGAAACGCTTTATCCAGACATTCCCTTATTAGCAAAGAAAAAGGGACAGTATGTTTATCATAATCAATATAGTGTATTGGTAGGTGATAAAGAAAAACTAAAAACAGAAAGTATCCTGATTGACCGTTCAAAAGAAGACCTACCAAATTCTATATCTGAGTTTTTGAAACAATATAAAATGACAAAATAAAAAGAGATCTTGATGAAAAGATCTTTTTTTATTTTTGATAAAGATGAACACATAAAGATGATTAAAGTCTAATTTTGAACACTTTATTGTGTGATAGTTGGTCTTTTTTAAAACGCTTTCAAAAACTATAATAAACATGTAAAGAAAACAAATAAAAAAACTTTGAAAAGAGGTAGTCGTCATGGATATTATCCTAGCTCCCCTAAATTGGTTCTCGCAAAATATTTTGCAAAATCCAGCATTCTTTGTAGGTCTTTTAGTTTTAATTGGATACCTACTTTTGAAAAAGCCATTTCATGAAGTCTTTGCTGGTTTTATAAAAGCCACAGTTGGTTATTTAATTTTGAATGTTGGTGCAGGTGGACTTGTTAGCACATTTAGACCAATCTTAGTGGCATTAGCTAGTAAGTTTCATTTGAAAGCAGCTGTTATTGATCCTTATTTTGGTTTAGCTGCTGCCAATGCAAAACTTGAAACAATGGGATTCATAAGTGTTGCTACAACAGCTTTGTTGATAGGATTTGGTGTTAATATTCTATTAGTTGCACTTCGTAAGATTACAAAAGTACGTACTCTATTTATCACTGGTCATATCATGGTACAACAAGCAGCAACGATTTCTGTCTTTGTACTATTGTTAATTCCAAAATTCCAAAATGCTTTTGGAGCGTGGGCAGTTGGTATTATCTGTGGTTTGTATTGGGCAGTAAGTTCAAATATGACTGTTGAACCAACACAACGTTTAACAGGTAGCGGTGGATTTGCTATTGGACATCAACAACAATTTGCTATTTGGTTTGTTGATAAAGTGGCTCCATTCTTTGGTAAAAAAGAAGAAAATCTTGATAACTTAAAATTACCAGCATTCCTATCTATTTTCCATGACACTGTTGTTGCTTCAGCAACGTTAATGCTTGTCTTCTTTGGTGGTATCTTAGCTGTGCTTGGTCCAGATATTATGTCAAATGTGAAATTGATCGGTCCAGGAGCTTTTGTTCCAGCAAAACAAGCATTCTTCATGTATATTCTTCAAACATCACTAACATTCTCTGTTTATCTCTTCATTTTGATGCAAGGTGTTAGAATGTTCGTTGCTGAATTGACAAATGCCTTCCAAGGTATCTCTAATAAATTACTTCCAGGTTCATTCCCAGCGGTTGACGTTGCTGCTTCATATGGTTTTGGATCTGCTAACGCTGTACTTTCAGGATTCGCATTTGGTTTGATTGGACAATTAATCACAATTGCTCTTCTCGTTATTTTCAAAAATCCAATTCTAATTATTACTGGATTTGTACCAGTATTCTTCGATAACGCTGCAATTGCAGTTTATGCTGATAAACGTGGTGGATGGAAAGCAGCAGTTGCCTTATCATTCATCTCTGGTGTTTTACAAGTTGCACTTGGTGCCATCGCTGTTGGTCTCTTAGGCCTTAAAGGTGGTTACCATGGAAATATCGACCTTGTTTTACCATGGTTACCAATTGGTTATATCTTTAAATACCTTGGTATTGCAGGATACGTTATTGCTTGTCTCTTCTTCTTAGCTATTCCACAATTACAATTTGCTAAAGCTAAAGACAAAGAAGCTTATTATCGTGGTGAAGCTCAAGCAGAAGATTAATGATTAAAGTCAAAAAACATTAATAATGGAGGAAAAAACAATGGTTAAAGTTCTTACTGCATGCGGAAATGGCATGGGTTCATCAATGGTTATTAAAATGAAAGTTGAAAATGCACTTCGTCAACTTGGTGTTACAGATATCCAATCTGCATCATGCTCAGTCGGTGAAGCAAAAGGCTTGGCTTCAGGTTATGATATCGTTGTCGCATCAAATCATCTTATTCATGAATTAGATGGCCGTACACAAGGACACTTGGTTGGCTTAGACAATTTGATGGATGATAATGAAATCAAAACAAAATTGCAAGCTATATTATAGTTGAAATATTAATAAAGAGTTGTGAAAATCATTTCCCAACTCTTTATCTTTAAAGGAAAAATGGAAAGAGAAAATTGATCTCAATAGAGAATCAAGAAAGGAAAACGATATGAACTTAAAAAAAGCTTTTATTGAAAATGATTCAATAAGACTAGGTCTCAGTGCTTCTACATGGGAAGAAGCAGTTCAATTATCTGTTCAACCACTGATTGAAAGTGGTGCTGTTACTGAAGAATATTACCATGCTATTATTGACTCTACTAACGAACATGGTCCTTACTATATTTTAATGCCTGGTATGGCCATGCCTCATGCAAGACCTGAAGCTGGTGTTAAAAGAGATGCTTTCTCACTAATAACATTGACAGAACCTGTTAAGTTTTCAGATGGAAAAGATGTTCAAGTGTTACTTGCTTTAGCTGCAACAAGTTCAAAGATTCATACTTCTGTGGCTATTCCACAAATCATTGCTTTATTTGAACTTGAGGATTCCATTCAACGATTAGTTGATTGCAAAACAGCTGATGAAGTTCTTGCAATGGTTGAAGAATCAAAAAACAGTCCCTACTTAGAAGGACTTGACTTAGAAAGTTAAAGAGAAAAAAGGAGTTTCAAAATGACCAAACAATTACCAAATTTACAAGTTGCCTTAGACCATTCTGATTTACAAGGAGCTATTAAAGCTGCCGTTTCCGTTGGCAATGAAGTTGATGTTATTGAAGCTGGTACAGTTTGTTTATTACAAGTTGGTAGTGAATTAGTAGAAGTACTTCGTAGCTTATTCCCAGAAAAAACAATTGTTGCTGACACAAAATGTGCCGATGCTGGTGGTACAGTTGCTGCCAACAATGCCAAACGAGGAGCTGACTGGATGACTTGTATTTGTTGTGCAACGATTCCAACGATGAAAGCTGCCCTTAAAGCAATCAAAGAAGAACGTGGAGAAAAAGGTGAAATCCAAATTGAACTTTACGGTGATTGGACTTTTGAACAAGCACAACAATGGTTAGATGCTGGTATATCACAAGCAATTTACCACCAATCACGCGATGCGCTACTTGCTGGTGAAACTTGGGGTGAAAAAGACCTTAATAAAGTGAAGAAATTAATTGAAATGGGCTTCCGTGTTTCTGTAACAGGCGGTTTGTCAGTTGATACCTTAAAGTTATTTGAAGGTGTTGATGTATTTACCTTTATTGCAGGACGTGGTATTACTGAAGCTGCAAATCCAGCTCAAGCTGCACGTGACTTTAAAGATGAAATTAAACGTATTTGGGGGTAAGAAATATGACTCGCCCAATTGGTATTTATGAAAAGGCTACTCCAAAAGGAATGTCTTGGCTAGAGCGTCTTAATTTTGCAAAAGGACTTGGCTTTAACTTCGTGGAAATGTCTGTTGATGAATCAGATGACCGCCTAGCACGTTTAGAATGGACTAAAGAGGAGCGTCTTGATATTGTTAAAGCTATTTATGAAACAGGTGTTCGCATTCCAACTATTTGTTTCTCAGGACACAGGCGTTATCCTTTAGGGTCAAATGATCCTGAAATTGAAGCAAAATCATTAGATTTAATGAAAAAATGTATTGAGTTAGCACAGGATCTAGGTGTGCGGACTATTCAATTAGCAGGCTATGATGTTTATTATGAAGAAAAATCACCTGAAACAAGAGCTCGTTTTATAAAAAATTTGAGACAATCTTGTACTTGGGCAGAAGAGGCTCAAGTTATCCTTGCAATTGAAATTATGGACGATCCTTTTATCAATTCCATTGAAAAATACTTGGCTGTAGAAAAAGAAATTGATTCACCTTATTTATTTGTTTATCCAGATACTGGTAATGTCTCAGCTTGGCACAATGATTTATGGAGTGAATTTTATAATGGACATCAATCAATTGCAGCCCTACATTTAAAAGATACTTATGCTGTTACAGAAAACTCCAAAGGACAATTTAGAGATGTTCCTTTTGGTCAAGGTTGTGTTGATTGGGAATCAATGTTTGATGTCCTTAAAAAGACAAATTATAATGGTCCATTTTTAATTGAAATGTGGTCTGAAAATTGTGATACAGTTGAAGAAACACGCAATGCAATCAAAGAAGCACAAGCATTCTTGTATCCACTCATTGAGAAAGCAGGTTTAATATAATGGCAAAAGATTTAAGAGAAATGAGAGAACGCGTGTGTGCGGCAAATAAATCATTACCAGCACATGGATTAGTAAAATTTACTTGGGGCAATGTTTCTGAAGTTTGTCGAGAATTAGGTTTGATTGTTATCAAACCATCAGGCGTTGATTACGATAAATTAACTCCCGAAAATATGGTTGTTACCGATTTAGATGGCAATATTGTCGAAGGTGACTTAAATCCATCTTCTGATTTACCCACTCATGTTGAGCTTTATAAAGCATGGCCAGAAGTTGGTGGTATTGTACACACACACTCAACTGAAGCAGTTGGTTGGGCTCAAGCAGGTCGTGATATTCCTTTTTATGGAACCACTCATGCAGACTATTTCTATGGGCCAGTGCCTTGTGCGCGTTCACTAACTGAACATGAAGTAAATTCTGCTTATGAAAAAGAAACAGGTACAGTAATCCTTGAAGAATTTACGAATCGTGGTTTAGATCCAATGGCAGTTCCAGGCATTGTCGTTCGTAACCACGGTCCATTTACTTGGGGTAAAACACCAGAGCAAGCTGTCTATCATTCTGTTGTCTTAGAAGAAGTGGCTAAAATGAACCGTTTCACTGAGCAGATTAACCCAAGAGTTGAACCAGCTCCAAAATATATCATGGATAAACATTACCTTCGCAAACATGGTCCAAATGCATACTATGGTCAAAAAGGTGATGCTCATTAATTTGTTAACCATTGTTTAAGGCGACTTTGTCGCCTTTTAGTGTTTTTTTAGAAAAAATGAAAAAATAATGAAAAGCTTAAAATAGTATGAATTTATGGTAAACTAAAGAGAGGAAAGTGGTTGAAAGGAAGATATAATGATTATTTTAGATAAAAAAAGTTATGAGCTCCTTTTCTATCTTATCAAATTGGAAGAACCTGAAACGGTAATGGCTATTTCAAAGACTTTGGGTCAGTCAAGACGTAAAATTTATTATCATCTTGATAAAATTAATGAAGCACTGCCTAAAGAAGTGAACCAGATTATCTCTTATCCAAGGATAGGAGTTGTTCTTGATCAAGATCAAAAAGAAGCTTGTAAAGATTTATTAGCTGACATAGATGATTATAGTTATGTTATGAGCGTTGAAGAGAGAATGCAACTCATAACAGCTTTTATTGCAGTTTCTATGGAACGCGTGACAATAGATAAGTTAATGCAATTGACAGAAGTGTCGCGTAACACTGTTTTAAATGATCTAAATGATATTAGGCGGCATCTTGAAAATGAACAATTTCAAATTAAGCTTGTTGCAACCAAAACTTGCGGGTATTTTTTAGAATCTCATCCGCTATCAAAATTTCAATTCTTTTACAAACTCTTAAGCGATATCGATAACCAAGCTAATCAAAATTTTGTAAAACTTTTTAATCAAAAGTTACGTACTTTTATTGCTGTTGAGGACTATTTTCCTCAAGTTGTTCTAGATGATGTTGGCAAATATTTGATGCACTCACAAAGTCAACTTGGAAAAAAAATCAATAGTCAAGACGTGCAATTTATGATTAGAAGTTTTCCCTATATTTTGCTTTGTTATCGAAATATGTTCTTGACGGATTTAGAAAAAGAATCGGTACATCAAGACTTTGATCTGATTTATAAACGCAAGGAATATACCCTTGCCAATGGTTTAGCACAATATTTAGAGGATTCTTATCAATTCAAGCTAGATTATAATGAAATTGGTATTATCGCAATGCTTTTGCTGTCTTTTAGAAAAGATAGAGACAGTCATCTTGAAAGTCATGATTATGATGATATGCGGTTAACTCTGGTAACCTTTCTAGATGTATTGACGAGTCACTATGGATTACAATTCAATCATAAGAAATTATTGCTTGACCAGCTTTTAACCCATTGTAAGGCCTTAGTATACCGAAAAAATTATGGCATATTTTCAAGCAATCCATTGACAGAGTACATCAAAGAAAAATATGCAGCATTATTTGAAATGACTCAAAGTGCTGTTTCGATTTTAGAAAAAGCTTGGTCAATTAAACTGAACGATGATGATATTTCTTATATAACGGTTCATATTGGTGGCGAAGTGAGACGGAGTCATTGTCAGGAACAAAAGAGGACTATCATCTTAGTTTGTGATGATGGCATAGGTTTACAAAAATTACTCTTACAACAATGTAAACAATATTTACCCAATCATGACATTGAAGCAGTCTTTACCACTGAGCAGTTCCATAGTGTTAGAGATTTAATTACCTCGGATTTGGTTATTACAACTACAGATGCCCTTGATTCACCAATCCCAACCTTATTAGTTCATAGTATTCTCACTGATAATGATAAGATCAGATTAATCCGCTTTGTCAGACAAAAAGGTCAAGTATCTGATAATGATATTTCAACTGCAATTGAAAAATGTATAAGACCCTATATCAAAGATGAAGGAGACCTTTACGTTCTAAAATCTCAGATTGAAAAGATTATCAATCAAGAACTACTATTAGATATCTATCGCTAATGTTAAAGATTAGCTTTTACCCAGATACCTAAAAAGCAATTTAAAAGGTACTGGGCCGTTTTTTTTTACTCTAAAATATTTTTATTTGTAAAGTGATAGATTAGACTTTTTACTGTTTTTGACTATTTTTAAGTCGTTTATGACATATTGCCATCTTTAATTGACATTAGCTTAACATAAATTAAAATAAAGTGGTAAATATATAAGATATATTTATAATAAAATAAAAAGGGGAGATTTTTTTGATGACAAAAAGATTTAGGACACTAGCTAGCATTGCTTTGGGAGTAGGACTAGTAACAATGGCTGCGACAACTACTGTCAAAGCTGATATGGAAAATGGAACAGAAACAGTTCCTTATGCTATTAACACTGTGACTGGGGAAAAACAGGTTAATAATGACAGTACTTCAGCTGACTTAAATGTAGCTTCAAATGAGAATGACTCAAATACTTCAGTTGAGAACCAAGACAATACTTTTCCAGAACATTTAGAATCTTACAGACAAGATTATGAGGCACTTGAAGCAAATCATAAAGCTTTAGTTGATGAGTACAAACGATTGGATACTGTCAATAAGCAAACTGAACTAAGTCCAGACAATCAAAAGGTACTAGGACAATTAAAACAGGAAGTTCCACAACTGCATGAACAAGTTAATCAAGCTGTTGAAAAGGCTGATTTAAGTAATCCAATCATATCGACAAATGTTCAAAAATTTCAAGAACAATTTAAATTATATGAAAATCAGCTGTCACAATTAAAAACGAGTCAGCAATTCTTAACAATTCACCAAGAAGAACTTAGACATTTAGACCAACTTGATAATCAGCGTCAAGCAATTGTTGCAAATTGGAAATCAACTTAAATTAATTTTCAAAAATTAAATCAAAATTTAGAAGTAACAAATACAACAATTTTAGTGTTAAATAAAGCATTGGTTGCTTATATCAACCAAAATGCTATCACAACAAATGCAAATGTTGAGATATTAAAACGGAATGCCGAAACTATTCGTAAAAACATTGCTATATTAGAAACTTATCATTCTACTGCAAATCGTAATGTTGAAGCAAAACCAAGTTCAGCACTAATGGACCCTAATACACCAACATTAGCAGATTTGAAAAATGAAGGCTACAATTTAAAGGATTATACTAAGGTCAACTTGACTGATTATTACAAAAATGATGTGGATTTACGTCAAGTTAGTGATTTAGCAACGCTAAAAGAAAAAGCTGATGAAGCTTATCGTTTATATGCTAAACAAATAAGATTTAACTTGAAGCAATAAAACTTAGGACCAGATATTAAATCTGCTGTAAGTCAATTTATTCGTAATAATATTTCTGACAGTCCAAATGCGCGTGGGGTCTCTAAAGGATTCACCTGGTCCTTAGCTGGCTATCAAAATCAAGATGATGTTACCATTACTTTAGTTCCAGATTATTATATGACAAAAGAACAGCACCAAGAATATCTGCAGTATCTAAGAAAATGGACGAAAGATAATATCTCAGCCACTGACTCTGAGGTCACTAAAATTGATAAGATTCAAGATTTCATCATGACCAATTTCCATTATGCCAATACAAAAGTTGGTGGTTACACACAAACAGGTATATCTGTGCAAACACCGTACGTATTTATTAAAGATAAAGAAGCTGTTTGTCAGGCGTATGCACAAATGTTCAAAGATATGGGACAATTAGCAGGTCTTGACGTTTATTACATCCAAGGATTTGGAGATCCGTATATGGGTGCTGATAGCCTTCACGCTTGGAATATTGTCAAAGTTGATGGCAAGTTTTATCATGTTGACCTAACGTGGAATGATACTATCGATAAGACAAGTAAAAACCATACTTTTACATTGCGTGGCAATGATTTTATGAAAAAAACGCACCGTTGGAATGCCGTTTATAATATTTCAAATGAAGATTATCAAGGCTACAATAGAAGTCTACCAGTTGCGACTCAATCTGGAACTGTTCTTAGAAATCATGCAGGAGTAGCCCTTTCAAGTCAAATGATTTAAGTTAATAGAACACCAAATAGATCAATGTTTAGTAAGTGTTCCCTTTCCTCAATCAAGAAACTGACAGCACATTTTTGAACACATAAATGTGTGAGACTTGGTCTTTTTTCCCTCCCTTAGAGAGTTTATACTAAGAGTGTATAAAAAAGGTTATTAAATCTTGGAGGAAAAACAAATGGCTAAAGTACAAGATATTACACGTGAATCATGGATTCTAAGCACTTTCCCAGAATGGGGAACATGGTTGAATGAAGAAATTGAAGCAGAAGTTGTGCCAGAAGGCAATTTTGCAATGTGGTGGCTAGGAAACTGTGGTATCTGGGTGAAAACACCTGGTGGAGCCAACATCGTTATGGACCTTTGGTCAAACCGTGGAAAATCAACTAAAAAAGTAAAAGACATGGTACGCGGACATCAAATGGCTAACATGGCAGGTGTTCGTAAGTTGCAACCAAATCTCCGTGTGCAACCTATGGTAATTGATCCATTTGCCATTAATGAGTTAGATTACTACCTTGTATCACATTTCCATAGTGATCATATTGACATCAATACAGCAGCTGCTATTGTTAATAATCCAAAATTAGATCATGTAAAATTTATTGGTCCATACGAATGTGGTGAAATTTGGAAAAAATGGGGAGTCCCAGAAGATCGAATTATTATAGTCAAACCTGGTGACAGTATCGAATTAAAAGACATGAAGATTACAGCAGTTGAATCATTTGACCGCACTTGTCTTGTCACTTTGCCAGTTGAAGGTGCTGATGCACAAGACGGAGAATTAAAAGGACTAGCTGTTACTGATGAAGAAATGGCACGTAAAGCCGTAAACTATGTTTTTGAAACACCTGGCGGAACAATCTATCATGGTGCAGACTCTCATTTCTCAAATTATTTTGCAAAACATGGACGTGATTTCAAAATTGATGTTGCATTGAATAACTATGGTGAAAACCCTCTAGGAATTCAAGACAAAATGACTTCAGTTGACTTGCTTCGTATGGCTGAAAATCTCCGTGCAAAAGTAATCATTCCTGTTCACTATGATATTTGGTCAAACTTTATGGCTTCAACAGATGAAATTTTGGAACTTTGGAAAATGCGTAAAGAACGTCTTCAATATGATTTCCATCCATTTATCTGGGAAGTTGGTGGAAAATACACTTATCCACAAGATCAAAATAGAATTGAATATCATCACCCACGTGGATTTGATGATTGCTTCTTAGAAGACTCAAACATTCAATTTAAAGCTTTGCTTTAATTCATATTGAATTTTTCCGCATGTCTTGCGATGTGCGGAAATTTTTAATCTAAATAAGTTAAAAAAATCACAAAAAGAAATTGAGGAAATAACGAGATGATAGACTATAATTAAAAGGAATATTTAAATAAAGTGGATGCCTGGTGGCGTGCTGCAAACTATATTTCAGTTGCACAAATGTATCTCAAAGATAATCCATTATTGAGAAGAGAAGTTACAAAAGATCATGTTAAAGTTCATCCCATTGGACACTGGGGCACAATTTCTGGACAAAGTTTTATTTATGCTCATCTAAATCGTGTAATCAATAAATATGACTTAAATATGTTTTATATTGAAGGTCCTGGGCATGGTGGACAAGTCATGGTTTCAAACTCCTATATTGATGGATCTTATACAGAATTATATCCAGAAATAACACAAGATGAGTCTGGATTAAAACAACTTTGTAAAATCTTTTCATTTCCTGGGGGAATTGCATCTCATGCTGCACCAGAGACACCAGGTTCTATTCATGAAGGTGGTGAACTAGGTTACGCCTTATCACACGCAACAGGTGCTATCTTAGATAATCCAGACCTTATTGCTGCAACAGTTATAGGAGATGGTGAAGCGGAAACAGGTCCTTTAAATGCAGGATGGTTCTCAAATACTTTTATTAATCCTGTGAATGATGGTGCGGTTCTACCTATTTTGTATCTTAATGGTGGTAAAATCCATAACCCAACCATTCTAGAACGTAAAACAGATGAAGAATTAACGGATTATTTCAAAGGATTAGGATGGAAACCCTATTTTGTAGCTGGAGAAGATCCAAATAGTCTTCATCAAGACATGTCAGAAACACTTGATAGGGTTATTGAAGAAATAAAAGCCATACAAGAAAAAGCTAGACAAAATACTTCTGAAGATGCTAGCCAAGCAGTGTGGCCAGTTATTATTGCTCGTATTCCTAAGGGATGGACAGGTCCAAAAAGAATGTCAATGAACCCTGTTACAAATGCTGGTATTGTTAAAAAATTAGATTTAGCTAACTGGGAAAAATATGCAATTGATACTAGTAAGCCAGGTGCTGTTATTAAACAAGATATGATTGAATTTGGGAAATACGCAGCTGACCTTGTTAAAGCAAACTCAGATAATTTCAGAATCTTTGGGCCTGATGAAACAAAATCAAATTGACTAAATGAAGTTTTCAAAGCAACTAACCGTCAATGGTTGGGTCGTCGTCATCCAGAATACGATGAATGGTTATCACCAGCGGGACGTGTTATTGATTCACAGTTGTCTGAGCACCAAGCTGAAGGTTTTTTAGAAGGATACGTCTTAACAGGTCGTCATGGATTCTTTGCTTCTTATTAATCATTCTTAAGAGTTGTTGATTCAATGATTACACAACATTTCAAATGGTTACGAAAATCAAAAACTCATGCACCATGGCGTAAAAACTATCCATCTTTAAACCTTATTGCGACTTCAACAGTATTCCAACAAGATCATAATGGTTATACGCACCAAGATCCCGGTTTACTAACACATTTGGGTGAAAAAACACCTGAATTTATTAGAGAATACTTACCTGCTGATAGTAACTCTTTATTCGCAGTTATGGAAAAAGCTCTATCTGACGAAGATAAAGTCAATGTTATTGTAACTTCAAAACATCCAAGACCACAATTTTATTCTGTTTCTGAAGCTAGAGAACTTGTCAGAGAAGGTCATAAAGTTATTGACTGGGTTTCAAATGACCAAGGTCAAGAACCAGATGTTGTCTTTGCAGCAGCTGGTACAGAACCTAATTTAGAAGTTTTGGAAGCCATTTCATTACTTCACAAAGCATTTCCAACCATAAAAATTCGCTTTATTAATGTTGTTGATATTTTAAAACTTCGCTCACCAAAAGTTGATGCGAGAGGGCTAAGTGATAAAGTATTTAACCAATTATTTACAGAGACTAAACCAATTGTTTTTGCTTATCATGGCTATGAAGGACAAATTCGTGACTTATTCTTTAACCGTGACAATCACAATGTTTATATCCATGGTTATCGTGAAAATGAGGATATCACAACACCATTTGATATGCGAGTAATGTTAGAAATGGATCGTTACCATATGGCAAAAGAAGCGGCTACGGCAGTTTTAGCAGAAGAAGCCAAGTATTTTGCTGAAGAAATGGATCATACGATTGCCTATCATAAAACCTATATTAGAGAAAATGGTGATGATATTCCAGAAGTTCGTGATTGGACTTGGGAAAATATCAACCAATAAAAAATAAAAAGATGACTTCGGTCATCTTTTTTTGTTTTGATTAACGTCTAAAAAATTAAGACAATTTTAAGAGATGATAATTATAATCATTCTAAATATTTAAGGAGGTAGTTACATGCGAAAAAAGATTATAGGTTATTTAATAGCAAGCATTGCTATTGTGGCAGCTTTTATCGATGGCTATGTCTTATTTTTTAAAAATAAAACGGAAGCAGAAAGTCAGACAACAATAAATCAAGCGAGTCAGAAAACAAGTAGTTCAGATACCAGCTCAAGTAGTACAGAATCTTCTAGTTCAGAAAAAAGTTCTAGCAGTTCAACATTAAAAGATGGTACCTATACAGGTGATTCGACTAGTACAGAATGGGGCGATGTCCAAGTGCAAATTACCATCAGCTCAGGAAAGATAAGTTCAATTAAGGTATTAGCTTATCCAGATAGTCATCAAAAATCAATTATGATAAATGAGCAAGTTTTACCCGTCTATAAAAGTGAAGCTTTAAGTGCACAAAGTGCCAATATAGATCAAGTTTCTGGTGCAACAGAGACTTATAAAGGATTTACAGGCTCACTTCAAAGTGCAATCACGCAAGCAGAAAGCTAGAGGCGATAGGATGGATAACTATTTCAGAGCATATGAAGTTATTGAATCGATGACGATTCCTTTTACACTAACCATTGTTAGTATTGATTCAAAAAGAGGTCGGCAATTAATGAATCAGCAATTGCCATTAATACAAAATGCATTAGATGAGATTGAAAGGAATTATTCTCCCTTTATAGCTAATTCTATGGTTAGACGCTTTCAAGAAGGCGATAAATCAATACTGATGACTAATCAGGAATTTCAATCAATCTACTTAGCAACTTCTGCGGCTAAATATAAAACAAAAGATTTATTTGATTCTTATTTTAATGGGCATTTTGATCCAACAGGATATGTAAAAGGTTAGGCAATTGAAAAAGTCTTTAAAACCCTTGTTAAATGATGACTTAATCATTGCAGTTTGTTTGAATGGTGGAGGTGACATGCAAATGGCAACTAAAGAAAATGTTAATTTTACATGGAAAATTGGAATTGAAGATCCTGATAAAATAAATAAATACTGTGCGACAGTTGAGCTAGCAAATGGTGCCTTAGCAACTTCTGGGTTTAGTAAAAGAGGACGACATGTGAAACAAAAGAATAATAGTCAAGTTAAACAAGTAACCATTGTTAGTAAAGATTTGAGTGTTGCTGATGTCTGGGCAACAGCAGGTTTATCTGGGACAAGTGATGATTTAAAAGATATGATTTCTAAGAATCATCTTTCAGGCTTTTTTGTTGATCACTACGGTCCACAGTTTTTTGATTATGGAGAATTAAGAGTATGATAAAACGAATACCATTTATACAAGGGATGGCCTGGTTGATAGTGTTATTTGTACTTCCACTACCATTCTTAGTTACCTTTAGTAGTGGTTTACCAAGTATTTATGCCAGTAAAGCACTGCCTTATATGTTGGGTGTTATTGCATATGTGTGGATGCCTTTTGCCATCTATGTTGGAACGAAACCAAAGTGGCTTGATCGTTTGATCGGAATGCCATATGCTTATATGATGCATGGTATTATTAGTATTTTAGCAATTGCACTAGCTTTTTTACATAAAGAAAATAGTCAGTCAAGCGGCTTGATTAAACTAACAGGTGATTATGCATTTACTATTTTCTTATCTTTGGCACTTTATTCTTTAATCTTCATGGCTGGCTGGTTAACCAGTCGTGTCAAGTTACTTCAATTGATTAAAAAAGGGTTGGAAAAACTATTTAAACATGAATTATCCTTGTGGTTACATAGACTTAACCTAATAGCAACTCTATTAGTCTTTATACATGTTCAGTTAATAGATTATGTTGTCGCAAACACACCTTTTATGGCAATGTTTTGGTTGACAAGTCTTTTTGTAGCAGTAGCCTATATTAGGTCATTCCTAAACCTAAAAAGAAGTAATGTCACTGGCCATCTTGTTAAGAATCAATTGATTGCTGATAATGTCAGAGAACTAGTCATTAGTGTTTCTAGAAGAGCACACTTGAAATTACAATCAGGGGATTACATTTTTATTTCATTTCCTGAAATTTCAGGGATGACTGAACCACATCCTTTTTCATTAGTGAATGATCCAAAGACAGAAAACCAATTTGTTTTAACTATTCGTGGAGATGGCGATTTTACAAAACAATTGTCTCAGGTAGCTATTGATTCAAAGGTTTTAGTAGATGGTGGTTTTAGTTTATTCCAATCTGTAATCCGGAAAAACAAAGCCAAAGAACTTGTTATGATTGGTGGTGGTATCGGAATTGTTCCTTTACTTTCAATAGCTGAAGGAAATCCAGATATACCGACACAATTATTCTATAGTGTCAAAAAAGAGCAAGACTTTCTTTATCAAGAAAAAATTGCACAGTGGAATCAAAGACCTCAGTTTAGAGGACAACTTCAAGTTGGTCGCTATAGTGATGACTATATTCTTAGTCACTTACCAGAAGATAAGACAAATCTTGTTGTATTATTAGGTGGACCTATAAGTATGGGACGACACTGGAAGTCATTCTTTTTAGATCAAGGTTTACATGCTGATCAGATTTATTTTGAAGAATTCTCGTGGTAAGAACAACCGTTTATGACTTTTTGATACTTTTTAGCCAATGATATGGTAATGTAAAACTATCATTTAAAGTATTAAAAGAAGGTGACAATACATTCATTATTATTCATAAACATTAACTAAACAAAAATGATTAAAAGCCTAACCTTCTTGAAAGGTTAGGCTTTTTTATGGGAAAAAAGGAGAAACATGAAAAAACAAACTAAAGTAGTTGCTTTGTTTTCATCTATTATACTAGGGAGTCTATTTGTCATACCTAGTATTAATGCTGAAGAAGTGACAACTATTGCTACAGAAGTTAATAAAGAACAGCAAGTGACAACTGAAAACCTAGAAAGTGCGCCAAAACAAGTAGTTACTGAAAAAACGGGATTTGAACAAAAGGAAGGGAGTTTATTAGAAAGACCTGATTTACAAGATGAAAAAGAACAAGTTATCACAACTGCTGATAATCTAGTAAAAAATGATCAATTTATAAAAAAATCCAATTCACAGAAAGGCAATGATAAACAAAATGAAGTAGTTGATGATTGGCATTTGTATCAAGATAAAGCGAAAACGACAGAACCTCCGGTAATTAAAACGTCACAACAAGGTATCAGTATTGAAAACCAAAAAGACCATGATTTTAAAGGTGTCATTTATCAAGATATTACTATTGAGCCAAAACAAGCATATCAACTACACTATGATGTCGAAACAAAAGGAATCACTTCACAAGTCTTTGTCAGGATTATTGAAAAAGATGACAAAAATCCAATTCAGAAAAAAGAACAGATTTGGTATTCTCAAATGACGAGGGGAAATGAAGATAAACAAACTAATATTCAACACTACTCACCAGACTTAATGGTTTCAAAAGTGAGACTAGAGCTTTATTATGATAAGGGACGCGGAAAAGTTACTTTCAATAATATTGGTCTAAGACCACTAGGTGAGAAAAAATTAGTTCAGATAAAAAAAGTGGATAATAGTCTTGAAACAAGTGTTGAATTGCCCTTACACAAAGCCTATGTTTTTAAAAATCAAAATCTATCTTATGCGATAGTTGATGCTAATAATGAAGTTGCACGGATTGAAAAAGGCGTGTTAATTCCTAAAAAAATAGGAAAAGGGACGATTGAAGCCCGTGATACCAATGGAAAATTACAAGGGACATTTTCTTTCACTATTGTGGAACAAAAAGGGAATCCATATCAAAAGCAACTCGACTATTGGCAACAAAGTATCTTAGGTGATCAGTTTTATCATCAAGATAATGTCAAAATGAGACAGATGACTCAACAGAGTGATAAAGAGATAAAACAAATCTTGGCTGAAAGACGGAATCTTTTAGGAACAAAAGAGATGTCAATGCATGATTTAAAAAAAATAAATCCTGATCAGTTAGTCAATAGTTATCGTCAATTAGAAAAAATGGCCAAACAAATTAGCATCCCGACGTCCATTTATTACCATGATGGGAAACTAATATCACAAATCAAATCAAATATGGATTGGTTAGCAAAAAATGCCTATCATCCTAATATGCAACAAAAAACGGATTCAAATTGGTGGTATTATGAAGTAGCCATTCCAAGAGCTATTGTAAATACGTTAACCTTACTTTCCCTTATTTTTCTGATAAAGAAATCGTAACTTATACAAGAGGAATTGACTATTTCTTACCAAACCACCACAGCTTTAGATCAACCTTAAGAAATCCTTTTGAAGCAAAAGGAGGTAATTTAGTTGATTTGAGTCGTATCAAAATTGTTGCAAGATAAAGACAGGCTGTCAGCAGCAATCAGTCAATTAAAACAACTGTTTACTTTTCAAGATGGCAAAGCTGTAAAAGAAGGCTTCTATAAAGATGGTTCTTATATTGATCACACTAATGTTGCCTATAATGGTGGTTATGGAGTTGTGCTATTAGATGGTTTTAGTCAACTAACACCACTTGTCAAATCATCTGGATTTGCTTTAAGTCAATTTGAATTATCAGTGCTGAATTCCTGGCTTAAGAAATCATTTTTACCATTTATTGTTAATGGAGAAATGATGGATTTGGTCAGAGGCCGTGCTATCAGTAGATCAAATGAAAGCTCTCAAAAAACAGCATTAGCGGTTATTAGATCTATACTAAGACTGATTGATACTTACCCAGAAAATAATGAACTGATTGCATTAAAACCTAGATTAAAGTCAGAATTAAACAAAGTAACTGAAAGGAACCGGTACCAAGGTATTTCAAGTTATTGGGATTTCTATCTCATGGATAAACTGATGTCTGATCAATCTGTGGCAGATTTTAAAGACAATAATCAACTTCATCTATATAATAGAATGGCGAGACTGGTTTATACAAATGCCAAAAAAGACTTTAGCTTTGCTTTAGCAATGCATTCAAAAAAAGTCTTGAATTTTGAAAGTATGAATAATGAAAATCAAAAAGGTTGGTATTCTGGTGATGGCATGTTTTACCTTTACCAAAAAGGCAATCAAGATTATTCAAACCATTATTGGCCAACTGTTGATGCTCACTCACTCCCAGGAACAACTGAGCTTGTTCAAGATCGAAAAAAGGTGACAACAGTTTTAATCAAAGAAATTGGAAAAGAAAAATCTGGGATGAGAACCTTATCGTCATCATTTGTTGGCTCTATCAAGGATGAGCATCAAAATGGTGTGGCTACGATGGCATTTAAAAATTGGGATGGTCAGTTATCAGCTAAAAAATCTTGGTTTATCTTAAATGATAAAATTGTCTTTTTGGGATCAGATATTAAGAATAAAAGTCAGTCAGAAGTGGTGACCACTATTGATCAAAAAAGGATAGATCCAAGCAATCCATATCAAGTCTATATTAATCAGACTTTGGTAAATCCAAAAGAAAAACAAGTGTATCAAAATGTAACCTCAATTTATCTTATCTCTAAAGATAAAAAAATAGCAGTCGGTTATCAGTTCTTTAATCCAACTTCAATTTCATTGGCTGAAGAGAGCCACAGTGGGAAATGGACAGATATCAATGAAAAAGATAAGAATAAAGAGAATCTGACACAGTCATTTTTATCCATTAAACAGTATCATACAAAAGAAAAAAAGACTTATGCTTATAGTATGATGCCAAATGTCAGTCAAGACCAATTTTCAAAAGAACTGGCTGAGCCATCACTTAAGCTTTTATCAAATCAAAAGGACCTCCAGGCTATTTACGATAGTAAGCAACAAATTTATGCACTAGCTAATCATACTCCAACTCAAAAAATCATTTCAAATCAGATAATTACTAAAACAGGTTTGTATCTGATTAATGAAAAAACAGCAATTATCAATCATCAATATTTAAAACATTAAAATAGATAATATTTCTAATCTTTGTGTTAAAATAGGTAAAATAAAAGAATTGATTGGGGAAATCTATTGAAAAATGCTATGTTAATTGTCAATCCAAGTTCAGGTGGAGAAAAGGCAAAATCTTATCAAGAAAAAGCCATGAAAAAGTTGAAAGCCTATTTTGATAGTGTTGATTTAAAGTTGACTGAAAAAGAGGGAGATGCTGTTCAATTTTCTAAACAAGCTGCAAAAGAACAATATCATAGTATTTTTGTCATGGGCGGTGATGGAACTGTAAATGAAGGTATTAATGGCATTGCTGAGCAAGCTCATAGACCCCATTTTGGCTTTTTCCCTCTGGGAACCGTCAATGATTTGGCGCGTGTCTTAAAGATGCCACTTGACCCAGAAGAAGCCATCTCAAAAATGTCTTTTGAAGAGACGAGTGATTTAGACATTGGAAGAGTAAATGAGCATTATTTTATGAATGTCATTGCTATTGGAACCATTCCAGAGTCAGTTAATGATGTTGACCCAAATGAAAAAACAAAATTTGGTAAATTAGCTTATTTTATCTCAGGCTTTAAGAATATGGTTAATAATGAAGCCTATCATTTTCAGGTTGACATTGATGGGAAAAAGCAAGAAATCAAAACCAGTACGATTCTCATAGGCTTGACAAATTCGATTGGTGGCTTTGAACAGCTCATTCCAGAGGCAAAAGTAGATGATGGAAAACTTCATTTTGTCTATTTAAAAGATCAGACCTTTATGGATACTGTTAAAGCTATTCCAAGTTTAGTGACTGGGGTTTATGATTCAGATCAAAATGTTTCTTATCACGTTTTTGAAAAAGCTAGTATCTCAACAGATCAAAAAGGATTAACCATCAATGTGGATGGAGATGAAGGAGATGAACTTCCCATTACAGTTAGTGTTCTACCATCTCATCTTACAATTTACACTTGTCACTAAAAAGTTTCTCTTGTCGAGAGGCTTTTTTAGCTTTAATAAAAATAGTTATTAGAAATTTTCGTTAAAATCCTCATTTTTTTGTTACCCCTTTCATTGCCTATAATGAGCTTTTTAGCTTCGTTTTTGAAATCTTATCAAATGAAAATCCTTGCTATTAAAGGCTTTTTTAGTGAACAAGACATTTGACAAAAAGAGACCACTCTTGTTATAATAGTTATGTTCTGTTTAGGCAGATTCTTTTTTTAAGAAAAAAAGAGACCATCTCATTTGAATTAAGATGTGTCACTTTTCGATAAGACATAAAATAATATTGGAGAAAAAAATGGGAAACATTTTAGAAGTTAAAAACTTAACCAAAATTTTTGGTAAAAAACAAAAGGCTGCCCTTGATCTCGTAAAACAAGGAAGAAGCAAAACGGAAATCTTAAAAGCAACTGGTGCTACAGTTGGTGTTTATGATGCTAGCTTTGAAGTTAAAGAAGGCGAAATTTTCGTTATCATGGGACTTTCTGGTAGTGGGAAATCTACACTGGTTCGTATGTTAAACCGTTTGATCGAACCATCTTCAGGGAGTATCTTATTAGATGATAAAGATATTTCAAAAATGAACCCTGAACAATTACGTGACATTAGACGTCACGACATTAACATGGTATTCCAAAACTTTGGATTATTTCCACATAAAACAATTTTGGAAAATGCAGAGTTTGGTTTGGAACTACGGGGAATTGCTAAATCTGAAAGACAAGAAATTGCCGAAAAAGCTCTTGAAAATTCAGGTTTATTACCATTTAAAGATCAATATCCAGACCAATTATCCGGTGGGATGCAACAGCGTGTTGGTTTAGCGCGTGCATTGGCAAATAGCCCTAAGATTTTATTAATGGACGAAGCTTTCTCAGCTCTTGACCCACTAATCAGACGTGAAATGCAAGATGAGTTACTTGATTTACAAGAAAGTAACCAACAAACTATCATTTTCATCAGTCATGATTTGAACGAAGCCCTTCGTATTGGTGATCGTATTGCATTGATGAAAGATGGGAAAATCATGCAAATTGGTACAGGTGAAGAAATTCTTACCAATCCAGCCAACGACTTTGTTCGTGAGTTCGTCGAAGATATTGACCGTTCTAAAGTCTTGACTGCTCAAAATATCATGATTAAACCGTTAACAACAACTGTTGAACTTGATGGTCCTCAAGTTGCATTAAATAGAATGTATACTGAAGAAGTTTCAATGCTAATGGCTACTAATAAACGACGTCAATTGGTTGGTTCACTAACAGCAGATGATGCAATCGAAGCTAGGAAAAAAGGTTTACCTCTTTCAGAAGTTATCGATCGTGATGTCAGAACGGTATCAAAAGACACTATCATTACAGATATTTTGCCACTTATCTATGACTCATCAGCACCAATTGCTGTAACAGACGAAAATAATCGTCTTCTTGGAGTTATTATCAGAGGCCGTGTCATCGAAGCCTTGGCGAATATTCAAGATGAAGAAGAGATTGAAGAAGAAGTAAAAGCATAGAGAGGATAAATTGGTTTGAATAACATTTTATTAGAAAAACTACCAGTAGCTAAAGTGGTGGAATCATTTACAGAGTGGATTACGGCTACTTTCTCTGGTTTATTTGATGTATTACAAAAAGGTGGTAATGCATTAATGGATTGGGTAACAAATACCTTACTCTTCATTAACCCACTTTTATTTATAGTACTACTCACAGTGGCGGTTTTCTTTTTAGCTAAAAAGAAATGGCCATTACCATTATTCACATTCCTTGGATTACTATTTATTTACAATCAAGGGTTGTGGGAAAACTTGATCAATACATTTACCTTAGTATTAGTTGCCAGTCTGGTTTCTGTGATTATTGGTATTCCACTAGGTATTTGGATGGCTAAGAGTGAAACTGTTAAGAAAATTGTAAATCCCATTCTTGACTTCATGCAAACAATGCCTGCCTTCGTTTACTTGATTCCTGCAGTTGCCTTCTTCGGTATTGGTATGGTTCCAGGTGTATTCGCATCCGTTATCTTTGCCTTACCACCAACTGTTCGTTTTACAAACTTAGGAATTCGTGAAATTCCAACAGAATTGGTTGAAGCATCTGATGCCTTCGGATCAACATCACGTCAAAAGTTGTTTAAAGTTGAATTGCCTTTGGCTAAAAATACCATTATGGCTGGTATTAACCAAACAATGATGCTTGCCCTTTCAATGGTTGTTACTGGTTCAATGATCGGTGCACCTGGTTTAGGTCGTGATGTCTTATCAGCGCTACAACATGCTGATATTGGTACTGGTTTTGTTAGTGGTCTTGCTTTAGTTATTTTAGCAATTATTTTGGACCGCGTGACACAAACCTTTAATACAAAAGTTCAAAAATCTGAAAACAGCAAGTATTCAGCAAATAAAATCGTTGCCATTGCAGCTATTGTTGTTTTTGCCATTGCAGCTATTGGACGCGTTGTTGCAAACATGACTTCTGAAGGTTCTGGTAATGGGGAAAAAGTTAAAATTGCTTATGTTCAATGGGACTCAGAAGTTGCTTCATCAAATGTTATTGCTCAAGTCTTGAAAAAAGAAGGCTATAATGTCGAAATGACACCACTTGATAATGCTGTCATGTGGCAGACTGTGGCAAATGGTAATGCAGACTTTTCAACAAGTGCATGGTTACCAGTCACTCATGGTGAACAATACAAGAAATACAAATCAAAATTGGATAATCTTGGACCAAACTTAAAAGGAACAAAATTAGGTTTAGTTGTACCAAGTTATATGACTGATGTTAACAGTATTGAAGATTTAAATGGTCAAGCAGATAACAAAATTACTGGTATTGAACCAGGTGCTGGTATTATGAATGCTGCTAAATCAGCTCTAAAAGATTATTCAAGTTTATCAAATTATGAACTTGTTTCAGCTTCAACTGGTGCGATGACGACATCACTTGATCAAGCTATCAAGAAGAAAAAAGAAATTATTGTTACTGGTTGGACACCGCATTGGATGTTTGCTAAGTATAAGTTAAAATACTTAAAAGATCCTAAAGGTTCATTTGGTTCATCAGAAAATATCAATACCATTGCTCGTAAGGGACTCAAAAAAGACAATCCTAAACTCTATAAAATCATCAATAAATTCCATTGGACTAAAAAAGATATGGAATCTGTGATGCTTGATATCAACAATGGTACTGATCCTGAAAAAGCTGCTAAAAAATGGATTGATGCTAACGAAGATAAAGTTTCTGAATGGACAAAATAAAAAAAGTACCCAAGTGGTACTTTTTTTATTTTCAAAACCCTAATTAACTCAGTTTTAAGCTATCCTATGCTATAATAACAATATGGAAAACAAGAATAAATTACTCTTAATTGATGGTTCATCAGTTGCTTTTAGAGCTTTTTTTGCTCTCTACAATCAAATTGATCGCTTTAAAAATAATAACGGCTTTCACACAAATGCTATTTATGGATTTCATTTGATGTTGGATCATATGATGAAACGTGTACAACCGACACATGTTCTGGTTGCTTTCGATGCTGGAAAAACAACATTTAGAACAGAAATGTATGCTGATTATAAAGCTGGACGCGCTAAGACACCTGATGAATTTAGAGAACAATTTCCTTATATCCGTGAAATGCTCACAGCACTAGGGATACCTTATTATGATCTTGTGAGTTATGAAGCTGATGATATCATTGGAACCCTAGATAAAATGGCAGAACATACAGAGATTCCATTTGATGTAACGATTGTTAGTGGTGATAAAGACTTAATTCAGTTGACTGATAGTAATACCGTAGTTGAAATTTCCAAAAAAGGTGTTGCTGAATTTGAAGAATTTACACCAGCTTACTTGATGGAAAAAATGGGAATTACACCAGAACAATTTATTGATTTGAAAGCACTTATGGGTGATAAATCTGATAATATTCCTGGTGTTACAAAGATTGGTGAGAAGACTGGTCTCAAACTTTTACATGAATATGGATCATTAGAAGGTATTTATGACCATATTGATGAGATGAAGGCTTCTAAGATGAAGGAAAACTTGATTAATGATAAAAATCAAGCCTTCTTATCAAAAACACTAGCAACTATTAACACACAGTCTCCTATTGCTATAGGACTTGATGATCTTGTCTACAAAGGTCCAAATCTTGAAACACTGCCATCATTTTATGAAGAGATGGGATTTACCCAATTAAGAGCTAGCCTCTCTAGTCAACTACCAACAAAAGCTGTTGAAAAAGTGACTTATACAGAACCAACTGAGATAACAAAAGAACAGTTTACAACAGATAGTTTCTTCTATTTTGAAGTTTTAAGAGATAACTATCATACAGAGCCTATTATCGGGTTTGCTTGGGGTGATGACAATGGCATTTTCGCTTCGACCGATTTGGAATTACTAAAAACAGAAGCATTTATTGAAGTCTTATCTCAGCCAATCAAGACATATGACATGAAACGAACCAAAGTTTTATTAAGTCATCTTGGAATAGATATGCCAACAGCAAGTTTTGATAGTCGACTTGCAAAATATTTACTATCAACTGTTGAAGATAACACTATCTCAACCATTGCTCATCTTTATGCACAGACACCTCTAGAATCAGATGATGTGGTTTATGGAAAAGGTGTCAAACGTGCTATCCCTGCAAAAGATGTTTTACTAGGACATCTAGCTAGAAAAGTTAAAGTCTTGATTGAGAGCGAGCCAGTAATGCGTCAGCATTTATCTGACCATAATCAAGATGACTTATTTTTTGAGATGGAGTTACCCCTAGCTAATGTTTTAGCAAAAATGGAAATTGCAGGTATCAAGGTTAATAAAAACAGTCTTCAAGATATGGCGATTCAAAATAAAGTCATCATCGAACAGTTAACTCAAGAAATCTATGATATGGCTGGCGAAGAATTTAATATTAATTCTCCAAAGCAATTAGGTCATATATTGTTTGAAACCATGGGTTTACCACTTGAAATGACTAAAAAAACAAAGACAGGTTATTCAACAGCAGTTGATGTCTTAGAAAGACTTGCCCCAGTAGCCCCGATTGTGGCAAAAATTTTAGAATATCGTCAAATTACAAAGTTACAATCGACATACGTCATTGGTTTGCAAGATTATATTCTAGAAGATGGGAAAATACATACACGCTATCAACAAGATTTAACACAAACGGGCCGTCTATCAAGTATTGATCCAAACCTTCAAAATATTCCAATTAGACTTGAACAAGGTCGCTTAATACGTAAAGCTTTTACCCCTTCTCATCAAGACTCAGTCTTATTGAGTTCAGATTACTCACAAATTGAACTTCGTGTGCTTGCACATATTTCTAAAGATGAGCATTTGATAGCAGCATTTAATGAAGGTGCTGATATCCATACATCAACTGCAATGCGTGTCTTTAACATTGAAAAACCGGAAGATGTAACTCCAAATGATAGAAGAAATGCTAAAGCTGTAAACTTTGGAATTGTTTATGGTATTTCAGATTTTGGATTATCAAACAATTTGGGAATTAGTCGTAAAAAGGCTAAAGACTATATTGAAAGATACTTTGAACGTTATCCAGGCATCAAAAACTATATGGATAATATTGTTAGAGAAGCAAAAGATAAGGGCTATGTTGAGACTCTTTTCAAGAGACGTCGTGAACTTCCAGATATTAATTCTAGAGACTTTAACGTTAGAAGTTTTGCTGAGAGAACAGCTATTAACTCACCAATTCAAGGAAGTGCTGCAGATATCTTGAAGATTGCCATGATTAATCTTGATAAAGCTCTTGAAAAGGGACACTATAAATCTCAGATGCTATTACAAGTGCATGATGAGATTGTTTTAGAAGTGCCTAACGATGAATTAGAAGCAATACGAAGATTGGTCAAAGAAACGATGGAATCAGCAGTTCAATTCACAGTTCCAATGATTGCTGAGGAAAATGCTGGGAAAACATGGTACGAAGCCAAATAAATGTAATGCTTACTTTGTTTTTAAAGTATTTATGATATAATGATTGAGAAAAATGGGTGATTGTTGAAAGGAGTGGCTTATGGATACGCATTCTCATCAAAAAGCTTTAGATGCCTATGACAATGTCCTTGAGCATCTAAGAGACAAACACATTAGAATTACTGAAACACGCAAAGTCATTATTTTATATATGATACAGTCAAAGGAACATCCTAGTGCTGAAATGATATATAAAGATTTAAAACCTAAATTTCCGAATATGAGTTTGGCAACAGTTTATAATAATTTAAAAGTGTTGGTTGATGAAGAGTTTGTCACAGAAATAAAAATTGCCAATGATAATACTTCCTATTATGATTTTATGGGTCATCAGCATGTCAATGCTGTTTGTGAACGCTGTGGGAAAATTATTGACTTTATGGATGTTGATATATTGGATATTGCAAAAGAGGCTTACGAACAAACGGGATTTAAAATCACTAGAATTCCAATTGTGGCCTATGGTATTTGTCCAGAGTGTCAATTAAACGAAAAAAAATAATTAAGGCAAACACCTTAATTATTTTTTCATTTAGATACCTATAGAAGTTTGTTTCAGCTGTTAATTGATAAGGTAATACATAGAATAAAGCAAAGCCAAAAGTTAAAAAGACCAATATAAAATAACCAATAAAACTCAAATCAAAGATAAAAAGTTTCCATTTGTAATGCTTCATTAAAGCATTACTTTCTTTTAAAATTTGACTTGGTTTATGATCCTGATTGTCTTCAAAATGGTCATATAGGATAAAAGGGACCATACGATAGGCGTATCGTCTATTGATAACAATAGCTAATTCTAGCACATACAATATTACACCAGCTAAAATAACTAACAAGACAGACACCGTCAATTGATGCCCTGCTTGTTGAAATAGTAGGAAGCCCCAAATTATGATGAAGAGACCACTCATCCAGATCATAGCCCACAATGTTATCACAAGTAGCCTTAATAAGAGTACCAAAATCAATTTTAAAAAAAGAGGTGATTTCCATGCTTTACTTGTATCATCAAAATTGACTTGAGTCTTTTTGTGACGAAAAACATCTAAAATTGTAAAACTAGCTGAGCATCCAAAAATAGTTAGGATACCAAGAATTAATAGTGGAAAACTAGAAGCAGAAATTGGAACATCAATCCCATTGCTAGTTGCTATTGACTCATGAATACTGATACCATAGTAAAAAATAGATAAAATAATAGGAACGACAAACAAAAGGTATTTTTGATTGAGCCCTCTCAAAAGCTCTTTTGCTTCTTTTTTAATCATGCTAATACGCATATAAATCTCCTTTGCTTCCTAATATTATAACATAGTGCCAATATAAAAGAGGTTAATGAAAGTTAATCATAGTCATTTCGAAGAAGGATGACAACTAAATACTTTTTTGCTAAAATAATAAAGCTAAAGAAGAAAAAGTCATAAAGCCCACGACTGTTTTTCGTGGTAGCAAGGAGAAAAAATGGCAGACTATCCGATTAAATATCGTCTTATAAAAAAAGAAAAGCATACAGGTGCTCGTCTTGGAGAAATTATCACTCCACATGGGACTTTCCCAACACCAATGTTCATGCCAGTTGGAACACAAGCAACTGTTAAAACACAATCCCCAGAAGAATTAAAAGAAATGGGGTCAGGTATCATCCTTTCAAATACTTATCACCTTTGGTTAAGACCAGGAGATGAGTTGGTTGCAAAAGCTGGTGGACTTCATAAATTCATGAATTGGGATCAAGCTATTTTAACTGATTCAGGTGGTTTTCAAGTATACTCATTAGCAGATTCAAGAAATATCACAGAAGAAGGAGTCACCTTTAAAAACCATCTAAATGGGTCAAAAATGTTTCTGTCACCAGAAAAAGCAATTTCTATTCAAAATAATTTGGGATCAGACATCATGATGAGTTTTGATGAATGCCCACAATTTTACCAACCTTATGATTATGTTAAAAAATCTATTGAAAGAACTAGCCGATGGGCTGAAAGAGGTTTGAAAGCTCATCGCAGACCAAATGATCAAGGACTTTTTGGTATTGTTCAAGGAGCGGGTTTTGAAGATTTGAGAAGACAATCTGCACATGATTTAGTTGGAATGGATTTCCCAGGCTACTCAATTGGAGGTTTAGCTGTTGGTGAAAGTCATGAAGAAATGAACGCCGTACTTGATTTTACAACACCTTTATTACCGGAAAATAAACCACGCTACCTCATGGGTGTGGGTGCACCAGATAGTCTTATTGATGGTGTCATTAGAGGTGTTGACATGTTTGACTGTGTTCTCCCGACTCGCATTGCACGTAATGGGACTTGTATGACAAGTGAAGGGAGACTGGTGGTCAAAAATGCAAAATTCGCTGAAGACTTTACGCCATTGGACCATGATTGTGATTGTTATACTTGTCGAAACTATACTAGAGCTTACATTAGGCATTTGCTCAAAGCAGATGAGACCTTTGGTATTCGCTTGACCAGTTATCATAATCTCTATTTCTTGCTTAACCTCATGAAAAAAGTTCGTCAAGCAATCGTGGAAGATAATCTACTTGAATTCCGAGCTGACTTCTTAGAACGCTATGGTTACAATCAATCAAGTCGTAATTTTTAAAATCCTAAATATTTAGGATTTCTTTTTTTATTTTTAAAGTTAACCATTTTAAAAAATATAGTTGACAATAAATAAAAAATTGATTAAACTATGATACAAGGATTAAGAAATGACGAAATTATTTGGAAAGACCATCGATAAAGAAGGAAGATGTATTCATTATCATACAGTAAACGATATCGTTGCTTTAAAATGCAGCTATTGTGAGCGCTATTATGCTTGTTTTCACTGTCATGATGAATGCGAAAACCATAAGTTTAAACCGACAACTTTAGAAGAAGCTATTCCTGTTTTATGTGGAAAATGTCGAAATTATCTCACCTTAAACTAATACAAATTAGGAAGTTGCCCTTATTGTCATCATTCTTTTAATCCCAATTGTAAACGGCATGAAAGTGTCTATTTTCAAAAGGAGTAAATAATGCAATCAAAACACCTCATTCAAGTCGCCATGATGACAACGATATTAGTTATTCTTGGACTAATCCCAGGGATTCCACTAGGCTTTATCCCTGTACCAATTGTTCTTCAAAACTTAGGCGTTATGTTAGCAGCGATATTATTAGGTACTAAAAAAGGAAGTTTATCAATATTATTATTATTTATCTTGGGCTTGTTTATCCCTGTCTTTTCAGGTGGTAGAATGAGTGTTCCAGTCTTTATGGGACCAACAGCGGGTTATGTACTGGCTTGGTTAGCGGTTCCTCTTATAGTTGGCCGATTATCCCAATGGTTAAAGCCACAAACGACTCTAATGATTTTTGTTGTCTTGTTTATAGCTGGTGTTCTAGTTGTTGATGTGATTGGTTCTATTTGGTTAGGTATATATACAGGAATGCCTCTTTTAAAAGCACTTATTACAAATCTAGTCTTTATTCCAGGGGATACCGTCAAAGCAATGGTAGCTGCTGTTATTGCACACCGTTATAAAGATAGTTTAATAAAACAGATAGGATAAATGATAAAATCGTAACCTGATACCATCAGGTTATTTTTTTATCTTTTAGAAAGGCAAAACCTTAGTCATTTGATATAATGAAGAAAATGGTATAAGGAAGGTGTAAATATGAAATTAACTACATTAGGTTGCTGGGGAGGTTATCCCTATAAAGATGGTGGAACAACTTCTTACCTAGTTACTAGCCAAGATGGATTTCAATTATTGATGGATGCAGGAAGTCGTTCTTTAAATGAGTTAGAAAAAGAAATAAGTCCTTTAGATTTAGATGCCGTTATCATAAGTCATTATCATCCTGATCATGTTGCTGATTTAGGTGTTTTAAGACATTATAGACAACTCTATCCAAAACACCTTTGGGAGCCAAAAAGTTTACCAATATATGGTCATGATGAAGATAAACATGAATTTGCTAAATTGACAATGGAAGGTGTCTCAGATGGGATTGCCTATGATGTTAATGGTAGTCAGGCTATTGGTCCTTTTGATATTACTTTTATCAAGACAGTTCATCCAGTGGTTTGTTATGCTTTTAGGATTGTTGAGCGACAAACTGGTCACGTTCTTGTCTTTACTGGAGATACTGGTTACTTTAAAGAATTGGCACCATTTGCTAAAGAGGCAGATTTGTTATTAGCTGATGTTTATTTATATGAAGGCAATGAAAATCATTTTGCTCATCTAACCACTAAAGAAGCTGGGGAAATTGCGACACAAGCTAAAGTAAAACGCCTTGTGCTAACTCATATGCCACCACTCCCACCAAAAGAAATAGAAGCAGAAAATCACTTAGAGTTATTGAGACAAGAAGCTGAGTTGTACTCATCTGGAATTCCAGTAGATTTAGCTCAACCTCACAAATCTTGGGATTTAGGAAACTAGCTGATGGATTTCTCACAAGAAGAAAAAGAGTATTTTATGACGCAAGCTCTATTGGAAGCAGAAAAATCACTTGCCAAAGATGAGATTCCAATAGGTTGTGTCATTGTTAAAGATAATCACATCATCGGACGAGGACATAACGCTCGAGAGGAATTAAATCAAGCAGTCATGCATGCAGAAATAATGGCAATCAATGAAGCCAATGCAGTTGAAGGGAATTGGCGCTTGTTAGACACAACATTATTTGTAACAATAGAGCCATGTATTATGTGTAGTGGTGCTATTGGACTTGCAAGAATTCCACACGTCATTTATGGTGCTAGTAATCAAAAATTTGGAGCGGCAGGGAGTTTATATGATATTTTGACAGACAAACGTCTAAATCATAGAGTTCTTGTTGAAACAGGCATATTAGCAGACAGATGTGCTGAGATGATGCAGACCTTTTTTAAAAAAAGAAGAGATGCTAAAAAACAAAATCAGGTAACTGATAGTCACTAAAATGAAAAGAGAAGAAGAATCTTCTCTTTTTTTTGATATGTCTAATATAGAAGGTTGACTTTGAGATTATAAAGTCATTTTAAAAGTATTATTTTGGACCAAAGCCACTAAAGAATTGGTTTAAATCCTTATCAACTTTTTCTTTAATTTGTTCTTTGGTTTGTTTTGAAAATGTCTGGGAAAAGCTGTTATATTGACTTTCATCAGTAATGACTAAGAAAAATCCAGCGTCATAGTCATCGATACCATTGGCTAGTAAAAGCATATTTAGTTTTTGATAAGAAGGCAAGGCGTAGCGTGCTTCTAATTCTGGAAATGAAAGCTCTTCACTAGGACTTTTAGCAATAGTATCTGCATTTGCTGTTGTTGTGAATTGACTTGCTAAGCTGATGCCTAAAGCAAGTGTCGCAATTAGAGATAAGAATAAATGTTTTGTCTTTATCATATAAATTGATTCCATTCTAAAAGTTAAAATAATAATTAGTTGTTTTTCAAGCACTTTATATCAACCAAGTAATACAATAATACAAAAAATAAAAAATCTTTTCAAGAAAAAACTGTCATTAAGGAAGATTGTTTTTAAAGTTGAATAATTTTATTCTTTATGCTATATTATAGGTGGAGCAACATGAGTGCGTGAAGTGGGTCAGGAGAGGAATCTAGCAGCCCTAAGCGATTTCTTGTGTGTGCTCTTTTTTGTAACTAGTCATTTCATTGCTAAGTTTAGAATTTTAAGGTATATTAGTATTAGTTAGTCTAATCTAATGAACTTGAAAAAGAGAAATGAGGACAGTGCATGCGTAAATTTTTACAAACAACACTTTATGAAATTTCATTTTACATTGAAATTTTTATCTCAATGATACTAATTTTAGTTTTAGGATTTTTGTCCATCCGACTTATTTTTGAAATTTCCACTTTAACAGGTCCATTTAAAGGTGAGATGGGAGACTATTTACAAGCTTTTCTAAATGAAGCTCTTAGCATCGCAATTGGTGTCGAGTTGGTAAAAATGCTTAGTAAACATACTTCTGGAACCATTATTGAAGTTTTATTATTTGCAATTGCAAGGCAGTTGGTTATTTCACATGGTAGTGCAAAAGATTCTTTGATTAGTGTCTTAGCCTTGGCCGTCTTATTTGCAACACGTAAGTATTTATTCACGAACTTTGATGATTCTAATAATATTATCGTTAGAGCAAGTCAAAAAGTTAAAATTGCTAATCTTCTTGCGCGTGTTAATCTTAAAGCTCAAAAGGGTGAACTTTTACGTGATTTTATGGTAAGACATTTAGAAGAAGAAGAAAAATCAATTACCATCGGTTCTACCATATATTTTAAGGACACAGCTTTGCGGATTGATAGCATGAAAGATGGCATTATTACCCGCGTTGAAATTATTAAAGCATTATATTAATAAAAAGACTGACATTTGTCAGTCTTTTTTAGTGATTTGGTGTAATGGTAATCGTGAGACTTTCTGGTGAGAGAGCATATGAAAACCCTGTATAGTTTGACCAGTAGTTCATTAAGGCTTGATGATAAATCTCTGTGTTGCTTTCTAAGTCATCGACGATTGCTTGATAATGATTCTTATTGTCAAATTGTAAGTCAATAGTTTCATTTCCGGCTTTAGCTTGATTAGAAAGGTATTGACAGATGACATCACTTGAATTGCTTGTAAAATAATAGCCATTTTGGACAGAATCTAATAATGAATCATCATTGTAGGATGGTAATTTCCGTAAATTATCAGAAGTTGCTGATTGACTTGCATCAATTTTCAAGTCAGCTTTGTGAGATTGGTTGAAAATTGATTCAGGTAAAGCAAAAAAATGATAATTGGTGACATTCTTGGCTTGATTGTTGATTGCTCCTTCAAAAATAGGATCACCCCAAGTTGTGTCAACAGAGTAATAGTGCTGATTAATCTTGACAAGATTCCAAGCATGAGGAATCTTTTGACTAGAAGAAGTAAGAGCATCTCCTGTTATATAGATTGTTTCCAATCCAGCTTTGTGAGCAAGGAATTGAAACGTATGAGCATAACCATTACAAACAGAAAGGTGTTTTAGGAGAACGCTTCTAATATCTTGTTCAGTCTTAATAGAAGATAGATCACCTTCTTGATAATCCTCTAAGACTGACTTGTCATAGTCTGTATGGTCAATAATATAACGATATAAGTATTTTGCTTTTGAGAGGTCATCTGTTTTTGGCATATCACTGATAATTTGATTTGCAATTTGGTCTAATTGCTCTTTGGTTTTCTGAGCATCTTTTGGAACATTAAATGTGATAGTTGCACTATCTTCGCTACTTTCTATTTGATAATTAGTTGAAGTCATCCAAAAGATATCAGAATTATCCATGATAAAAGCCCTAATTGTCTTCTTAAGACTATCTTGATTATCTGAATTTAGCGAAATTGTCCCTTCAAATTGATTTGCAGCTCTTCTGATGAGCAAGTAATTTTCCTTTTGGCTTTTGTTGAGCTGTTGATAGTAATAGTTTGATTTAACTTCTTGTCTTAATTTGTCTTTTTGTGTTTGTGTCAGATTAATCGTGTTGCTTGTGGATAAATGACTAATATTATTTGTAATTGGTAATTGTTGACAGGCTGTTAGGGTCAATAAAGCAATTAGTGACAAACCTAAAAATGGTAATTTTTTCATGTTATTCTCATTTCCCCAAGGTGTTTTATCACAAGTATAACATAAATTAAAAGCAATGTAGGAAAGAGATAGGAGGTTTTGAAAGTGTAAAAATAACGTCAAAATCATTGAAAAATAAGTCACAAAGAGGTATCATAGTACATGAAACCGAATTTAAAAGGGAGTTTAAAAATGACACATATTCAATTTGATTATTCAAAATTATTAGGCCAATTTGTTAATGAAAATGAAATCGATTTCATGCAAGATCAAGTAACTCAAGCGGATACCATTTTACGACAAGGTACTGGTCCAGGTTCTGATTTCTTGGGTTGGTTAGATTTACCAGAAAACTATGATAAAGCTGAATTTGATCGCATTCTTAAAGCAGCAGAAAAAATTAAAGCTGACAGTGAAGTCTTGGTAGTTATTGGTATTGGTGGTTCATATCTTGGAGCAAAAGCAGCAATTGATTTCTTAAACAATCATTTTGCTAACTTACAAACAGCTGAATACCGTAAAGCACCGCAAATTCTTTATGCTGGAAATTCAATTTCTTCAACTTACCTAGCAGACTTAGTTGAATACGTCCAAGATAAAGATTTTTCTGTAAACGTTATTTCAAAATCAGGAACAACGACTGAACCTGCTATTGCCTTCCGTGTTTTCAAAGAACTTCTAGTTGAAAAATATGGTCAAGAAGAAGCTAACAAACGTATCTATGCAACAACTGACAAAGTAAAAGGTGCAGTTAAAGTTGAAGCAGATGCTAATAATTGGGATACATTTGTTGTTCCAGATAATGTTGGTGGTCGTTTCTCTGTATTGACTGCTGTTGGACTATTACCAATTGCGGCATCTGGTGCAGATATTAAGGCACTTATGGAAGGTGCTAATGCAGCTCGTAACGAATTAACATCTGATAAGATTTCTGAAAATATTGCCTATCAATATGCTGCTGTGAGAAATGTCTTATATCGTAAAGGCTATATTACTGAAATCTTAGCTAATTACGAACCATCACTACAATACTTTGGTGAATGGTGGAAACAATTAGCTGGAGAATCTGAAGGTAAAGACCAAAAAGGGATTTACCCAACATCAGCAAACTTCTCTACTGACCTACATTCACTTGGTCAATTTATCCAAGAAGGTTACCGTAACATTTTCGAAACGGTTATCCGTGTCGACAAACCTCGTCGTAATATCACAATCCCAGAACTAGCTGAAGATCTTGATGGCTTAGGTTACCTACAAGGAAAAGATGTTGATTTTGTTAACAAAAAAGCAACTGATGGCGTTCTTTTAGCTCATACTGATGGTGGTGTTCCTAACATGTTTGTGACACTTCCACAACAAGATGCCTTTACACTTGGTTATACTATTTACTTCTTTGAATTAGCCATTGCACTTTCTGGTTATTTAAATGCTGTAAATCCATTTAACCAACCAGGTGTAGAAGCTTACAAGAAAAATATGTTTGCACTTCTTGGAAAACCAGGATTTGAAGACTTGTCAGCAGAATTAAACGCACGTTTGTAATATAAAAAAAGAACCTTGAAGAGGTTCTTTTTTTATTTGTTAATATTTATTAATTCTGTTTGAGTTCCCCAAGCACCAGTTTGAACTTGTAGTTGTAAATCAGAGTTTTCAACAACATCTTGATTCACATCAAAAACAACATTTCCTGTAATATTATTGCCAGGATTAACTTCACTTAAAAAGAATTTAGCATCTTCATTTGCATAAGCTCCTGCAGAAGAATCAGATGAATACTCAGTTTCTCCTTTTATTAATTTGAAAAAATTGGAATCAACGGTAACTGCTTTTTTTCCATTATTTTTAACAGTTACATTCAGTATTAAATAAACACCTGATGCATCTTTTCCATATTCACCACCAACATTTGAAGCAGTAGACTTAGAATTAACAACATATTCTAAATCGCCAACTTTAACATTTTGTCCAACTGAATACACTGTTTTTTTATTACTTTCAGATGAAGTCTTAGTTGAACTTGAACTACTTGAGGATTGACTATCAGCATTTGATGTTTTCTTATTCGTTGATGTACTACTTCCCATATTAGCGAAAACTGAAATTAAAATTATAGCTACTAAAAGAATGAACCATATACGTTTATAAAATGGTTTCTTTTGAACATAAACATTTCCATTCTCATCTTTAATTTTCTTTGCCACAATGTTTCTTCTAAAATATTAAAATTTTTCTAAAATTATTATATAGTTAGTTTCATTTTTTGTCAACCGCTTTCATAAATTAAATTTATTAATATATTTAACAAAAAGCACTAGTATAAAGGACATTTTTATTTGTGAAATTATCAAATTTTCTGAAAATTTGATATAATAAGAAAAATACAAGGAAGTAGGTATTGAGATGACATCAGAAAAAATGACAGCACAAGAAATTATTGCCTTTATTGGAAATGCAGAGAAAAAAACAAAGGTTAAGGTTACATTTGAAGGTCAGCTAAGTGGACAAGTTCCAGAATCAGTTATTAAACTAGGAAACACATTATTTGGTGATTGGAAAGATATAGCCCCCTTACTCTCTAAGCTTGTTGAAAATAAAGATTATGTCGTCGAACAAGATGGTCGAAACTCAGCAGTCCCCTTATTAGATAAGCGTTACATTAATGCTCGTATTGAACCTGGTGCTATTATTCGTGACCAAGTAACGATTGAAGATAATGCTGTCATTATGATGGGAGCAGTAATCAATATTGGTGCAGAAATTGGTCGTGGAACCATGATCGATATGGGTGCTATTTTAGGAGGCAGAGCAACTGTTGGTGAAAACAGTCATATTGGTGCTGGCGCTGTTTTGGCTGGTGTTATTGAGCCTGCTTCAGCAGAGCCTGTCAGAATCGGTAATAATGTTTTAGTTGGTGCTAATGCGGTGGTGATTGAGGGTGTTCAAGTTGGAAACGGTGCTGTTGTTGCAGCTGGTGCCATTGTAACGCAAGATGTCCCAGAAAATGTCGTTGTTGCCGGTGTACCAGCTAGAATTATCAAAAAGATTGATAGCCAAACACAACAAAAGACAGCCTTAGAGGAAGCACTACGTCACTTATAAGTAAGATAGAAAAGGGAAATGAGATGCCAATAGATTTTACCCAAATTAGAAGAGATTTACATCAGATACCAGAAATCGGATTTGAAGAGTTTGAAACACAGGCATATCTCTTAAAAACCTTAGACAGTATTTGTCGTGGAAAAGCATTTATTGAACGCAAAACATGGAAAACAGGCATTCTAGTATTTATTAAAGGTAGTCAACCTAGTAAAACTATTGGTTGGCGTACAGATATAGATGGTTTGCCAGTGGTGGAAGAGACTGGATTAGCTTTTGAAAGTCAACATGAAGGAAAAATGCACGCTTGTGGGCATGATATTCATATGACAGTTGCTTTAGGACTTGTTGAAGCTTGTAGTAACGTTCAGCCTAAAGATAATCTACTCTTTTTATTTCAACCTGCGGAAGAAAATCTAGCTGGTGGGATGGAGATGTTTAAGGCTGGAGTATTAGAAGAATGGAAACCAGACGAATTTTATGGTTTACATGTACGACCAGATTTAAAAGTGGGAGATATCGCAACAAACACAAGTACTTTATTTGCAGGTACTTGCGAAGTACTTGTTACCATAACTGGTAAAGGTGGTCATGCAGCATTTCCTCATAATGCTAATGATGCTCTAGTCGCAGCAGCCTACTTTATTACTCAAGTACAGACCATAATAAGCCGCAATGTAGACCCTATTCAAGGTGGTGTTGTTACCTTTGGTTCTTTACATGCGGGAACGACAAATAATGTGATAGCAGAATCAGCAATCTGTCATGGAACTATTAGATCATTGACCCAAGACATGAACCTTCATATTCAAAAACGTTTGAAGGCAATCGGCGAAGGAATTGCAGCATCCTTTGGTGTAAATGTCGTCGTTGAATTAAAACAAGGTGGCTACCTACCAGTTGAAAATGACCCCAAATTAGTTCAAGAGTTAATGATTTTCTTTAAAGATAGACCAGCTGTAAATCTAATTGATTGCGAACCTGCAATGATAGGTGAAGATTTTGGTTATCTGTTGCACCAGATACCAGGTGTCATGTTTTGGTTAGGAGTAGACAGTCCTTATCCACTACACCATAGCAAAATGACACCTGATGAGGATGCTATTTCTTTTGCCATCACAGAAATTGCAGCATTCTTAAACACTAAGGTTACCATATAAAAATAACTAGCACATTTTTGTGCTAGTTATTTTTTGTAACAAAAAGGGAGGGCACCTACAAAGTAGATGCCCAGGAGATTTATGAAAAAGGAAAATAATTAGGAAAGGTTATTTTCCTTACGGTTTTGGGATAAACCGTCATTTTTAGGATACATGAAGTATACCACAGAAAAATAAAATTGTCTAAAAATAAGTATTATTTTAATAAATTATTTTTTGTATTTAGTTTTTTGATCAAAATAGTTGTGCTTGGAACCAAAACAAGTATACTTCCAATCCATGCTGCTGGATTGGCTGCAGCAACACCATCAAATCCAAAATAGATTAAACCAATAACAGCCACTAAAGCTCTCATAACTAATTCCATAATACCTGCCAAGGTTGGCACAAAGCCATGTCCTAACCCTTGTACAAAACTTCTTAGTATAAATAATATGGCTAGTATCCAGTAACAAGAACCATTAATAATATAGTATCTTAAGGCTAATGCAAAAACTTGAGTACTACCACTAGTTAAGAAAAGCCCTGAGAAGAATTGATTGAAGCTAATGAGCAAAATAGCAAAAACAATAGACCATAAAATGGTAATGGTAAGTGTTTTTCTGAGACCAGATAAAATTCGATCATATTTTTTGGCACCATAGTTTTGAGCAGTATATGTAGAAATTGCAAGTCCAAGATTAAGCATTGGTAACATTGCTAGTTGATCTGTTTTGCTAGCTATCGCTTGGGCAGCAATAGCATTTGTTCCTAAATGATTTAAAGTCACTTGTAAAATAATAGCTCCAATTGCGATGATGCTGGCTTGAAAAGCCATTGGAAAGCCAAGTCTTGCGTGATTTTTTAGATTTTCATGATCTAGTTTTAAATCCTTTTTGGAAAGTTTAAAATAGGGAATGTGATAATTGATATAAATCATAAGATAAATGACAGAAAAGGCTTGCGCAATGACAGTAGCAAACCCTGCTCCAAAGACTCCTAGATGAAAGTGGAGTATAAAGATAAAGTCAAGTACAATATTAATAAGGCAAGCAATAATTAAAGCTATTAATGGTGTTTTTGAATTGCCTAATGCCCTAATAGCACTAGAAAAAAAGTTAAATAAAATGGTGAAAATCATACCACCAAATATAGCTGAAAGAAAAGAATAAGATGATGAAATTAAATGCTTTGGTGTTTGCATGATTTCAAGAAGTGGTCTTAAAAAGGTAAGAGCCAAAATGGTTAAAACTAAAGCAGTTACCATAGCATAAAAAAGACCATGGACAAAACTTTTTTTAATATCTTCAGGGTCATTAGCTCCAAACTTATGAGAGGTTATGATTGTCAGTCCAGAAGTTAACCCTTCAGCAAACCCTAGGATCAAAAAAGTAATACTACCTGTCGCCCCTACAC
Organism: Streptococcus urinalis 2285-97; assembly: GCF_000188055.2. Classification (NCBI taxonomy): domain Bacteria; kingdom Bacillati; phylum Bacillota; class Bacilli; order Lactobacillales; family Streptococcaceae; genus Streptococcus; species Streptococcus urinalis. The sequence continues at coordinate 176,205 of NZ_AEUZ02000001.1, forward strand.
TAGCAAATGCATTTTTTCCTAGTGTATGACCAACAATAATGCTATCTGCAAAATTGTAAGTTAACTGAAAAAAACTACCAATTAATAAAGGAATGGTAAACCATAAGATAACTTTTAGAGGATTTCCTTTTGTTAAATCATGCATTTTAATCACCTCTCAATTTTAAAAATATCACTAGTTTCTATTTTATTATGACTTGAAAATTAATGCAATAGCGCTTTCTATTTAATAATTAGAAAAATTCATGATATGATAGGTTTATGGAAAAAAGAGAACAAAGACAAAACATATTAAAGGCTTTAAAAGAGCATGACAAGACTCGAAAAAAAGCTAAAGATCATGCTTTTATTAGCGCATTAATCAAAACAGACAAATACCAAAATGCTCGTACGATAGCTAGTTTTCTAGCCTTTGACTTTGAGTTTAATACAGATTTATTAATAAAACAGGCTTCAAAGGATGGCAAAATTATCTTAATTCCTAAAACGTATGCTAATAGAGATATGGTTTTTGTTCCATATCATCCAGATAAACTGAAAAAAACAAATTTTGGTTTGATGGAACCAACTAATATTGAAGAGGCATATGATAAAAAAGATATTGATTTGATTCATGTTCCAGGAGTTTGTTTCAATCAAAATGGCTATAGGATTGGTCATGGTGCTGGTTATTATGATCGCTTTTTATCTGATTATCAAGGTAACACTATTAGTACCGTTTACGATTGCCAAATGGTTGATTTCACACCAGAAAGTCATGATATTGCTGTTGAGGAGTTAATCATTCAATGAAATCTTTTTTTAAACACTATCCAGCAACAACATTTTTATTAACCATTACAATTTTAGTATTTGTAGGAATGCAAACTGCTTATCCTGGTCAAGCCACATCTCCCCAAGCAATTTTAACCTTTGGAGGGATGTATGGACATTATCTGGCTTATGACCATACACACATTTGGAGACTGGTAACCCCCATTTTTGTTCATATTGGGCTTGGCCATTTCTTTTTAAATATTTTGGCCTTGTATTTTGTTGGACAGATGGCTGAAGGTATTTGGGGCTCACCTTACTTTTTACTACTTTATATTTTAGCTGGTATCAGTGGGAATGTTTTTACATTACTATTTACTCCAGACGTAATTGCAGCTGGTGCTTCTACTTCTTTATTTGGTCTTTTTGCAGCGATTATGATGGTAGCAGTATTTAGTCCTGATGCTTCTTTAAAGGGTTTGGGTAGAGATTACTTTATGCTAATATTAATTAATTTAGTCATGAATATCTTTATGCCAAATGTTAGTATCGCTGGACATATTGGTGGCCTTGTTGGCGGTATTTTAGTAGCTATCTTTTTACCTGCAAGAATCCCGTTAAATCATCAAAAATGGTTTTACCGTTTGAGTGCATTATGTCTTTATATAGCTTTAATGATTGGAATGCTTTCAATTTCCCTATAAAAAAACAGTAGCTTATTGCTACTGTTTTTATTTTATTTCTTTGAAAGTTCTTGGCCTAGCTCAATGATATATTTGGTTAAATCATCTTTGACCTGTGGGTGTTGAAGAGCATAGTCAATAGATGTTTTCATAAACCCAAATTTATCACCAACATCATAACGATTACCAGTAAATTGATGTGCAAAGACACGCTGCGTTTTATTTAAAGTGTCAATGGCATCAGTAAGTTGAACTTCGTTACCGGCACCAGGTTCTTGAGTTTCTAAAATACTAAATATTTCGGGAGTTAGAAGATAACGACCAATGATAGCTAAATTGCTTGGGGCCTCTTCTGGAGAAGGTTTTTCAACAAATTTGCTGACGCTATAGCGTCCATTAACTCCTTCACCATGAGGAGCAATAACACCATAGGCTGAAACATCCTCATGTGGGACTTCCATAACAGCAATAGTGGAAGCATGTGTTTCTTTAAAGTCATTCATTAATTGCTTCGTTAGGGGAACAGCATCAGGATCAGTAATGTCCATTAAATCATCACCAAGCATTACAACAAAAGGTTCATTCCCAACAAATGCCTTTGCTTGTAGGACCGCATCACCAAGACCTCTTGGATGACTCTGGCGAATGAAGTGAAGATTGATAGCTGTAGTGTCATTAACAAGTTTTAATAGGTCTGTTTTACCTTTTTGTTCAAGATTGTACTCTAATTCAAAATTAGAATCAAAATGATCTTCTATTGATCTTTTTGATTTACCTGTAACAATCAAAATATCTTCAATTCCTGACTTTAAAGCTTCTTCTACGATGAATTGTACTGTAGGTTTATCGACAATTGGCAACATTTCCTTTGCTAAAGCTTTTGTTGCAGGAAGAAAACGAGTTCCAAGTCCAGCAGCTGGAATAACAGCTTTTCTCACTTTTTTCATTGAAATCTCCTTTTGTTTATTAATGCCATTCATTTTCAGAACGGAATTCATTAAACATCATCCCTAAAATGCTTTCTTTAATATCTGCACCTTCATAGATTGATTTGTAAATAGCAGTAGTAATAGGCATATACACGTCTAGTTCTTTAGCAATCTCATAGGCAACTTTTGTTGTTGAGATACCTTCAATAACCATTCCCATGTTACGTTCAATATCTTCGAGTTTTTCACCACGTCCAAGAGCATCACCTGCTCTCCAGTTTCTTGAGTGAACCGAAGTACCAGTAACAATTAGATCTCCAACTCCTGATAGCCCACTATATGTTAAAGGATCAGCTCCTAATTTGACACCTAAACGTGTGATTTCAGCCAAACCACGTGTGATGACAGCAGCTTTAGCGTTATCACCATATCCGAGACCATGAAGAGCTCCAGCACCCACTGCAATGATATTTTTCAAAGCACCAGCGGTTTCAACACCTATTACATCTTGATTTGTGTATAAACGGAAATAGTGATTGCTGAAAAGCTCCTGAACATATTTAGCAGCTTCTAAATCTTTTGATGCTGCGGTAATTAATGTAATGTCACGAACAATGGTTTCTTCTGCATGACTTGGACCTGATACAACAACAATCTCACTGCGAAGGTCGGCTGGAATTTCTTCTTCAAGAATAGTAGATAATCTTTCGTGAGTACCTGGTTCAAGACCTTTAGAGGCATGCATGATAATCGCTTTATGATCTAAGATTTCAGCAACTTGTTTAGCTACTAATCTAGTTACTTTGGTTGGGACAACTAATAAAATAGCGTCTACATTATTCAAAGCTTCTTTTAAATCTGTTGTTGCTTTGATAGCCGGGTCTAAGACCACATCTTTAAAGTAATGTGTATTGGTATGTTTTGTTTGTAATTCTTCAATTTGTTCTGCTAGGTTTCCCCAAAGTGTAACATCATGACCATTATCATTAAGTACTTGGGATAGTGCAGTTCCCCATGAACCAGGGCCTAAGACTGCAATTTTTTGACTTTGCATTTTTATCTCCTTAACTATTTATAGTCTATAGGTATAATCAGTTCATTATATCATAAGAAAGCGTTTTTGTCTTAAATTGCTTTTTTTCAAAATAACTAAAACCAATCAAAAATAGAATCTGATTAGGGTTCTTGATAAGATTATTTGCTAAAGAACTCATTCAATGACAAAAAAAGACAGACAGAAGAGTGTAATCAAATAATAGTCATAAAAACAGATTTGGAAATTGTCCAAATCTGTTTTTTTTAATCTTGATGTAGTGTTTTTGTTTTATTCAAAAAAGCATAACCGAGACCAATGAAAAGTCCGCCTCCTATCCAATTCCCCATAAAAACTACACTCCATTGACGTAAAATATTGAGTAGTGTCAATCCTTTGATTGGATGAACAGGACTAAGACCAGCTAACATAAAAGAAGCAAAGTTAGCTATCAAATGCTCGTTTGCTAAGAAAACAAACATAAAGATAGCAGACATGGCAATAAAGCATTTCGCAGATTCTTCTTTCAAAAGCATGTAACCGAGAATTGCAATATTAACGAACATATTTGCAGTAATACCTTCGATAAAATTCATACTGTTAGTCTTAGATAGTTTTATCTGAACAGTATTGATAAGATAACTTTTAGTTGTCAATTTATGGAAAGCAAATGATTGATTAAACAACCATGCTAAAATAATTGTTCCTATGAGATTAAAGAGAGTACAGTACGCTAAGATGTAAATTGTTTTTTTCCAACTAATAACTTTGTAGTAAGAACCTGTTGTTAGATACATCATATTTGAAGTCGCTAATTCACCATTAAAAATAAGAACATAAACCAAGCCTATAGCAAAAATAAATGGAAAGACAAAACGTGATAATGATGGGAATTGTGTTCCTATAACATCAGCTGCGATAACACCAACAGCTGTGGACATGGTTAAGAAAGCTCCCGCGTAAATTGAGCGTAAAGCATAACGTGCTAAACTTTCATCAAATAACGCTTCTTTTTTTCGACAAGCTGCGCTTACCTTTTCCTCAAATTGTGACATAAAATCTCCTTGTGAATTGTTAAACAAATATTTTTTTCCTAATAAAAGCGGGAGGAAAACCTTCCGCAAAAAACATTATTTTTCTGAGGCACCAGAAGTGGCATCCGCAGCTGGTGCCGCTGCCGCTTGACCAGTATCAGAAGCGCCAGAAGTTACATCAGCACTGTGTCCACCAGCATCAGAGGCGCCAGAAGTTGCATCTGTAGCACTTGGTGAACCAGCTTTACCACCAGCTAAGTATTGGCCTGTTTCTTTAAGATACCAGTCTAACCAAGGTTTGAAATTAAAAACAATTTCATTAATACCTGCATATGAACCGTCTGGATAGTACATAGCTTGGTAATTGTGAGTGTTAATAATTTCTGCAGGAGAACCAGGAACAATAGTTCTGACATATTCTTCATTACCGTTTCGTAGAGAACCAATAACCCATTCTACATTTTTCATACGAGCAGGTGGAAGTGATCCGTGAACTGTTGATAGACGGTTACCAACTTGTTCAGGGACACGTTTTGCAAACATTGTATCTGGATCTTGATGTTGACTATTGTAATATAAGAATTGGTTGTTATCATCAGCGTATGTTAATTCAAAAGGCATAGCTTTCAAGAACATATTGATTTGGTCAACTGTTAACAAACCATTATCAAGTTTAACATAAGTATCACCTTCGACAGCACCTACAATTTTTGAAGCTTTTTCTAACCAGTCGGGATCATCTGGATCAACTTCACGAATAGTCGTTGCAATTGGTTTACCAGCGTCTAAGTCTTCAGGTTCAATAGGCTTAGGCTGTCTAAGTGTTGAAACAACACCTACATATTTGATGAAGTTATCTAAGCAAGTTTCTAAGAATTTCACAGTTCCCTCGTTAATAATATTACCATTATCATCAAATGCTTCTTTAGCTTTACCAAGTAAAAATTCATTTCCTGGAAGAGTATAGGCATTGACACCTGGAGCATCCAAGATTTTACGAAGATGGACTTGAGCGCGCGATGTTCCTTGATCATAGTATGAAGCTCCTACAATCATAACAGGTTTGTTTTCAAATGGATGTAAGTTGAAAGATAACCATTCTAGAGTACTTTTCAAAGCAGGTGTAATCGTATGATTGTGTTCAGGAGTTGCGATGATAACACCGTCAGCTCTGTTGATTTTATTGTATAGATATTGAACGGCAAAAGATTGTGATTGATCATCATCTTGGTTAAACATTGGAACGTCTTTGATTTCCAAAAGTTCTAGTTCAAATTTTGTTTTAAATTGTTTGCGGATGAATTCTAATAACATACGGTTGTATGATTTTTCAGCATTAGAGCCAACAAGTCCTACAAATTTCATATCTTATTCCTTTCTGTTTATAAATTTTCCCAATCAAAGTTTTCTGCTTCTTTGTGTAGAAGCTCTTGTGCATTTGATAATTTTCCAGTGATAATGACAAATAATCTGAAATCATCAAAAATTGCATCTAACTTTTGAATCGTTTCAAGATCAAATAAATTACCATCTTCGTCAAATGCTTGTAAGGAATGAGATAGTAAAAACTCATCAGGAAGGACATTTGCTTTTAATTCAGGAGCATTTAAAATTTGTCTCAATTGTAATTGGGCACGCGATGAACCAAGTGTTCCGTAAGAAGCACCAGTAATCATGACGGGTTTGTTAAGAAGTGGGTAAATGCCATAAGATAACCAAGCGAGCGCATTCATCAATGAAGCAGGGATAGAATGGTCATATTCTGGCGTTCCAATGATGACACCATCAGCTTCTTCAATTTTTTGAGCTAATTCTAAAACACTTTCAGGAAGAACTTTTTCAGAAGGTTTGTTAAAGAATGGAAGATCTTTAATTTCAACAAGTTCGATGTCAGCTTTGTCAGCGTAGTGTTTTTCAATGTATTCTAGAAGCTTACGATTTGTAGAGCGAGCGGAATTTGTACCGACAAGTCCGATAAGTTTCATAATAGTCCCTCTTTTCTGAAAATGGTTGATAATTTAATATCTAATACTATAATACCGAATTTTTGATAATTAAGCCAACGGTTTCCGAAAAGTCAACTTTTATGCTTGATTGAAAATTCACAAGAAATTTTCAGAAAACAATTAATCCTCTAATGTCTCAAAACTCTTTTTTAATGGTAAACTATGAGAATACTTGAATTGGGAGAGATTATGAAGTCTATTATCACATTAGTAAAACAAGAAACCTTGTTATTTATTTCGGCGCTCTTAGCTGTTTTTAGTTTTTTGGTACAACCAAATATTAGAAAAACAATAGCTTCTGTTGACCTAAAAACACTTCTTAGTTTATTGTTATTAATGGTTATTGTAGCTGGTTTTCGTCAAGCTGGTTTTTTCCAATGGCTGACAAATACTATCTTAAAAAAGGTTAGTAACTTAAAAAACTTAGTTTTGGTCTTAGTTGGTTTCAGTTTTTTCATCAGTATGTTAGTGACAAATGATGTGGCCTTAATCATGTTAGTACCGCTAGCAATTAGTATTCTTAAAAAGCTTGAACTCAAAAGACTCATTTTCACCATTGTTCTCATGACAATTGCTGCTAACATGGGAAGTAGTTTAACCATTATTGGTAATTCTCAGAATTTATATCTTTTCCAGTATGGTCATTTTAAATGGTTTAGCATTACACATTTGATGTTTCCATATGTCTTTTTAACTGGCTTATTATTAGTTATATTCATTTATCTCCTTTTACCAAATCAAATGATTAGACAAGAACCCATTCAGGTAAAAATGGATATAAAATCATTATTATTTCTTCTTGTTTTGTTTAGTTTTACATTTTTATTTATAATTGATGTCTTACCTGTATGGTCACCTATCATCATTATTATTTTCTTGTTAATGTTTGATAGAAAACTCTTTTATCAAGTTGATTATGCTTTATTATTAACCTTCTTCTTTCTCTTTCTCTTTCTCTTTCTCTTTCTCTTTCTTTTCATAGGAAATATCAATCAAATTCCGTTGATAACAAATAGCATCCATCGTGTGTTATCTGGTCACGAAGTGATTGTCACGGTCATTTTAAGCCAATTGATTAGTAATGTTCCCAGTGCTATTGCCTTAACAAACTACACAAGGCAAATAAGTGATTTAGTAATTGGCACAAATCTTGGTGGCCTTGGTACCCTGATAGCATCTATGGCTAGTTTGATTTCTTATAAATACATAGTTAAAGAAAAAGAAATGAATCGAAAATCCTATCTTTTGATGTTTAGTCTTTATAATGTAGTTGTTCTACTTGTGCTTCTGACTTTTCATTATTTAACCTCAAACTAGCATTGTAGAAAGAAATGGTGACTTTGATTATGCTATAATAACAAAAGGAGATTTTGCAATTAGGGGATTAGGAAAATGATTGATATCAAAGAGATTTTGGAAAAAATGCATCCAAATCAAAAGGTAAATTATGACAAAGTCATGCAACAAATGATTAAAGTATGGCAAAAAGAGGAAAAAAGGCCAAGGATTTTGATGCATGTATGCTGTGCACCCTGCTCTACATACACACTTGAATACCTGTCAGAGTATGCGGATATTACCGTTTATTTTGCGAATTCTAATATCCATCCAAAGGATGAATACCATAGAAGAGCTTATGTGACACAAGAATTTATTTCAAACTTTAATAAAAAAACGGGATACTCAGTTCATTTCATTGAAGCGCCCTACGTACCAAACGAATTTTTTAAGGTTGTTAGAGGTTTAGAAAGTGAGCCAGAAGGTGGTGATAGGTGCCGGGTTTGTTTCGATTATCGTTTGGACAAAACTGCCCAAAAAGCTCTTGAGTTAGGATTTGATTATTTTGCCAGCGCTTTAACTATTAGCCCTCATAAAAATGCTCAAACCATTAATTCAGTTGGCATTGATGTCCAACAGCTCTACGCAACACATTATTTACCAAGTGATTTTAAAAAGAATAATGGTTATCGACGATCAGTAGAGATGTGTGATGAATATGATATCTATAGACAATGTTATTGTGGCTGTGTTTTTGCAGCAAAAGCACAGCAAATCGATTTGGTCGCAATCAAAAAAGAAGCTAGAGCATTTATGAATGAAAAATCAGAACATGATTTTCCAAATATTCGCTTTACCTATGAAGGAAAAGAAGTATAAAATACGAATAGAAGAGTATCATCCCAATTTATGCTATAGTAATGAACAGAATGAAAGTAAATGACAAGGAGTAGTTATGCGAAAACGTGGATTTGAATTAATATCATCAATGACAAATAAAGATTTATTACCAAAAAGAGAAACAGCTCATGCAGCGGGGTATGATTTATCTGTTGCTGAAAAAACAGTAATTAAGGCAGGTGAGATTGTACTCGTTCCAACTGGAGTAAAAGCCTATATGCAGGCTGGTGAAGTATTATATCTTTATGATCGCTCATCAAACCCTCGAAAGAAGGGCTTGGTTCTTGCTAACTCTGTTGGAGTCATTGATGGGGATTATTATAATAACCCCTCAAATGAAGGTCATATTTTTGCTCAAATGCAAAATATTACAAAAAAAGATGTTGTTTTAGAAGTAGGAGAACGCATTGTTCAAGGTGTCTTTGCGCCATTTTTAGTTGTGGATGATGATGAGGCAAGTGGTGAAAGAACTGGTGGATTTGGAAGTACAGGACAGTAAAAGACTTCAAAAGGAAAAAAGAAATGGCTAAGAAAAAAACAACTTTTGTCTGTCAAAAATGTGGCTATCAATCTCCTAAATATCTAGGACGTTGTCCCAACTGTTCGGCATGGTCATCATTTGTTGAAGAGGTTGAAGTAACAGAAGTAAAAAATGCGCGTGTTAGCTTAACGGGTGAAAAAACAAAACCAATCAAATTAAAAGAAGTTGATTCGATCAATTACGCGAGAACCAAGACAAAAATGGATGAGTTTAACCGTGTTTTAGGCGGTGGTGTCGTTCCTGGCTCCTTAGTCTTAATTGGTGGTGATCCAGGAATAGGGAAGTCAACGTTACTTTTACAAGTTTCAACACAATTGGCTGACAATGGGACAGTATTATATGTTTCAGGTGAAGAGTCTGCAGAACAAATCAAACTTCGAAGTGAGCGACTTGGCGATATTGATAATGAATTCTATCTTTATGCAGAGACAAACATGCAAAATATAAGAGCCGAGGTTGAAAAAATCAATCCTGATTTTTTAGTTATTGATTCTATTCAGACTATTATGAGTCCTGAAATTTCAAGTGTTCAAGGATCTGTATCTCAAGTTAGAGAAGTAACTGCAGAATTAATGCAATTAGCAAAGACAAATAATATCGCAACTTTTATTGTTGGACATGTTACAAAAGAAGGGACATTGGCTGGACCCCGCATGCTTGAGCATATGGTGGATACAGTTTTGTATTTTGAAGGAGAAAGACACCATACGTTTAGGATTCTAAGAGCAGTTAAAAATCGTTTTGGTTCAACCAATGAAATTGGCATATTTGAGATGCAGTCTGGTGGTTTAGTAGAAGTATTGAACCCTAGTCAAGTCTTTTTAGAAGAACGGTTGGCTGATGCCACTGGTTCTGCAATTGTGGTAACGATGGAAGGTAGCCGCCCTATTCTAGCCGAAGTCCAAGCTTTGGTGACACCGACCGTTTTTGGAAATGCAAGACGAACAACAACAGGTTTAGATTTTAACCGTGTTAGTTTGATTATGGCTGTCTTGGAAAAAAGATGTGGCTTACTCTTACAAAACCAAGATGCCTACTTAAAGTCTGCAGGTGGTGTGAAGCTTAATGAACCAGCAATTGATTTAGCAGTAGCAGTTGCAATTGCTTCAAGTTATAGGGAAAAACCAACAAACCCTCAAGAGGCTTTTATTGGTGAAATAGGTTTAACTGGTGAAATTAGACGGGTTACAAGGATTGAGCAAAGAATTAATGAAGCTGCTAAGTTAGGGTTTACCAAGATTTATGCACCAAAAAATTCACTTTCTGGCATAACACTTCCTGAGACAATCACAGTAGTTGGTGTAATGACAGTAAATGATGTCTTAAAAGCAGTCTTTAAATAAAAATGGTTGGCTAATCTTAGCTAACCATTTTTTATAAACAGATTCTATGACAGCTGATTTTAAAAATGATAAGATTAAAAGTAATTTGATTGTCAAACAATTAATGCTTAAGTGAGGGAAATGAATGTCTTATTTTGATAATTTTTTAAAAACCAATCAAGCTTATGCAGATTTGCATGGAACTGCTCAATTACCCTTGAAACCAAAAACAAAAGTTGCTATTGTGACCTGTATGGATTCAAGACTTCATGTTGCTCAAGCTTTAGGTCTCGCTCTTGGAGATGCCCATATTTTAAGAAATGCCGGTGGCCGTGTAACAGAAGATATGATTAGATCACTTGTTATTTCTCAGCAACAAATGGGGACCAGAGAGATAGTTGTCTTACATCATACAGATTGTGGGGCACAGACATTTACTAATGACGAATTTACGAAACACATTCAGGATGTTTTAGGTGTAGATGTTTCCGGGCAAGATTTTTTACCGTTTGAAAATGTTCAAGAAAGTGTTAGAGAAGATATGGCAATTTTAGAGGCATCACCACTTATTCCTGATGATGTTGTCATAAATGGTGCTGTCTATGATGTTGAAACTGGGCGAATGACAGCAGTTGGTAAATAGTATAAAAAATTGACATCAAATGAATTTTTTATTAAAATAAAAAGTTTGACAGGAGATTAAACGATGTCAAATATTAATGAAAAAGCAAAGAATGCTTTAATTAATGCATTATTGGATGTTGAAGTTGCAAGTGATAAAGAACTTTATCAGATATTACTCCAATCAAAGGAGCAACTTGAAAAAGGACAACCTGAGAATCTTGTGTTTTCAAAACTAAATAGTTTTTTAACAACTTATTTGTTAACGCATCAATTTAAAATACCAAAGGGCGCTCAAGAACTTTTTAAATATAGTCAAAGAATTGCTGCTAGTTATCGTGGGACAGCAATGCAAACCATGCTTTTTATGGGGTTGGGACCACACGGAGGTTTCTAGAAAAAATTTTCTTTTTAAAATGTCCTCATGCTTTTAGTTGATATTGATGAAAGAGCTGTCGATACTTTTAGACTATGATGATATTGCTGTTCAACATTTAAATTTAGAATCATTTGCTAAGATAATTAAAAATAGAATTACAAGAGGTGTGGTGACGTTAAAGCATCGCTGTCAGAAGCTCTCATGTAATAGTGACACAATAATTTTTGGTGCTTTGCCTTTTTTCAAAGCACCTTTTTTGTTATAATAAAAAGGATTGAAATGAACAGGAGAAAATGGAATGTCAAAACCAATTCGTGTGCGTTACGCACCAAGTCCTACAGGATTATTACATATCGGAAATGCGCGTACAGCGCTATTTAACTATTTATATGCTCGTCATCACAATGGCACATTTGTCATTCGTATCGAGGATACCGATCGCAAAAGACATGTTGAAGACGGGGAACGTTCACAGTTAGAAAATCTTAGATGGCTAGGAATAGATTGGGATGAAAGTCCTGAAACACATGAAAAATACCGTCAATCAGAACGACTTGACTTATACCAAAAGTATATTGATCAGTTATTAGCTGAAGGTAAAGCCTATAAATCATATACTACAGAAGAGGAATTAGCAGCAGAACGTGAACGCCAAGAGGCTGCTGGTGAAACACCTCGTTACATTAATGAATTTATTGGCATGTCTGAAGCTGAAAAGTCAGCTTATATTGCTGAACGAGAAGCAAAAGGGATTATCCCAACCGTTCGTCTTTCTGTCAATGAATCTGGTATCTATAAATGGCATGATATTGTTAAAGGTGATATCGAGTTTGAAGGTGGAAACATCGGTGGTGACTGGGTAATTCAAAAAAAAGATGGCTATCCAACTTATAATTTTGCTGTTGTTATTGATGATCATGATATGCAAATTTCTCATGTTATTCGTGGAGATGACCATATTGCAAATACACCAAAACAATTGATGGTCTATGAAGCATTAGGTTGGGAAGCGCCAGAATTTGGACACATGACCTTAATCATTAATTCTGAAACTGGTAAAAAGTTATCTAAACGTGATACCAATACTTTACAATTTATTGAAGATTACCGTAAAAAAGGTTATATGCCAGAAGCAGTCTTTAATTTTATTGCGCTACTAGGATGGAATCCTGGTGGTGAGGATGAAATTTTCTCACGCCAAGAGTTGATTACATTATTCGATGAAACAAGGTTAAGTAAATCACCAGCAGCATTTGATCAAAAGAAAATGGACTGGATGAGCAATGAATACATTAAAAATGCTGATTTTGAAACAGTCTTTAATTTGTGTAAACCCTTCTTAGAAGAGGCAGGACGTTTGACAGATAAGGCTGAAAAGTTAGTTGAACTTTATCAACCACAATTAAAATCAGCTGATGAGATTGTCACTTTAACCGATTTGTTCTTTACAGATTTCCCAGCATTAACTGAAGCCGAAAAAGAAGTTATGGCTGGTGAAACGGTACCAACTGTATTAGAGGCATTTAAAGCAAAATTAGAAGCTATGTCTGATGATGATTTCCAACCAGAAAATATCTTCCCTCAAATTAAGGCCGTTCAAAAGGACACAGGTATTAAAGGAAAAAATCTCTTTATGCCGATTCGTATCGCTGTTTCTGGTGAGATGCACGGGCCAGAACTTCCTAACACGATTTATTTATTGGGTAAAGAAAAATCAATTGAACATATTGAAAATATGTTGGCTAAACTTGTCTAAATGAAAAAGCTTCCTTGGAAGCTTTTTTTCTTATTTGTGTCTTTGTTTAAAGTATTGAGGCTTTTTGTAACTTTATGGTATAATAGTAATAATTTAGATGTTTGGAGTAACGCTTTGAAAAAGTCTTATCGAGTAAAACGTGAGAAGGATTTTCAGGCTATTTTTGAAACGGGTCAAAACGTAGCTAACCGAAAATTTGTTATTTATTTTTTGGAAAAAAATCAAGCTCATTTTAGAGTTGGAATATCTGTTGGAAAAAGACTTGGAAATGCTGTTACACGTAATGCTGTAAAACGAAAAGTCAGACATGTTTTGATCGCTAATCAAGATAAGTTAAAAAATTATGACTTTGTTGTTATAGCAAGAAAGGGAGTTGAAGAACTTGATTTTGATGAAGTCAAGAAAAATTTGGAGCATGCCCTACGTTTAGCCAAACTTTATCAGGAAGGTTTAGAAGAGTGAAAAAAAAGCTTAAGTTCATTAGTTTATTAGGGTTGGTTCCCTTACTGGTTGCCTGTGGTCGTGGTAATGTTACTAGTCATTCAACAGGTTTGTGGGATAAACTAGTCTATTTTTTTGCCAAATCCATAGAAGTCTTATCATTTGAACAATCTATAGGTTTAGGTATTATCCTATTTACTTTAGTTGTTAGGTTAGTATTATTGCCTTTGTATAACATGCAGATTAAGTCAAGTCGACAAATGCAAGATATTCAACCAAAACTAAAAGCTTTACAAGCTAAATATCCTGGTAAGGATAATGAAAGTCGAATGGCCTTGGCACAAGAAAGTCAAGCTTTATACAAAGAGCATGGTATTAATCCATATGCAAGTATGATTCCGCTTTTGATTCAAATGCCGGTTATGATTGCCTTGTATCAAGCTTTGATTCGTGCACCATTCTTAAAAACAGGAACTTTTCTTTGGTTCGAGCTTGCTAAGCCAGATCATTTAATTATTTTACCTATTTTGGCAGCAGTATTTACTTTCTTATCAACTTGGTTGACAAATAAAGCTGCATCTGAAAGTAATCTTATGATGACAATGATGACATATCTTATGCCAGTTATGATTTTCTTTATGGGACTTGGCCTTGCAAGTGGTGTCGTCTTATATTGGACAGTGTCAAATGCTTTTCAAGTTGCTCAGTTAATGATTTTTAATAATCCATTTAAGATAATTGCAGAACGTGAAAAAGTTATAGCTGCCGAAAAAGAACGTCAAGCAAAAATGAGACGTGCTAAGAAGAAAGCAAAACGTCAAAGAAATTAAGGAGTATTATTATGGTATTATTCACAGGAAAAACTGTTGAAGAAGCTATTGAAAAAGGACTTTCAGAACTTAACATTTCACGGTTAAAAGCCCATATAAAAGTTGTTTCAAAAGAGAAAAAAGGATTCCTTGGCTTTGGGAAAAAACCAGCACAGGTTGATATCGAAGGAATCAACGAAAAAACAGTATATAAAGCAGATAAAAAAGCAACACGTAGCGTTCCAGACGAAATTAATAAACAGAACGCACCTGTTGTTAAACCAAAAGCAGACAAAGAGCCAGTTGAGGAAGTTACAGCCGAGGAGCCTGTCACGCAAGAAGAATCCGTGGAAATAATTCCGACTGAGTCGGTTTCACAAGATAATGTTGAAGAGATTAAAGAAGTAAAAGCAACAGAATCATCATCAACTGAAGAAACCTTTGAAGAATTTGTTGCAAAAGAATTTAAGGAAGATGATACTAGTAAAGATATTGCTGAAGCAGCAAAGGAAGTATCTGATTATGTTTCAAAAGTCATTTATGAGATGGACATTGATGCTAGTATTGAGACAAGTCATAATAGACGTCAAATAAACCTTCAAATTGAAACACAAGAAGCTGGTAGAGTTATTGGATATCATGGGAAAGTATTGAAATCCCTTCAATTATTAGCTCAAAACTACCTTCATGATCGCTATTCTAAAAACTTCTCAGTTGTTCTAAATGTGCATGATTACGTTGAACACCGTACCGAAACACTTATTGATTTTACACAAAAAATTGCACAGCGTGTGATTGATTCTGGCGAATCTTATACATTGGACCCAATGAGTAATAGTGAACGAAAAATTGTTCACAAAACGGTGTCAAGCATTGAAGGCGTGGAAAGTTATTCTGAAGGCAATGACCCTAATCGTTTTGTGGTTGTCTCAGTCAAAAATGAATTAGACTAAAAATCTGACATTGTTCAGGTTTTTTTATTATCTTTACAACCACTTACCTCATCTTTTTAACCACTTAGCAAAAAGGTTAACTAAGAAAAGCTAAAATTTGATAGGATAATATCAAAGGAGAGATGCAGATGAAATGGCTATTTAAAGAAGTAGAGCAGCAAAATGAGATGATTGTTACCGTCACAAAAAAACAATTATGATCATGAAGTCAACAGTTTAATGACATATTTGGAAAGTTATGCACAAGAAAAATCAGATATTATTCCTTTAAAGACACCTGATGGCATTAGATTGTTAAAGAAAGATAGCATTATTGCTGTTGATGTTGACGGAAGACAATTACAGTTAAAGACTTTAAAAGGGAACTTTTACATAACTGAAAGATTATATCAATTTAAAGAGAGGATAAACTCAACTGATATTGTTCAAGTTTCTAAGCAAAGTTTAATCAATATTAATCATCTGAATAAGCTTGAAGCCAGCTTTTCAGGAAATATGTTAGCTATTTTGATAAATGATGTTAAAGTTATGGTTAGTAGACGTTATTTGAAAAATTTAGAACAAAAATTAGGTTTATAAGGGGGTTAAAAATGAAAAAAGGTATTATTTATTTTATCATTGGAGTTGGGATTGGTTCTTTTCTTTATATAATTAATTTATTGATATATCAATTTGAACCATCAGTTCAAAATGCTCTGATTACTTGGGTTTGTTCAGGATTAATGGGATTAGTATCATTGATTTATGAGAAAACAAAATGGTCAGAAATGTTAAAAATAAGTGTTCATATGTTATCTATTTATCTTTTAGTAATGACAATGCTTTTAATCAATCAATGGATTCCTTTTCAAATAGGTTATCTTTTAGGAGTTAGTTTTGAATTCATGATAATCTATTTAATCATAGCTGCCTTCTTTATTTGGGAAAGTAAAGAAAGAGTCAGTGAAATCAATAAAAAATTAAATGAAAGAAAGTAAAACTAGAAAATAAACCTTGACAAGACCTATTCATTTATTATAAAATATTATGGTATGTTTAGTAACTGATATCACAATAGCCGGCTAAACGAATACAAAATCTATGAGGAGGTATTCACTGTGAAACGTACTTATCAACCAAGTAAAATTCGTCGTCAACGTAAACACGGATTCCGTCACCGTATGTCAACTAAAAACGGACGTCGCGTGCTTGCTAGCCGTCGTCGTAAAGGACGTAAAGTATTATCAGCTTAAGAATTGATTAATACAAATTATCTGAAAAACCAAGAGTGCTCGAGGCTCATGGTTTTTATTTTTGCCTTAATATCGCTTTTTAAGCGATAATAATCATTTTCCTTAAAAAATGTGATAAAATGAACTTAATAAAGAAATTAAGGAAAAAATATTATGGATATTACACAAGTAATAGAAGTAAACTACGCTTCCATGGGTAATAAAGAAAAAAAGGTTGCTGAGTATGTTATGAAAAATGCTCAAGAACTACATAATATTACTATTCATGAGTTAGCAGAGATATTATCTGTCGCACCATCCACTATCACACGCTTTTGTCAAAGATTAGGCTGTCAAAATTTCGTTGATTTTAAAATGCGTCTACATGCTAATAATCAGCCCAAAAAAGAACTCAAATCAGGCTTACATCAACTGGTAACATCATATTACGATGATGTTATTAGTCGAACAGCTAAATTGGTTTCTGAAGAAGAGATTGATGCCGTTGTTAAAGCTATGAAAGAAACAAAACGGATTTTAATTTACGGTTTGGGAAGCTCTGGACTATCAGCTGAGGAATTTAGGATGCGTCTTGTTAGGATGGGATTGCAAGCATGGAGTGAAAGAGATGGACATATGATTATTATGGGAAGCAAAATGACTTCTGAAACAGATTTGATCATTGGCATTAGTAGTTCAGGAGAGACCCCAGAAATTGTAGAAGCTCTAGAAAATGCTCACGCAAATGGAGCTAAAACAATTGCTATGACGAGTGTTCCAACAAGTTCATTAGACAATTTAGATGTTGATATTAGGCTCTTTATGCATAATAAACAATTTCTAAACGAAGCTTATTTTATGAACAGACAAATTACAGCGCTTTACATTATTGATTTAATTACCATGAAACTTTTAGAAGACAGTGCTTTAAAAACTAATATTCAATCGACCTATCATCGCATTGTAGCAGGAAAACATTAGAAGACTTTCAATTGATGAAAGTCTTTTTTTATTTCGGAAAAATTTAGAAATAAGATGTAATAAAGAAAATAATTTCATTTTTATAATTATATTGAATTTTATTTCATTAATGATATAATTAAAAATGTGAGTGCTTACATTAAAATTAGGAGGAAATAATGAGAGGAGAAATAAAAGGTCAATTGATTGTCTCTTGTCAAGCATTGGAAAATGAGCCACTTCATAGTGAATTTATCATGGGAAGAATGGCTAAGGCTGCTGAATAAGGCGGAGCAAAGGGGATAAGAGCCAATTCAATCAAAGACATTAAAGAAATAAAAAAAACAAGTTAATCTACCAATTATTGGGATAATCAAAAAACATTATCAGGATTCAGAAGTGTATATCACGACAACAATGGTTGAAGTAGAAGCTTTGGTAGATGTCGGTGTGGATATTATTGCATTAGATGCAACATCATCATTGAGACCTGGTGGAAAAACACTATCGCAATTTTATAAAGAAATTCGTCAAAAGTTTCCCCACCAAAAATTGATGGCGGATTGTTCCACCTTAGAAGAAATGCTGATTGCTGATAAACTGGGTTTCGATTTTATAGGCACCACTTTAGTGGGTTATACAAAACAAAGTAAACATTTAAAAATTGAAGCCCATGATTTTGAAATAATCAAAAAAGCAGTTTCTATTCTTAGACACCCTATTATTGCTGAAGGGAATATTAGTACTCCTGAAAAAGCAAAACGCGTTATGGAATTAGGAGTCTATTGTATTGTTGTTGGTTCAGCTATCACACGACCACAGTTAATCACAAAAACATTTGCAGATGCTATTTTAGAAAATAGGAGTGAATAAAATGAGAGATTTAAGAAAATATCAAGGCGTGATTCCAGCTTTCTATGCTTGTTATGATAAGAATGGCGAAATTAGTCAAGAAGGTGTTAAAAAACTGGTACAGTATTTTATCGATAAAGGTGTTCAAGGCATTTATGTTAATGGTTCTTCTGGAGAATGTATCTACCAAAGTGTTGAAGATCGTAAGTTGATTATAGAAGCTGTTATGGAGGTTGCAAAAGGGAAATTAACAGTTATCAATCACGTTGCTTGCAATAATACAAAAGACAGTATGGTTTTAGCCAGACATTCAGAAGCATTGGGAGTGGATGCTATTGCAGCAATTCCTCCAATATATTTCAAATTACCTGATTATGCCATTGAGAAATATTGGAATGATATCAGCAGTGCCGCTCCAAACACTGATTTTATTATCTATAACATTCCACAGTTAGCAGGTGTTGCATTAACACCAAAACTTTATGAAAAAATGCGCCAAAATCCACGAGTTATTGGTGTTAAAAATTCCTCTATGCCTGTTCAAGATATTCAACAATTTGTTGCGGACGGTGGAGATGACTATATTGTCTTTAATGGACCATATGAACAGTTCCTTGGTGGACGTATGATGGG
The DNA here is from genome assembly GCF_000188055.2 of Streptococcus urinalis 2285-97. NCBI lineage: Bacteria > Bacillati > Bacillota > Bacilli > Lactobacillales > Streptococcaceae > Streptococcus > Streptococcus urinalis. The sequence goes on from NZ_AEUZ02000001.1 coordinate 195,299, forward strand.
TGCAAAAGCAGGTATTGGAGGTACTTATGCGGTAATGCCTGATTTATTTTTAACTTTAAATCAAATGATTGCTGATAAGAAATTAGACAAGGCTAGAGAGTTACAGTATGCGATTGATTCAATTATTTATAAAATGGTTTCAGGTCGTGCCAATATGTATGCAATTGCAAAAGAAATCCTAAAAATGAATGAGTCATTAGACTTAGGATCGGTTCGTTTACCATTAGAACCATTACATGATTCTAATGATCACAAAATTGCTAAAGAAGCCGTTCAGATGATTAATAAAGCTAGAAAAGACTTTTTATCATAAAAACAGGGAAAAATCTTAACATAAGGGAATTTTAGGAGAAATTTATGTCGGATTCAGGATTTACACTCATTGATTTAGCGATTATTATTGTCTACTTAATTGCTGTTTTAGCAGTTGGGTTAATTTTGTCAAAGAAAGAAATGCAAGGAAAAGAATTCTTTAAAGGGGATGGTTCTATACCTTGGTATGTTACAGCTTTTTCTATCTTTGCAACTTTATTAAGTCCCATATCATTCATGGCATTAGCAGGAAATTCTTATGCAGGGACATGGTTAATGTTTTTTGCTCAATTGGGGATGGTGATTGCCATTCCTTTGGCAATTCGTTTTTTCTTACCAATATATGCCTATCTGGATATTGATTCTGCTTATCATTATCTAGAGTTACGATTTAACTCTAGAAAGTTACGTGCCTTATCAGCGATATTCTTTATCATTTACCAAGTCGGTCGGATGTCTATTATTATGTACCTACCTTCAGTTGCACTGAGTATTTTAACTGGCATTGATGTTAATACGTTAATTATTGTTATGGGAATTATTGCCATTATTTACTCTTACACAGGTGGTATCAAATCAGTGTTATGGACTGACTTTATTCAAGGTCTCGTTTTATTTATTGGTGTGATTATTGCTTTACTCTTTTTAATTCATGATTTAGATGGTGGTTTAACTGCTATCTCAGATCAGCTTATTCACCATGGAAAGTTTTTAGCTGCAGACCAACCATTATTTAACCCAAATTTATTACAAAGTTCAGTTTTTCTATTAATTGTTGGGGCTGGTGTTAATACTTTATCCAGTTACATGTCATCTCAAGATATTGTTCAACGCTTTACCACAACTCAAGATATTAAAAAATTGAATAAAATGATGTTTACAAATGGTTTTTTGTCAATTTTTATCTCAATCTTTTTCTATCTTATTGGAACAGGACTTTATGTACTCTACACTATCCAAAGTCCAAGTTCTACAGTACAGTCACTTCCACAAGATCAGGTCTTTATGTATTATATCTCCGCTGGTTTACCAGTAGGTATAACAGGTATCATGATTGCGGCTATTTATGCAGCAGCTCAATCAACTTTATCAACAGGATTAAATTCTGTAGCTACATCATGGACTTTAGATATTCAAGATGCTATTAGTAAAGACTTGACAGATAAACAAAGAACCAAAATGGCACAATACATCTCCTTGGGTGTTGGCATTTTCTCAATTGTAGTATCAATTATTATGGCACATTCAAATATAAAATCTGCTTATGAATGGTTTAATGGATTTATGGGATTGGTACTTGGTGTTTTAGGAGGAATATTTATTTTAGCAGCTTTCTTTAAACGATCAAATAAATATGGAGCATGGGCTGCATTAGTGACATCAAGTATTGTCATGATTGCTATTAAATATGGTGTCTCAGCAGAGGCTGTTAATTTCTGGTCATATGGCATTATTTCAGTTATTGTTTCTGTTATCTCAGGTTTATTAGTGTCTTATTTAACTCCAAAAACAGAAACACCATTTGGAACAACTATTTATGATATTAAAGCTATAAAATCCGATCAATCATGGAAAGTGAGAAATTAATATGGAATTTTATCAAAGTAGTCAATTTGTGAAAAATCATCCTTTACTTCAAAAGATTACAGAAGTTCTTGAAACTTTAGACTTTGACAAACTTGAAAAAGGGATGCATCAATTTAATGACCAACTTTATTATAATGTCATTCAATACCAGTCAACTAAAGAAGAAAACAGAGTTTGGGAAAGTCACCGTAAAGAATATGATGTGCACTACATTATATCTGGTGAAGAAAGAATTTATCATAACTTTCTAGATCAAATGACACTGGCAGATTATGATGACAAGAATGACTGGCAACAAATGTCTGGTCAAAAGGGTAGTGAGATTGTATTGAGGCAAGGTAATCTCCTCTTGCTAGATGCAAATGATGCTCATATGACAGGATTAATGGTAAATGAAGAAATGACAGTCAAAAAAATTGTCTTTAAATTGACAATGTCATTAAAGAAAGGATAAAAAGGGATCCTAGGGATCCCTTTTTCGGTAGGTGACGCTCATGATTATTGGTATTGATATAGGAGGTACAAGCATCAAAGCAGAACTCTTTGATGCTAATGGTCAATCGCAAAGTAAACTAAAAGAAATCAAAACCCCAATTGATTATCATAAACAAACAAATGATATTCTTAATGCGGTGAAGCAATTGGTCCAATCATTTCTCAAAGAGGAAACTCAAATTGAAGGAATTGCTATTTCAAGTGCTGGTGTTATTGATTCTGAAAAAGGTAAAGTCGTTTATTCTGGCCCGACAATACCTAACTATAAGGGAACAAATTTAAAAGACGAAATTGAAAAAACGTTTAAAATAAAATGCGAAGTAGAAAATGATGTCAACTGTGCTGCTCTAGGAGAAATGTGGAAAGGTGCTGGGAGGACGAGTCATAGTTTCATTTGCATAACAGTTGGTACTGGAATTGGTGGAGCTATTATTTTAAATCAAACATTATGGAGAGGATTTCAACATTGTGCAGGTGAAGTCGGCTATATTCCAGTAAGTGATAAAACTTGGCAAGATCTAGCATCGACAAGTAGTTTAGTCAGTGATTATGAACAATTGACTAAGAAAAACAATTCTAATGGGAAACTCATTTTTGCTGCCTATGAGGCTGGAGAAGAGAGTGCGCAAAAAGTGATCAAGCAATTAGTGGATAATCTAACAAAAGGATTATTACCGCTTTTATACATTATAAATCCAGAAGCTATTATTTTTGGCGGTGGTATTTTTGAAAGAAAAGAAATTTTACTACCATTAATCGAAGAAGCATTAGCCTCTCAATTACAAGACAATTTCTTTAAACCTGACCATATTTTTGGGGCAGAATTAGGAAATAAGGCAGGAAGACTAGGCGCTGTTTATCATTTCATTAGTAAAAATGCATTTAACTGAATATTCTAATTTTATAAACTTTTTTAAATATTCTTTTGAAAACGCTTTTAGAAGATGTTATAATAAAACAAGACCTATTATTTTAGTTGATCATTAAAAATGTACTTTAAATGAAAATAAAATTAAATTTAAATTAGAATAATAGACTAATTTAGAATTGAGAGGGGGTGCCAAGGTGACAAATTCAATTTTTGAAACAATGAAAGAAATTGAGAAGCAAGCTGAGGTAATTGTCGAAGATTATGAAAAAAAATCTAAACAACTACAAGAACAGGCTAATCAAGAACTTGTGGGACTAAAAATGGAATGTGACCAAAAAAGACAAGAAATCTTGAAGGAAAAAGAGGACACTCTTTCAAGTGACCTAGCTAATTTGAAAGATAATCTCAGTCAAAAAATGCAACAGAATGAAACTAAAGTTAGGTCGGTTTTGACTGATCGAAAAGCTATTCTAGTTGAACAAATTGTGGAGAAGGTGGTAGAGACATATGGCCATTAGTCAGATGAAAAAACTTTCTATCATTTTTGGCAAAGAACATCTTGATGCTATCTTAAGTTTACTTCAATGCTCAAATATGATTGAAATTAGAGATGTCTCCAAAATGATAAATTGGCAGGAGGGTTTTGAGACCAATCAAGTTTTCTTACCAATAGGACAACATGATAGTCAAACTGATAATCAAGCTTTTAATAATAAAAATAACCTAACATTTTTAGAGCAAAAGCAAAATGAATTAGAAAATACAATGACGAAGTTGAATAGCTTTTTGCCGAAAAAAGGAATGTTAGCGAACCTTAAAACAAAAGACAAAGTGCTGACTTTTGAAGAATTACAAGAATTAGGAAATGAAAATTTTGATGAAGACACTAGTGAAGAAATCCTTCAAAAGATAAATCAATACCATTTTTTAGAAAAGAAAATAGAAGAAACACAAAAAAACGATAATGATTTAGAAAAATGGAGAAATCTCTCGGTTTCGCCAAATCAACTAAAGCAGTTTACTTACCTCGGAACAGCAGTAGGGACCATTCCAAATACTGAAAATGATGAGATTTTAAAAGCATTAGAAAAAAATGACTTTGTAGTTGTTGAAGAAGTATTTCATACAGAATTTGAACATGGCTTACTTCTTTTTTGGGATAAAAATCATAAGCCTCCTTTAGACGATTATCAATTTAACGTTTTTGATTATGAATATGATCAATTACCAAAACAATTACTAGAAAATGATTTTGAGAAAATCACGAAATGGCAATCTGAAAAAAACACTCTTTATATAGAACTACAGCAATCACAAAAAGCTTTAGAGTCTCTCCAGTTACAAACCGAATATATTTTGTCCATTTCTGGAAGGCAAGAAGTCAAACAAAGACTAGCGAGTACTAAATACTTAGTTGCGTTAGAAGGTTGGATTGAAGCAGAAAGATTAGAAGAGTTAAGAGCTAAACTGGATGAACAATATGCAAACCAAGTTTTAATACAAGAAAGTTTTATCACTGAAGAAGATATTGAGGAAGTGCCAATCAAGCTAAAAAATCATGGACTGATTGAACCCTTTGAGATCATTACTGAAATGTACTCTCTACCAAAATATAATGAAAAAGACCCAACTCCGATATTGGCACCTTTTTATTTTACTTTTTTTGGAATGATGGTTGCAGATTTAGGATATGGTTTACTTTTATTCTTGGTCACTTTTCTAGCACAGAAACGCTTTTATTTTTCAAAGGGAATGGCAAGATTTGTTAAATTCTTCAATATTTTATCTGTGTCTGTTGCATTATGGGGCTTGGTATATGGTTCATTTTTTGGTTATACTTTACCATTTGTTTTGATATCAACAACGACAGATGTGATGACCATTTTAATATTATCTGTTGCATTTGGATTTATTACCTTGTTAACAGGCCTTTATTTAGGTGGACGTCAAAAAGTTAGAATAGGTGATTTTACCAGTGCTTATAATGAAGGTTTTGCTTGGTGCTTAATCTTACTTGGGATTCTACTATTGGTTCTAGGAATGTTTATTCCAGGCTTGTCGATTTTCTCAGTTATTGGCAAATGGCTAGCTATAGCAAATGCAGTTGGAATATTATTGGTTTCAATAATGAATAAGAAAAGTTTACTAGGCTTGGGTACTGGACTTTACAATCTCTACAATGCTTCAGGTTATGTCGGTGATTTAGTCAGTTTTACAAGACTAATGGCTTTGGGGCTTTCGGGCGCTAGTATAGGGTCAGCTTTTAATTTAATTGTTGGGCTCTTTCCGCCGGTTGGTCGTTTTACAGTTGGTCTGATCTTATTTATCTTTTTACATGCCATAAATATCTTTTTATCATTACTTTCAGGATATGTTCACGGTGCAAGACTTATCTTTGTAGAATTCTTTGGAAAATTTTATGAAGGTGGTGGAAAACCATTTCAGCCTTTTAAAACAAGTGAAAAATACATCAAAATACATTCAAATACACAAGTGGAGGAAAAATAACATGGAACAATTAGCGCATTACTTTTCAACTTATGGTGGAGCATTTTTTGCAGGTTTGGGAGTTGCTTTAGCAGTATCACTAAGTGGTATGGGTTCTGCCTATGGTGTAGGTAAAGCTGGTCAAGCTGCTGCGGCTCTATTAAAAGAACAACCTGAGAAATTCTCTTCTGCTTTGATTTTACAATTGCTGCCAGGAACTCAAGGACTGTATGGATTTGTTATTGGCTTTATCGTCTTATTACAAATTACTCCAGAGTTAACACCTTCTAAAGGTGTTGCCTACTTCTTTGCCTGCTTACCAGTAGCCATTGTCGGTTACTTTTCAGCAAAACATCAAGGGAATGTGTCTGTTGCAGGGATGCAAATCTTAGCAAAACGTCCAAAAGAATTTATGAAAGGTGCTATCTTAGCAGCTATGGTTGAAACTTATGCTATTTTGGCATTTGTTGTATCCTTCATATTAACAACTCGTGTTGGCTAAATCATCACTGAAACTTTTAGTCATTTGTATTGGAGGAATTTGAGTGAGTGATATTAATCAATTAAAAAGTGCTGTCCTTGAACAAGCACATCAAGAAGGAAAATATCGTCTTGAAATGGCTCGAAAAAAGGTAAATCAGCAATTTCGGGAAGATAAAAAAAGAATCCTAACGGATAGTGATTCAGAAACAAGTAGACAGCTAAAAGAGTTAAATCAAAAATTTCAAGTGGAAAGTCAACAAATTAAAAATCAAGAACGACAATCAACACTTGTTACAAAGCAAACCGTTTTAAAAGAGCTATTTCAAGCTGCTTTAGAGAAGATGGAAGCATTTGATGTTGAGGAAGAATTGTATTTTTTAAATCTGATTTTAAAAAAATATCAGGACCAAGACATTCTTGTTAGTCTAGGTGAGATAACAAGTCAAAAATTTAGTTCTCAAGCTTTGGCTGAGTTGATAAAACAGTATCCAAATGCAAGTTTTAATGAAAAGAGTATTGATAAGGAAGCAGGTTTTATGATTTCAATAGGCCAAGTAGATCAAAATTATCTCTACTCTAATCTTGTTAATTCAATTTTTAAAGAGGAAAGCTCTCGTATTGCAAATGCTATTTTTAAAGAAAATTAGGAGGCTATTTTATGAATGATACCTTATTTTCACAAATAAATACAAGCATCAGTGTTAGGGAGCATCAATTATTAAATTCAGAACAGTTTTCAAAATTATTGCAAACACAAGATAAAAACCAAATTGCCAATCTATTGCAAACAACGCCTTATCAGTTGAGTTCTGATGATCTGGATGATTTAAATAAGGTAGAGTCTGTTCTGATGAGAGAACTAGAAAAAACATATCACTGGGCTTATGAAGAAACGCCTATTATAGGTTTAGTACAATTTTTTACATTACCTTACACTTATCATAATTTGAAAGTTCTCTTAAAATCAAAAGCTAATCAAAAAGACTTTAGTCATCTACTCATTTCAATAGGAGCTAAATCTTTGTCAGAGCTTGAACACTTGGTGACAACTTTGAATTCTGAAAAATTTCCAAAAAGTGTTGTTGAAGAAGTTCAATCTATTTGGTCAGAATTTCAAGATTATCAAGATGTGAGAGTGTTAGAAGTTGGTGCTGATTTGGCTTACTTCAAACACTTGAAGTGGTTGGTTGAGCAGTTAGAAGAACCAATATTAAAAAAAGCTGCTCTTGTTATTACAGATTTGTATAATATTCAAGTTGTAAAGAGGGCAGAAAAACAAAATAGACCTGCTAGTTTCATGAAACAATTAATCTCTGATGAAGGAAGTTTGACATTAAATGATTACCTTTCTATTAGTAAAGATAGTGGACTAGCTACTTGGTATAACCAATTAGGTTTAAACTTATTGACTTCTGAATTAATCAGGTATGAAGAAAAAATGGTGAATGGAACCATTTCATTATTGGAATTATATCAATTGACTGATATCCTATTGTACCAGTTGTTCTTAGAGGGTAAATATCAAGTTCAAGGCCCTTTACTATTAGCAAGATATCTCTTTGGCAAAGAACTCGAAGTTAAAAACTTAAGGCTTATATTATCTGGTGTTTGTAATGAGTTACCAATTCAATCGATTAAAGAAAGGATGAGACCAATTTATGACCAATAAAACCTACAAAATAGGTGTTATCGGTAATCGTGATGCGATTTTACCTTTTCGAATGATTGGTTTTCAAACCTTTCCTGTTACTAAAGCACAAGATGCCATTAACACCCTAAGAAAACTCTCAAGAGATGATTTTGGAATTATTTATCTAACCGAAGATATTGCAAGAGAAATTCCTGATACAATTGCTTATTATGACAGTCAAGTTAAGCCTGCAGTCATATTGATTCCAACGCATAAAGGAAGTAATGGTTTAGGAATAAAACGTGTCCAAGACAATGTAGAGAAGGCAGTTGGACAAAATATACTTGAACAAAAATAGAAAGAGATTGTTAAATTAAAGGAGGATAAACTTGAGTCAAGGAAAAATAATTAAAGTTTCAGGGCCCCTAGTAGTAGCATCTGGAATGGAAGATGCCAATATTCAAGATATTTGTCGAGTGGGCCATTTGGGTTTGATTGGTGAAATTATTGAAATGAGACGCGATCAAGCTTCTATTCAGGTATATGAGGAAACATCTGGAATTGGCCCTGGTGAACCAGTAGTGACAACAGGCAGTCCTCTTTCAGTGGAATTAGGGCCTGGATTGATTTCAGAAATGTTTGATGGTATTCAAAGACCTTTAGATCGTTTCAAACAAAGTACTAATAGTGATTTTCTAATTAGAGGAGTTGAGGTTCCAAGCCTCAATCGTGAAAAGACTTGGGATTTCAAAGCACAATTATCAGTAGGAGATCCAGTTGTTGCAGGCGATATTTTAGGTGTTGTAGAAGAAACACGTGTTATTGAACATCGCATTATGGTGCCTTATCCTATTTCAGGAACTTTAAAATCTATTTCTGAAGGGAAATTTACTGTCACTGATATTGTTTATGAAATTGAAAAAGAAGATGGAACACTCTATCAAGGAACGTTAATTCAGAAATGGCCAGTTCGTAGAGCAAGACCAGTTACCAAAAAACTGATACCAGTTGAGCCTCTTATCACAGGTCAACGGGTTATAGATACTTTTTTTCCAGTAACAAAAGGTGGTGCAGCTGCAGTTCCAGGTCCTTTTGGAGCTGGAAAAACGGTTGTGCAACATCAGGTAGCAAAATTTGCGAATGTTGATATTGTTATTTATGTTGGTTGTGGCGAACGTGGAAATGAAATGACGGATGTTCTAAATGAATTTCCAGAATTGATTGATCCAAATACAGGACAATCTATTATGCAACGCACAGTCCTAATTGCCAACACATCTAATATGCCAGTGGCAGCGCGTGAAGCGTCTATTTACACAGGCATAACAATTGCAGAATATTTCCGTGATATGGGTTATTCTGTTGCTATCATGGCTGATTCAACATCACGGTGGGCTGAGGCACTACGTGAAATGTCTGGTCGGCTTGAAGAAATGCCTGGAGATGAGGGTTATCCTGCATATTTAGGTAGCCGTATTGCAGAATATTATGAACGTGCTGGACGTGTTCAAACGCTGGGTGGCGAAGAAAGAGAAGGTACCATTACAGCCATTGGAGCCGTTTCGCCACCAGGAGGTGATATTTCAGAACCAGTCACACAAAATACCTTACGTATTGTTAAGGTGTTCTGGGGTCTAGATGCACCTTTAGCACAAAGAAGGCATTTTCCAGCCATTAATTGGTTAACATCCTATTCACTTTATAAAGATGAAATTGGAAAATATATTAACAAAGCGCAAGAAACAAATTGGGCTCAAAAAGTCTCTAAAGCAATGAATATTCTCCAAAGAGAAGCTAGTCTTGAAGAAATTGTTCGGCTCGTGGGTCTTGATTCGCTGTCCGAACAAGATCGGTTAACAATGGCAGTTGCTCGTCAGATTCGTGAAGACTATCTTCAACAAAATGCTTTTGATAGTGTTGATACTTTTACGTCATTTGCTAAGCAAGAAGCTATGTTAACGAATATTTTAACGTTTAACAAAGAGGCTTCTAAAGCATTAGAATTAGGTGCTTACTTTAGTGAGATAATGGAAGGGACAGCTAGCATTAGAGATAAAATTGCTAGAAGTAAATATATACCAGAAGATCAATTAGAGGAGATTAAATCCTTATCGGATGTTCTAAAAACGGATATTCACCATGTTTTAGAAAAGGGAGGAATTTAGATGAGTGTTCTTAAAGAATATCGAACGGTCAGCGAAGTTGTCGGCCCTTTGATGATTGTAGATCAGGTTTCAGGTGTTCATTACAATGAATTAGTGGAAATCAAATTGCATGATGGTGAAATACGTCAAGGACAAGTATTAGAAGTCCAAGAAGATAAAGCTATGGTTCAGTTATTTGAAGGTTCCAGTGGTATTAATTTAGCAAAAGCAAAAGTTAGATTTACTGGACATCCACTAGAATTAGCTGTTTCAGAAGATATGGTTGGTCGAATTTTTGATGGAATGGGAAATCCAATAGATGGAGGTCCTGAACTAATTCCAGAAAAATATTTGGATATAGATGGCCAAGCCATTAATCCTGTTGCAAGAGATTATCCTGATGAATTTATTCAAACAGGCATTTCAGCAATTGATCACCTGAATACACTTGTGCGTGGACAAAAACTTCCTGTGTTTTCTGGTTCTGGTCTCCCACATAATGAACTAGCAGCGCAGATTGCTCGTCAATCCACTGTTTTGAATTCTGATGAAAACTTTGCTGTGGTCTTTGCAGCTATGGGAATTACTTTTGAAGAAGCAGAATTTTTTATGAATGACCTTCGTGAGACTGGTGCCATTGATCGTTCAGTTTTATTTGTTAATTTAGCTAATGATCCTGCTATTGAAAGAATCGCAACGCCAAGAATTGCCTTAACGACAGCTGAATATTTAGCCTATGAAAAAGACATGCATGTTCTTGTCATCATGACAGACATGACCAATTATTGTGAAGCTTTACGTGAAGTTTCTGCAGCTAGACGAGAAGTTCCAGGTCGTCGTGGCTATCCAGGTTACCTATATACAAACTTATCAACCCTTTATGAACGTGCCGGACGATTAGTGGGGAAAAAAGGCTCTGTAACTCAAATTCCTATTTTAACCATGCCTGAAGATGATATCACACATCCAATTCCTGACTTAACTGGCTATATTACCGAAGGACAAATTATTCTATCACATGAATTGTACAATAGTGGTTATCGTCCACCAATTAATGTCTTACCTTCCTTATCTCGTCTGAAAGATAAAGGCTCTGGTGAGGGAAAAACACGAGTTGATCATGCAGCTACAATGAACCAACTTTTTGCTGCTTATGCACAAGGAAAGCAAGCAAAAGAGTTAGCTGTTGTTTTGGGTGAATCTGCTTTATCAGAAACAGATAAAAAATACGTACGATTCACAGATCGTTTTGAAGAAGACTATATTAACCAAGGATTCTTTACAAATCGAAGTATTGAAGAAAGTATAGATCTTGGTTGGGAATTATTAACAATCTTGCCTAGGACGGAATTAAAACGAATTAAAGACGATATGTTAGATCAATACCTCCCTAAAGTACAAAAAGAAGATGACTAGTACAAAAACGGCAGTAATTAAAGGAGGTTGAAATAGTGGCTCGATTAAATGTAAAACCCACACGCATGGAGTTAAGTAATCTCAAAACACGATTAAAGACGGCTACTAGAGGTCATAAATTATTAAAAGATAAACGTGATGAACTGATGAGACATTTTGTTGATCTTATTAAAGAAAATAATGATTTAAGACAAGAGGTTGAGAGAGATTTGGCTTCTAATATGCAAGACTTTGTATTAGCAAAGTCTCAAGAAAATGATTTGATGGTGGAAGAACTCTTTGCAGTTCCCTTTCAAGAAGTTGATCTTTTCATTGAAACGGAAAATATTATGAGTGTCAATGTTCCTAAATTTCATGTTAATACAAATCAGCACGATGATAATAAAGGCGAATTTTCTTACAGTTTTTTGTCTTCAAATAGTGAAATGGACGAGACAATTTCAAAGATTGAATCTTTACAATCTAAAATGTTAAGATTGGCAGAAGTTGAGAAGACCTGTCAATTAATGGCGGATGAAATTGAAAAAACAAGACGTAGAGTTAATGGCTTAGAGTATGCTATTATTCCACAGCTAGAAGAAACCATTCATTATATTGAACTTAAACTAGAAGAAGCTGAGCGAGCAAATCTTGTTAGAATCATGAAAGTAAAATAATTGAAGCCCCCTTTTGCATTCCACAAGAGGGGGCTGAAATTTGTTTCAAAAAATAATAAAAAGAGAGACATTTTGAAAGTTTAATCAGAATAATAAATAGGTATTGAAAGCGTTTTATAATAGCTTATAATGATCCTGTAAGAAAGTGAAAGGAGAAAAAATGACTCATACTTGGACAAAAGAAGAATTGTTAAAACAGATAGGACAAGGTATAATCGTCTCTTGTCAAGCTCTGCCAGGAGAACCTATGTATCTTGAAAGTGGAGGGGTAATGCCTCTATTTGCTAAAGCAGCAGAAGAAGCTGGTGCAGTTGGGATTCGTGCTAATTCTGTTCGTGATATTTTAGAAATTAAAGCAGTAACACGTTTACCAATCATTGGGATTATAAAAAAAGACTATTTGCCTGAAGAACCTTATATCACTGCAACAATGGCTGAAGTTGATCAGTTGGCCAATTTGAATATAGCTGTTATTGCTTTAGATTGTACAAAGCGTCAAAGACACGACGGAAAAACAATTCCTGAAATAATAGCTCAGATTAAAGAAAAATACCCACAACAGTTACTAATGGCTGATGTAAGTACCTATGAAGAGGGGCTAGTAGCATATGAAGCAGGGGTAGACTTTGTTGGGACAACTTTATCAGGATATACCTCATACAGTAGACAACTTGATGGACCAGATCTTGAGTTAATGAAAGCATTGAAAAGATACGGAATATCGGTGATTGCAGAAGGGAAAATACATTCTTTAGAAGATTTGAAGAATGTCAAAAGAATAGGAGTTGCAGGAATAGTAGTTGGTGGAGCTATCACACGGCCAAAAGAAATTGCCCAACGTTTTATTCAAGCATTTGAGGAAGGAAAATAAGATGGATTTTAAGAAATTTTCAAAACTTGGTCAGGCATTTATGCTACCAATATCTATTTTACCGGTAGCAGGTTTGCTTCTTGGTATTGGTGGTGCCTTATCAAACAGTAATGCCATTGCTCAGTTTCCAGTTTTAAATCAAGCATGGTTGCAAGCTATCTTTACAATTATGAGTACTGCTGGCAATGCTGTTTTTTCAAATATTGCTTTGATTTTTGCTATTGGTGTTGCTGTTGGATTAGCAAATGGTGATAAAGGAACAGCTGGATTATCTGGTGGGGTAGCCTATCTTGTTTTTACAGCGACAATTAGTGGTTTTTTAAGCCTCTACTCACCAAAAGATGCCAAAATCGATACTGGAGTTTTGGGTGCATTAACCATCGGGCTTATTGTTGCCTATCTACATAATCGCTATCGTAAAATTGAACTTCCTGCCTTTCTTGGATTTTTTGGAGGTTCACGCTTTATTCCAATTGTTTCTTCTTTTGCAGCGATTGCAATTGGTTCTATTTTTTATGTCATATGGCCCTCCTATACAACAACTACTAGTCGATTTTGGTGAACGCATTGCACAAATGGGAAGTATTGGAACCTTTTTATATGGTTTCTTCCTTAGACTTACTGGAGCAGTCGGCCTTCACCATACAATCTATCCAATGTTCTGGTATACGTCACTTGGCGGTACGGAAGTTGTTGCCGGTAAAACAATCGAAGGAGCTCAAAATATTTTCTTCGCCCAACTTGCTGATTCTCATCATACAGGTTTATTTACTTATGGAACACGTTTCTTTGCAGGACGATTTGCAACAATGATGTTTGGATTACCAGCAGCTTGTTTAGCTATGTGTCATTCCATTCCAAAAGAAAATCTCAAAAAAGTGGGAAGTTTCTATTCAAGTAGTGCTTTAACATCTCTATTGACTGGGATTACAGAACCTATTGAATTTTCATTCTTATTTGTAGCACCATGGTTATATGTTATTCATGCTTTTTTAGATGGTTGTTCATTCTTAGTAGCTGACCTTTTAAAAATAAGAATTGGTAATTCATTTTCTGGTGGTCTTATTGATTTCTTGATATTTGGGGTATTTCAAGGAAATAGCCATACAAACTGGATGCTTGTGATTCCTGTTGGAATTGTGTGGTTTGCTGTTTATTATGTCGTCTTTAAATTCTGTGTCACTAAGTTCAAAGTAGCTGTACCAGGCATGATAAGTACGCTTGAAGAAAAAGATAGCAGTGATAATCCAGAAGTATCTTCAAGTCAAAAACAAAGTTCTTTGCATGAGACATCTATGGGAATCATTACTGCACTTGGTGGTGAATCAAATATCGAGGACGTAACAGCTTGTGCTACACGTTTACGTGTTTCTTTAAAAGAAAGCCAAGTTGTTGATAAAGATAGATTAAAAATGTACGGTGCAACAGCTGTATTAGACGTTAAGAATGGTGTTCAAGCAATTTATGGTGGCAAGGCTATTCTTTATAGTCAAGAAATTAATCAGATTCTTGGAAAAGAAGACTAAAAAACTGAGCTAGAGCTCAGTTTTTTTCTCTAAAGTTTCATTGAATAACTGTTCTTTTTTGACTTTGTTTATGGCAAAAAAATAGGCATACAGTATGTCAATCATGATAAGCAAAGGTAGTTGTGGAGAAACACGATTCCCATAATTAAGGTGGTGAGCTGAAGCAACGGTGAGCCATTCACTATAAATAAACTCATCAGGAGGTTTTTTTGTCGTTAATAAGACAGTTTTGATTCCCTTTTGAGCAACATAACTTAATGAGTGTATGACAGATTGGGTTTCTCCAGAAATGGAAAAACCGATAACAAGACTTTTTTCGGATAAAATGGTTTTTGCCCATTTAAAGCTATCACTATCTGAAAAAGCATCACAGATAACACCAAGTCTCATAAAACGAAGTTTAAGCTCTTGGGCAACAAGGCCTGAACTTCCTTTCCCAAAGAAATAGACTCTATCAGCTTTTTCAATCATTTCTGCAATCAGTTGTAATTGATCTTCATCTACTAATCGATAAGTTTTCGAGATAATCTGATCATAATCTAGCAGTACTTGTTTTGTTAAATGTCTGTTAAAGGGTTGTAAATCATCATTTTTACTGGCGATGCAAGTTAAATAATCATAGACAAATTCACGATATCCACTGTAATGACATTTCTTTGCAAATCTTGTTAGTGCTGCAGGTGAAACATGCAGTTTTTGTGTGATTTGTTCGGTATTAATACTTTCTTTAGTAAGATGGTGCGTCAAAAAATAGGTTGCAATATCAACTTCTAAAGCTGTCATATTAGGGATAGCTTCTTCGATGGTTATGTATATTTTATCTAAATCTTGTATCCCCATTTAAACTCCCACTTATAACTATAATTAAGTATTTTCACTTTATTATAACATAAACGGGAATAAAAAAGCGCTCTCATTTTAGCTGACAAAGATCTTATAAAAAAGCTAAATGAGTGGCATTGTAAAATATGTTATAATGTCCTATACAAGACTTAAAAGCAGAAAGAGGGAGAAAAATGATGATATTTGATACCCATACTCATCTGAATGTTGACCAATTTTTAGATAGAGTTGATGATGAATTAGCAATTGCAAAAGAACTAGGTGTTTATTATCATAATGTTGTTGGCTTTGATCACGAAACCATTTCTCACGCTCTTAGTCTAAGTCAGAAATATTCTGAAATTTATGCTTCGATAGGGTGGCATCCCACAGAAGCTGGTTCATATAGCAGTGAAATTGAGAGACTAATCACTTCTCATCTAGGAGATCCAAAAGTTGTTGCTTTAGGTGAGATTGGCTTGGATTATCATTGGATGGAAGATCCAAAAGAAGTTCAAATAGAGGTTTTTAAACGTCAAATTCAACTGTCTAAAGATTATAATTTACCTTTTATTGTTCATACGAGAGATGCTTTAGAAGACACCTATGACGTCATTAAATCTGAAGGAGTTGGTCCTAGAGGTGGCATCATGCATTCTTATTCAGGCTCATTAGAAATGGCGCAAAAATTTATTGATTTAGGTATGATGATATCATTCTCAGGTGTCGTGACTTTTAAAAAAGCGTTGGATGTTCAGGATGCGGCTAAACACATACCATTAGATAAACTTTTAGTAGAAACAGATGCGCCTTATCTTGCTCCTGTTCCAAAACGTGGAAAAGAAAATCATACGGCTTATACGCGTTATGTTGTTGACAAAATTGCTGAACTCAGAGGTATTTCTCAAGAAGAAGTCGCACAAATGACTTGTCAAAATGCAAAGAGGATTTTTCAACTTGACTAACAAACAAAAAATTCAAGAAATTATAGTAGTCGAAGGAAAGGATGATACAGCAAATCTTCGACGATTTTATGATGTTGACACTTATGAAACGAGAGGTTCAGCTATTGATGATGATGATTTAGAACGCATTGATCGTTTGAATGAACAACGCGGAGTCATCGTTTTTACAGACCCTGATTTTAATGGCGAACGGATTAGAAAAAAAATAATGCAAGCTGTACCAACTGCAAAGCATGCTTTTTTAAATAGAGATGAAGCCAAACCAAAGTCAAAAACAAAAGGTCGTTCATTAGGGGTCGAACATGCAAGTTTTGAAGACTTACAACGATCTTTAGAAAAAATGATTAATCACTATGAACAAAATAATTCTATTTTTGACATCACTTCAACTGATCTCATTCAACTAGGTTTACTAATGAGTGACGATAGCCGAAAACGACGAGAGTTTCTTGGCGAAAATTTAAGAATAGGTTATTGTAATGGCAAACAATTACTCAAGAGGTTGGAACTGTTTGGAATCACAAAGACTGAATTAAGATCAGTCATGCAGTCATTTGAAAATAATGGAAAATAGATACTATTGTGAATAAAGATGGACTGTCATCAGAATAAGAAAGGAATGAGCAGTTAGCTCAATTAATTATGAGAATTGCAGATTATAGTGTTACAAGGGCAGTCTTAGAGAGACATGGATTTACATTTAAAAAATCTTTCGGTCAAAATTTCTTAACAGATACTAATATTCTACAAAAAATTGTAGATACTGCTGAGATTGATAAAAGAGTTAATGTTTTGGAAATTGGTCCAGGAATCGGAGCATTGACAGAATTTTTAGCTGAAAATGCAGCAGAAGTAATGGCTTTTGAGATTGATGATAGATTAATACCAATTTTAGAGGATACTTTAGGGCATTTTGACAATGTCCAAATAGTTAACCAAGATATTTTGAAAGCTGATTTACAGACACAGTTAAAACGGTTTAAGAATCCTGATTTACCACTTAAAGTAGTGGCTAATTTGCCTTATTATATTACGACTCCGATATTAATGCATTTGATAGAATCAAAAGTTCCTTTTCAAGAATTTGTTGTCATGATGCAAAAAGAAGTGGCTGATCGTATTTCTGCTTTGCCAAATTCAAAAGCTTATGGTTCATTATCAATAGCAGTTCAATATTATATGACAGCAAAGGTAGCATTTGTTGTACCAAAAACGGTGTTTGTACCTGCTCCAAACGTAGATTCTGCTATTTTAAAAATGACAAGACGAGAAGAACCACTTGTTAAAGTAGAAAATGAAGATTTTCTTTTTAGAGTTGCTAAGGCTAGCTTTGCACATAGAAGAAAAACGTTATGGAATAATCTAACAAGTCATTTTGGGAAAAGTGATGAGATAAAACTCAAATTAACTAAAGCACTTGAAGAAGCAGAAATTGAACCAAGTATCAGAGGAGAAGCACTCTCCATTGAATCTTTTGGGAAATTGGCTGACGCTTTAATACATAAAGGTTTATGATGAAAGACAATTCATGACATCACAGCTTCCATTCATGATAAACTGACAATATTTTAAAAAAAGTCGCCATACTATTATTAGTCGTTGCGACGAACTCATCATTATTTAAAAAGAATCTCAACGGATTGAGACTTTAATAAATAAGAGATTGATTTAGTCTTTTATGGGGAAATAGACTAGAGGTAGCTGTTATTTAGAATTGGGGATGTGCTCAAGTTAATCTATTATGGGATGAGATTTATGTAGGAATGATTAGAATTACATGGAGTAATTAGGGATACTCAAAAAAGGTAAGACTACTCTTAAACGACTAGTATGGGGAACTAGTAATTACTAAAAATAGATTTTCGTTTTTGTTGAGAAAAGATGGTTTTTAACCTAATTTTTAAATATGATTCAAAATCGAGTAGAATATCTACTCGATTTTTTGTTTCATAGATTAACCTACTGTTTTAAAGGAGAATTTTTGATATAATAGACCATGTAATATATTGGTATTTTGCTATTAAAACATAGAATGTTAGGAGTTCATTTGCAAGGAAAAATTATTAAGTCTCTGGCTGGGTTTTATTATGTTGAGTCTGAAAGTCGTGTTTACCAAACAAGAGCACGTGGTAATTTTCGAAAAAAAGGACATAAGCCTTATGTTGGGGACAATGTTGAATTCTCTGCAGAAGATAATTCTGAAGGTTATATCCTTGAAATAAAAGAGCGTTCAAATAGTTTAGTCAGACCGCCAATTGTTAATATAGACCAGGCTGTTGTTATTATGTCAGCAAAAGAGCCAGACTTTAATCAAAATCTCTTGGATCGTTTCTTGATTTTGCTAGAGCATAGAAGGATAAAGCCAGTTATTTATATTTCTAAAATGGATCTTCTTTCCAACATTTCAGATATGCAATTAATCAAAAAAGAATATGAGCATATTGGGTACCCCTTTGTATTAACAATGTCTGATTTAATTCCGCTTTTAGCTGGAAAAGTGACAGTTTTTATGGGGCAAACGGGTGTTGGGAAATCGACTTTATTAAATCGTTTAGTCCCAGAGTTGAAATTAGAAACAGGTGAAATATCAGATAGCTTAGGTCGAGGTCGACATACCACTAGAGCGGTAACTCTATTTGATGCTTATAATGGGAAAATTGCTGATACACCAGGATTTTCATCACTCGATTATGAAATCAATAATCCCTCAGATCTCAATGAATCCTTTCCTGATATCCGTCATTTGAGTCACCAATGTAAGTTTCGTTCTTGCACGCATACACATGAGCCTAAATGTGCTGTTAAAAAAGCATTAGAAACGGGTCAATTATCAAAAAAACGTTACCAAAATTATCTTCAATTTTTAAGTGAAATTGAAAATCGTCGTGAAACTTATCAAAAAGTCATAAAAAGAAAGTAGGAAATCATGTCAGTCAATAAAATCGCACCATCAATTTTAGCTGCAGATTATGCTAATTTTGCTTCAGAATTAGCTAGGATTGAAGAAACTAATGCTGAATATGTTCATATCGATATTATGGATGGACAATTTGTACCAAACATCAGTTTTGGTGCGGATGTTGTTGCAAGCATGAGGAAACATTCTAAATTGGTTTTTGACTGTCACTTAATGGTGGTCAATCCAGAACGTTATATCACCTCATTTGCTCAAGCAGGAGCGGATATTATGACTATTCATGTGGAGTCAACAAATCATATTCACGGTGCTTTACAAAAAATTAAGGCTTCAGGAATGAAGGCAGGTGTTGTAATCAATCCAGGAACTCCTGTTGAAGCTTTAAAACCATTGCTTGCTATTGTTGATCAAGTTCTTATCATGACCGTTAATCCAGGATTTGGAGGACAAGCTTTTATTGAGGATTGCTTGGATAAAGTGAAAGCTGTCTCTAAATTGCGAGAAGAGCTTATGCTTGATTTTGACATCGAAGTTGATGGTGGTGTTGACAATCAAACCATTTCATCTTGCAAAAAAGCAGGTGCAAATGTCTTTGTGGCAGGATCTTATTTGTTTAAAGCAAAAGATCTTGTCAGTCAAGTCCAAACACTAAGAGAGGCTTTGAATGACTGATATTGCTTTATTTGTTGGCGGAGATTTAGATTTTTACACTGGACAATTTGATCTTTATGTTGGTGTGGATAGAGGTAGCCTATTTTTACTAAAAAATGGGCTTTCTTTGGATTATGCCATAGGAGATTTTGACTCTGTTTCTTCTGATGAATTTTCGAATATAAAAGAGAAAGCAAATTTTCTTTTAGTTGCACCAAAAGAAAAAAATGATACAGACACTGAACTGGCTATAAAAACAATATTTAAGACATATCCAGATGCTAAAATGACTATATTTGGAGCATTTGGCGGTAGAATTGATCATATGCTATCAAATTTATTTCTACCAGGTGATCTAGATATTTTTCCTTATTTGCAACAAATTAAGTTATCTGATCAGCAAAATGAAGTTTCTTATTTCCCGCCAGGAACTCACAAGATAGAGCATTGTGAAGGTATGAAGTATGTTTCTTTTATGACAGAACAAGAAAGTACACTTGTCATAAAGGATGCTAAATATAATCTAGATGATTCTAATTATTTTCAAAAAAAGATTTATTCAAGTAATGAATTTATTGGCAAACCAATTGAAGTTAATGTTGGATCAGGCTATTTAATTGTGATACAAAGTAAAGATAGGTAAAATATGCAAATGATGATTCTCATTACTGTTTTTATCAGTATTTTAATAACTATTTTAGTTTATTTAAAATTAGATCAATTGAAACAGACATTTTCACGACAACTTGAAGACCATGCTGATAATTTATCAGACCAATTATCTTATCAACTTAATTTATTTGAAAAGACGCAGTCGGTTGTATTGACAGAACAAATTTCGCGTTTACAAAGTGACCTTTATCAACAGTTAAATGATATCCGAGACGTCCTTTACCAAAGTACAAATGAAACGAGAGATAAGACAGATAATCGTCTTGACTTGATGAATAAAGAACTCGTTAATTCTGTTGAAAAATTACAATTTTCAAATGAAAAACGGTTAGAAGAGATGCGTCAAACTGTTGAGGAAAAATTGGAAAAAACATTACAAACAAGGCTTCACGCATCATTTGAAACAGTCTCTAAGCAATTAGAAAGTGTTAACCAAGGTCTTGGAGAAATGAAAAGTGTTGCACGTGATGTGGGGACACTTAATAAAGTTCTATCAAATACTAAAACAAGAGGTATTCTAGGTGAGCTTCAATTGGGTCAAATTTTAGAAGATATTTTAACCATTAACCAATACGAAAGAGAATTTGCTACGGTTTCAGGATCTAGCGAACGAGTTGAATATGCTGTGAAATTACCAGGAAACAGCCAAGGAGATTATGTTTATCTACCAATAGATTCAAAATTTCCACTGGAGGACTATTATCGTTTAGAAGATGCTTATGAGCTTGGAGATAAAACTCAAATTGATTTATGTCGCAAAGCCTTATTAACGAGTGTAAAGCGTTTTGCAAAAGATATCCAAAAGAAATACTTAAATCCACCAGAAACAACAAACTTTGGTATTATGTTTTTACCAACTGAAGGCTTGTATTCTGAAGTAGTTCGCAACGCATCATTTTTTGATAATCTTCGTCGAGATGAGAATATTGTAGTTGCAGGCCCGTCAACATTGTCAGCTTTACTCAATTCATTATCTGTAGGTTTTAAAACATTGAATATACAAAAAAACGCAGATGATATTAGTAAAATTCTTGGAAATGTCAAAGTTGAATTCGAGAAATTTGGAAATTTACTGGTTAAAGCTCAAAAACAAATTAACACAGCAAATAACACATTGGATTCTTTGATTTCAACAAGGACAAATGCTATTATAAGAGCTTTAAATACCATTGAATCTTATCAAGATCAGGATACCAAGTCTTTATTGGACCTGCCAATATTAGAAAATGAGGAAAATCATGAAAATTAATCAAATGAAAAAAGATGAATTATTCGAAGGCTATTATTTGATCAAATCATCAGAAGTTAGAAAAACAAGAGCAGGAAAAGATTATATTTCATTGGTGTTTCAAGATGATACAGGTGAAATCTCTGGTAATTTATGGGATGCTCAACCTTATAATGTTGAAGAATTTGTTGCTGGGAAAGTTGTCCATATGAAAGGTCGAAGAGAAGTTTATAACGGGACACCTCAGGTAAACCAAATTACACTTAGGAATGTCAGAGATGGGGAGCCAAATAACCCAAAAGATTTTAAGGAAAAAGCTCCAGTTAATGTTGAAGATGTTAAAGATTATTTGGAACAAATGATGTTTAAAATTGAAAATGCAACTTGGCAAAGAATTGTGAGAGGTTTATATCGTAAATTTGATAAAGAATTTTTCACCTATCCAGCTGCAAAAACAAATCATCATGCCTTTGAATCAGGTTTGTCATTTCATACAGCAACAATGGTGAGACTGGCTGATAGCATTGGTGATGTCTATCCAGAATTAAATAAAAGTCTTCTTTTTGCTGGGATTATGTTGCATGATTTAGCCAAAGTCATCGAGCTATCAGGACCTGATAATACGGAGTATACTATACGTGGAAATTTGATTGGTCATATTGCCTTAATTGATGAAGAAATGACAAAAATGATAGCAGAATTAAATATAGATGATAAAAAAGAGGAAGTTACTGTTTTACGCCATTTAATCTTAAGTCACCACGGATTATTAGAATATGGTAGTCCCGTTAGACCAAGAATTATGGAAGCGGAAATTTTACACATGATTGATAATATTGATGCTAATATGATGATGATGATGACAGCCTTAAATCGTGTCAACAAAGGGGAGATGACTAACCGAATCTTTGCCATGGATAATAGATCATTTTATAAACCAAAATTGTAAAATAACAGTAAATAAATAGCGAACATTACAGGTTTAATGTTCGTTTTTTTGTGACATTATGATATAATAGTAAAAAGTATATTAAAATGGGGAAAATATGAAATTAAGACGTAGTGAGCGCATGGTTGTTATTTCTAATTATTTAATCAACAATCCTTATAAATTAACAAGTTTAAATACCTTTGCTACAAAGTATGAAGCAGCAAAGTCTTCTATTTCTGAAGATATTGCTATTATTAAGCGTGCATTTGAGAATTCTGGCATTGGACAGATTGAAACCGTTACTGGAGCAAGTGGAGGTGTCATATTTACACCAGGCATTTCAAAAGAAGAAGCGGTACAAATTGCTAACGACTTATGTGAGCGTTTATCTGAAAACAATCGAATCCTACCTGGAGGTTATATTTACCTGTCGGATTTATTAAGTACACCATCTATCCTACAAAACATTGGTAGAATTATTGCTAATGCTTTTAAAGGTGAAAAAATCGATGCTGTTATGACAGTCGCTACAAAAGGTGTCCCTTTGGCAAATGCTGTTGCAAATATTTTGAATGTCCCTTTTGTCATTGTAAGACGTGATTTGAAAATAACTGAAGGTTCGACAGTCTCTGTCAATTACGCAAGTGCATCAAGTGACCGTATTGAAAAAATGTTTTTATCAAAACGAAGTTTGAAACCAAACAGTCGAGTACTAATAGTCGATGACTTTCTTAAAGGTGGTGGAACTATTACTGGTATGAAGAGCTTGCTTACAGAGTTCGATAGTACATTGGTTGGTGTCGCGGTCTTTGCAGAAAATGCCCAAGAAGAACGTGACCATATGCAGTACAAATCATTATTAAAAGTATCAGAAATTGATGTCAAAAATAATAAAGTTGTGGTTGAAGTGGGAAATATTTTTGAAGAGTAATCTTGATTTCATCCTAATGTCATACACTTGAAATATTTGTATGCTATCATGATATTAGTGTCTACTAGCGAAAAATAGAAAAGGATCAAGGAAAGAGTGAAAAAGATTAAATTAAGTAAAAAAAGCCCATTCAAGGTAGTAACAACATCAACAATTACTTTGTTAGGTTTGGGAGTGACAGGTCATCACGTCGTTTCTGCTGACGATAACCTTAAGTCAACTGATAAGTCCCAAGAGTCAACAGCAACTACTGGAAATTCAACCCCTACAACATTAGCTGAAAGTCAAGTGGCAACTGCACAAGCTCAGACACAAGTTGACGAAGCAAGTGCACAAGTTGAAGCGGATCAGAATGCTGTTGATTCTCAAGCACAAACTGTTGAGCAAATTCAAAAAGAAGTCGAAGAAACTGAATCACAAGTAGAAACAACAACATCTGACATTGCAGAAGCTGATGCAATTGCAAAAGAGATGACACCTGAAAAGACACAAGAAGTTCAGTCACAAGTAGAAACGCAAACAACACAAATTTCAGAAGCTGAAGCAAATCAAAATGAAGTGTCTAGTCAGGTTGAAACACAAGAGGCGACAGTTACTGCGGCTGAAACTGCTGTTGAAGCAGCTCAAACACAGGTTGATGCAGATACTAAAAAAGTTGAAATTATAGAAAGTCAAATCAATGCTCCAGAAACAATTGCTGGAGACTTAGCTCAAGCACAATCAGATGTTAACCGTATTGAAATTGCTATTGGAAGAGCTGAAAATGACTTGAAGTTAGCTGAAGAAAGTGCAAAAGCTTCTATAGAAGCAAGCTTAGCAGAAAAACAAACTGAATTAGCTCAAAAACAAGCATTGTTAAAATCTTTGCAAATTGAACAATCAAATGCTCCTCAAGTAGCAGATGTGACTCATGGAAATACTATTCAATTACCAGCGTCATACGTAAATACATCTTTCCCAGCATTGAAGAACCTTACAAGTACTGATTACACTTACTCAGGTTCATATATGGCTGCACTGAATCGTTGGACTTCAACTATAGAATCAGGTGTTGATAAAGCAAGATATGGTGCGTGGAAAGCAGTTAATGCCTATAAATCAAATGCAGCTGATCAAAATCATGTGATTAATGTTAACAATTTAACGAAAGCTGAACAAAATGAAATCGCACAATTTACAAGTGATCTTTTGAATTCTGTGAGAACACAACTTGGACTTTCAAAAGTAGTTGTTAGTGTTACTTCTCAAGACTTTGCTAAAAAAGCAACTGATCAGTATGTTGCTCAAGGTTATGCTGCAGGGTCACCGCATAAGTTTAAAGAAATTGTATATCCAACTGCCCAGTCATTAGGTCTTAAATATTCTGATAACCGTGGTTATGAATCACTAGGTTTGATGGGAAATTCAATGACAATGGACCAACTAAAATTGAATTTCTACAATACTTTAGTATACATGTTGTTTGACGATGTCACTTCAAATTATAGTCATACAGTAAGTTTACTTCAGGATAATGGTAGAGATACATACTATATCGGTGTATCTGCAACATCAAGTGCGCAACATATCTATATTATTCCTTCAAGTAATATTGTAAACTCTAGCATTTTCAATAAGGCACTTGTATTTGCAGGTAAATCTGTTGATAACTCAGCTAAAATAACATCTGTTTCAAATGATATAAAAGCTATTCAAAAAACAATTGGTCAATTACAAACAGCCAAATCAGATTATTCTAAACTTTCAAGTGTTACAAGTAAAGCTGATCAATTAACAAGTCTTAAAAGTCAATTAAGTGCTAAACAAGATCAAATTAAATCTCTTGAAATTCAAGCTCAAGGATTGACTAAAACTAAAGAAGAATTATCAAGTGAACTTGTAAAAGCTAAAGAACAAAAAACACAAAGTTTAGCGAAACTTCAAAAAGTTACAGCAAACTTAACAGTTCAAAAAGCAACTTTACATGCATTGCAAAATCGTAAACAACAACTTGAAAAAGAAGTTACAAGTTTGAAAGAATCAAAAGCGAAATTGCAAGACTTATTAGTTAAAGCCCTAGATAAAGATTTGAAAGCTAACTTGGAAGATCGTCTAGTGACATTGCAAACAACTTTAGCAAATAAGAAAGAAACATTAGCGCTAGAAACTGCTAAACTTTCTGATTTAACCGCTAAACTATTAGACTCAAAAAACACACTAGTTTCTGCTGAAAGTAAACTGAATGAAGCAAGAGCAACCTTAAATAAATTGTTGGCTCAAGAAGAAAGTTTAGTAGCTAAAACATATCAAAACCAAATGTTAGCTATTACAAATAGAGTGTTAACAGATACTAAGCAAATGGGATACATTGCAACAGCAAAATCTGGACAAACTCAATCATCAAATGTTGTATCTGCAGATGAAAAAACAAGTCTTAATTCTGATAAAAATACAAAAGTTTCAGGTTATGAGGCTTCACCAGTAATTTCAGATAAAACAGAAGTAACTTCAGAAGTTAAATCAACTGGGCAAAACGCAACAACTCAAAAACAAGCATCGGACAAAACAGCAACTTCATCGACAGGACAAGCTTCTTCAACAAAACAAAATCTTGCAAAAGTTGCAATTGCAGGTTTAGGTATGGTTGGTGTTGCTGGAGCCGTCTTGACAAGAAAGAAATTAAAATAATTTTTGGTAAAAAAGGAGACCTAAGGTCTTCTTTTTTCTTTTGAAATATAAATATTATGATTGACAAATAGTATTGATAGTAGTATTATATAAGACGGTACTTTTTACTTTTGGTCTCTCAAAAGTGTACAGAGACGTGCTGACAATTGTTGCAAAAGTACACCCAGATATGGGCTGTCACCAAGTGCCATATCAACCAAAACTAAAAAAATACAGGAGAAATGTAGATGCCTACAATTAACCAGTTGGTACGTAAACCACGTAAATCTAATGTTGAAAAATCAGATTCACCTGCTTTGAATATTGGTTACAACAGTCATAAAAAAGTTCACACTAAAATGTCTGCACCTCAAAAACGCGGTGTTGCAACTCGTGTGGGAACAATGACACCTAAAAAACCTAACTCAGCCCTTCGTAAATTTGCTCGTGTACGTTTGAGTAACCTTATTGAAGTTACAGCATACATCCCAGGTATCGGACACAACCTTCAAGAACACAGTGTTGTTCTTATTCGTGGTGGCCGTGTGAAAGACCTTCCAGGTGTACGTTACCATATCGTTCGTGGTGCACTTGATACTGCAGGTGTTGCTGATCGTAAACAAGGCCGTTCTAAATACGGTGCAAAACGTCCTAAAGGATAATAGAAGGGGGATAAGAAGAAATGAGTCGTAAAAATAGAGCGCCTAAACGCGAAGTATTACCAGATCCATTATACAATTCAAAACTTGTAACACGTCTTATCAACCGTGTTATGCTTGATGGTAAACGTGGTACTGCAGCAACAATCGTATATGATGCTTTTACAGAAATTAAAGAATCAACAGGGACTGATGCACTTGAAGTATTTGAAACTGCTATGGATAATATCATGCCAGTTCTTGAAGTACGTGCACGTCGTGTTGGTGGATCAAACTACCAAGTTCCGGTTGAAGTTCGTCCAGAACGTCGCACAACTTTAGGATTACGTTGGTTAGTAAATGCTTCACGTGCTCGTGGTGAACACACTATGAAAGATCGTTTAGCTAAAGAAATCATGGATGCTGCTAATAACACAGGTGCATCAGTTAAGAAACGTGAAGATACACACAAAATGGCTGAAGCAAACCGTGCATTTGCACACTTCCGTTGGTAGGATTAAAAGACAGAAACGAAAAGAGCAAAAACAGAGTAATAAAAATTATGAAGAAATCTTAGTTTCTTGTAACTGTTACCTTTTTAGATTCTTGCTCTTAAGTTGATTTCAATTAGTTTTGAGACCTTGTAGTTCAAACTCAGCTAAATTAGCTACAAAAGTCATTGAAGGTACGAGATGTTTTATCTCTCTGACTTTGTGTCTAGGTTGACTACAATTATATCAAAAACCAAGTGGTAAAAAACGGGTAGGTCCTGCCTATCCGTTTTTACTAAATAATGTTATAATAAATCGTAAAATAAAATAATAGGAGAAAACCAAATGGCTCGCGAATTTTCATTAGCAAAAACTCGTAATATCGGTATTATGGCTCACGTCGATGCTGGTAAAACAACTACAACTGAGCGTATTCTTTACTATACTGGTAGAATCCATAAAATTGGAGAAACTCACGAAGGAGCTTCTCAAATGGACTGGATGGAACAAGAACAAGAACGCGGTATCACTATTACATCAGCTGCAACTACTGCACAATGGAATGGTCACCGTGTAAATATCATCGATACACCAGGACACGTGGACTTCACAATTGAAGTACAACGTTCTCTCCGTGTACTTGATGGTGCTGTAACAGTTCTTGATGCACAATCAGGTGTTGAACCTCAAACAGAAACAGTTTGGCGTCAAGCTACTGAATACGGAGTTCCTCGTATCGTTTTTGCTAATAAAATGGATAAAATCGGTGCAGACTTCTTGTACTCAGTAAGTACTTTACATGAACGTCTTCAAGCAAATGCACATCCAATTCAACTACCAATTGGCTCAGAAGATGATTTCCGTGGTATTATCGACTTAATCAAAATGAAAGCAGAAATCTATACTAATGACCTTGGTACAGATATTCTTGAAGAAGATATTCCAGCAGAATACTTAGAACAAGCTGAAGAATACCGTGAAAAATTGGTTGAAGCCGTTGCCGAAACTGATGAAGACTTAATGATGAAATACCTTGAAGGTGAAGAAATCACAAATGAAGAGTTGATGGCTGCAATCCGTACAGCAACTATCAATGTAGAATTCTATCCAGTACTATGTGGTTCTGCCTTCAAAAATAAAGGTGTTCAATTGATGCTTGATGCTGTAATTGATTACCTACCAAGCCCACTTGATGTACCAGCAATTAAAGGTGTTAATCCAGATACTGAAGAAGAAGAAACTCGTCCAGCTTCAGATGATGAACCATTTGCTGCCTTAGCCTTCAAGATTATGACTGACCCATTTGTAGGACGTTTAACATTTATTCGTGTTTACTCAGGTGTACTTAACTCAGGTTCATATGTTTTAAACACTTCAAAAGGCAAACGTGAACGTGTTGGGCGTATTCTTCAAATGCATGCTAATAGCCGTCAAGAAATCGAAACAGTTTATTCAGGTGATATCGCAGC
Source organism: Streptococcus urinalis 2285-97 (assembly GCF_000188055.2). Lineage (NCBI taxonomy): Bacteria > Bacillati > Bacillota > Bacilli > Lactobacillales > Streptococcaceae > Streptococcus > Streptococcus urinalis. Next base: position 224,138 of record NZ_AEUZ02000001.1, read on the forward strand.
TGCTATCGGTTTGAAAGATACAACAACTGGTGATTCATTAACAGATGAAAAAGCTAAAATTGTCTTAGAATCTATTGAAGTTCCAGAACCAGTTATCCAATTAATGGTTGAACCAAAAACAAAAGCTGACCAAGACAAGATGGCAATTGGTTTACAAAAACTTGCTGAAGAAGACCCAACATTCCGTGTTGAAACAAATGTTGAAACTGGTGAAACAGTTATCTCAGGTATGGGTGAACTTCACTTGGACGTACTTGTTGACCGCTTGAAACGCGAACATAAAGTTGAAGCAAACGTTGGTGCACCACAAGTTTCATATCGTGAAACATTCCGTGCTTCTACACAAGCACGTGGATTCTTCAAACGTCAATCAGGTGGTAAAGGTCAATTTGGTGATGTTTGGATTGAATTTACGCCAAATGAAGAAGGTAAAGGCTTCGAATTTGAAAATGCTATTGTTGGTGGTGTTGTTCCTCGTGAATTTATCCCAGCAGTAGAAAAAGGTTTAGTAGAATCAATGGCTAATGGTGTTCTTGCAGGATACCCAATCGTTGACGTAAAAGCTAAACTTTATGATGGTTCATACCATGATGTCGATTCATCTGAAACTGCCTTCAAGATTGCTGCATCATTAGCTCTTAAAGAAGCTGCTAAATCTGCACAACCTGCTATTCTTGAACCAATGATGTTAGTAACTATCACAGTACCAGAAGAAAATCTTGGTGATGTAATGGGACATGTTACTGCACGTCGTGGTCGTGTTGATGGAATGGAAGCACATGGTAACAGCCAAATCGTTCGTGCTTATGTTCCACTTGCAGAAATGTTTGGTTACGCAACAGTACTTCGTTCAGCATCACAAGGTCGTGGTACATTCATGATGGTGTTTGACCACTATGAAGATGTTCCAAAATCTGTACAAGAAGAAATCATCAAAAAAAATCATGGTGAATAATTAAATAATAAAAAAGAAGGTTATGTTAACCTTCTTTTTGTTTTTATGAAAGAACCATTATTATTTGCAATTTTTCTGAAATAGTTATATAATAGTTTCTGTTGAAAGGTTGATATACAGATGTATAAGTTAATCTTTTCACAATAGTTGGGGAGAAATCCCGTAAATAATATAATTTTTTGATTTTCAATAAGGAGGAAATCACAAATGACAGTTAAAGTTGGTATTAACGGTTTCGGTCGTATCGGTCGTCTTGCTTTCCGTCGTATCCAAAATGTTGAAGGTGTTGAAGTTACTCGTATCAACGACCTTACAGATCCAAACATGCTTGCACATCTTTTAAAATATGATACAACTCAAGGTCGTTTTGACGGTGATGTTGTAGTTAAAGATGGTGGTTTTGAAGTTAACGGAAAATTTGTTAAAGTTTCTGCAGAACGCGAACCAAAAAACATTGACTGGGCAACTGACGGTGTAGAAATCGTTCTTGAAGCTACTGGTTTCTTTGCTAAGAAAGAAGCTGCAGAACAACATATCCATGAAAATGGTGCTAAAAAAGTTGTTATCACTGCACCTGGTGGAAACGATGTTAAAACAATCGTATTTAACACTAACCATGATATTCTTGATGGTACTGAAACAGTTATTTCAGGTGCTTCATGTACTACAAACTGTTTAGCTCCAATGGCTAAAGCTTTACAAGATAACTTTGGTGTTAAACAAGGTTTGATGACTACTATTCACGCTTACACTGGTGACCAAATGATCCTTGACGGACCACACCGTGGTGGTGACTTACGTCGTGCACGTTCAGGAGCTAACAACATTGTTCCTAACTCAACTGGTGCTGCTAAAGCTATCGGACTTGTAATTCCAGAATTGAATGGTAAACTTGACGGTGCTGCACAACGTGTTCCAGTTCCAACTGGTTCTGTTACTGAACTTGTAGCAACTCTTGAAAAAGAAGTTACTGTTGAAGAAGTAAATGCAGCAATGAAAGCAGCTTCAAACGAATCATATGGTTACACTGAAGATCCAATCGTATCATCAGATATCATCGGAATTTCTTACGGTTCATTATTTGATGCTACTCAAACAAAAGTACAAACTGTTGATGGAAGTCAATTAGTTAAAGTTGTTTCATGGTACGACAACGAAATGTCATACACTTCACAACTTGTACGTACTCTTGAATACTTTGCTAAAATTGCAAAATAATTGAGATAAAAACCTAGCTTAGGCTAGGTTTTTTTTATTGTTAAATATTGACAAGATAAAATGAAAGCGCTACAATTCTAATTAAATAAGGGAAATAGGAGATTCTTATGAAATTAAAAAAAGGAATTGTTGTCTTTGGTCCTGGAGTAACACTATTATGTACGAGTGCTTGCAGTCAAACCAAAAAGGAAATGAGCACTAATGCTCATTCAAACAAAGTTGAAATGACTTATGATAAATTAAGGTCACGAGAGAACACGATGGCTGTGGCTTGGTATCAAGAGTCGGATGAAGCAAAAGCATTATATTTACAAGGTTATCATTTAGCAAAACAAAAATTAGAAATGATTACGCAAACACCATCTTCAAAACCATACTCTGTAATATTAGACATTGATGAAACAGTTTTAGATAATAGCCCTTATCAAGCTAAGAATGTTAAGAATGGAAAGACTTTTAATCCTAAATCATGGGATAAGTGGGTTAAGAGTAAAAAAGCGAAAGCTGTTCCTGGCGTAAAAGAATTTCTAAATTATGCAAATGAAAAAGGTGTAAAAATCTATTACGTTTCAGATAGAGCTGATAGTCAAGTAGATGCCACAAAAGAAAATCTTGAGAGTGAAGGTTTGCCAGTTCAAGACAAAAGCCAATTGCTTTTTTTAAAAAATGAGATGACTTCCAAAGAGAGTCGACGAAAAATGGTTGGAGAATCAACAGATATTGCCTTATTATGTGGTGATAATCTAGTTGATTTTGCTGAATTTTCAAAGACTTCACAGACTGATAGAACAAAAATGATGTCTGAACTCGAAAATGAGTTTGGTAATAAATTCATAATACTGCCAAACCCAATGTATGGTTCTTGGGAAACAACGATTTATAATGGTAAAAAATTAGATAGTAAAAGGCAAGTAAAAGCAAGAGAAAAAGCGATTGAAAAAAATAGCGCGAAAGATTAAGTCTGAAAAAGTTTTATATTTTCAAGAAAATAGGTTATATTTGTGAAAAATTGTTCATTATACAACAAATAATTTTGACTTATGTTATAATATAGAGGTATAAAATATTTAAGGAGTTAGAACTCATGGCTAAATTAACAGTAAAAGACGTTGATTTAAAAGGTAAAAAAGTTCTCGTTCGCGTTGACTTTAATGTACCTTTGAAAGACGGTGTTATTACAAATGATAATCGTATCTCTGCTGCTTTACCAACAATCAAATACATTGTTGAAAATGGCGGACGTGCTATTCTTTTCTCACACCTTGGACGTGTAAAAGAAGAAGCTGATAAAGAAGGTAAATCACTTGCTCCAGTTGCAAAAGACCTTTCAGAAAAATTAGGTCAAGAAGTTGTATTTCCTGGAGTTACTCGTGGTGAAAAACTTGAAGAAGCTATTAATGCCCTTAAAGACGGTCAAGTTCTACTAGTAGAAAACACTCGCTTTGAAGATGTTGATGGTAAAAAAGAATCAAAAAATGATCCAGAATTAGGTAAATATTGGGCTTCACTTGGTGATGGAATTTTCGTCAACGATGCATTTGGTACTGCTCACCGTGCACATGCATCAAATGTTGGAATTTCAGCTAATGTTGAAAAAGCAGTTGCTGGTTTCTTACTTGAAAACGAAATTGCCTATATCCAAGAAGCTGTTGAAACTCCAGAACGTCCATTTGTAGCTATTCTTGGTGGTTCAAAAGTATCTGATAAGATTGGTGTTATCGAAAACTTACTTGAAAAAGCTGATAAAGTACTTATCGGTGGTGGGATGACTTACACTTTCTTTAAAGCTCAAGGTATCGAAATTGGTAATTCACTTGTAGAAGAAGATAAACTTGAAGTTGCTAAATCATTACTTGAAAAAGCAAATGGTAAATTAGTCTTGCCAGTTGATTCAAAAGAAGCTAATACTTTTGCTGATTATACAGAAGTGAAAGATACTGATGGTGAAGCAGTTGATGCTGGGTTCTTAGGACTTGATATTGGTCCAAAATCGATTGCAAAATTTGATGAAGCATTAACAGGTGCTAAAACTGTAGTTTGGAATGGACCAATGGGTGTCTTTGAAAACCCAGATTTCCAAGCTGGAACAATCGGTGTTATGGACGCTATTGTAAAACAACCAGGCGTTAAATCAATCATTGGTGGTGGTGATTCAGCTGCAGCTGCAATCAACCTAGGTCGTGCAGATAAATTCTCATGGATTTCTACTGGTGGTGGAGCATCTATGGAATTATTAGAAGGTAAAGTTTTACCAGGTCTAGATGCTTTGACAGAAAAATAATCAGTTTATATTATTTCAAAAAAAGAGGTACTTTCAAGTACTTCTTTTTTTATTTATAGATTCATTTATAGTAATTGTTAATTTTAAAAGTATGGTATAATACATGCTATAAAAGGAGATTTACCATGGTTATAATGGGATTTTTGATTACTTCATTTTTGATGTTCTTTTTTATGATTGTTTTTATGAAAATTCTAACCCAACATAAAAAAGAGAGTAAGGAAACTGGTTACTACTATTACCCTTATATGGTTACTTTTAAAAATGGTCCGACACTGGATGAACTTAAAAGTAATGAGAACTTGATGGCTATAGTTCATGAAATTAATTATGAAGCAGGAACATATGTCATTTTTAGTCGAATAAATGATGTTAAACTAAAAAAGCTACTCATGAAAGAATTCAACTTAGATGCAAAATCTGTCTTGGTCAGAAGCAGGACATTTATAGGTGTCTGGTAGATATAATACAAAAAAGCTTTTATATATGAAGTATACCTAAGAGAAAGATGAAGAGTTATCGTATGAAATACAAATTTGATCCCCAGAAATTTAGATTAGGTATGCGGACCTTAAAAACAGGACTAGCTGTCTTTTTAGTTTTACTTTTATTTACACTTTTTCACTGGAAAGGTCTCCAAATTGGTGCGTTGACAGCTGTCTTTAGTTTACGGGAAGATTTTGGAAAATCTATCTCTTTTGGTATGTCTAGAGTTTTAGGAAATACAATTGGTGGTATCTTATCTTTAGTTTTTTATTTGATAAATGCCATCTTGCCCAATCAAATATGGGTTACTTTAATTTTTGTTCCCATTTTGACGATGTTAACCATTATGTTAAATGTCTCCTTTAATAATAAATCAGGTGTTATTGGTGCTGTTGCTGCACTATTAATTATTACGTTATCAATACCGTCTTCGCATACTTTTATGTATGCTTTATCACGGATTTTTGAAACTTTTTGTGGTGTTTTTATTGCAATCATAGTTAATACAGACTTAGAAATTATTATTCAAAAAGTTAAAGGGAAAAATTAATGTTAGAAAACCTAACATTGTCTCTTGACAGCTATTTTGTTTAGTTCTATAATATTGTCATGAAGGGAGGAAGTCATGAAAGAAAAAGAACTGAGGCGTTCAATGTCTGTGTTTTCGATTGGTGCCGTCATGAAATTAACAGATTTAACTGCTCGTCAGATACGTTATTATGAAGATCAAGATTTAATAAAACCTGAACGAACAGATGGTAATCGTCGAATGTTTTCGTTAAATGATATGGATCGTTTGTTAGAAATAAAAGATTTTCTTGATGAGGGTTTGAATATTGCAGGAATCAAAAAAGAATATGCAGACCGTGAAGAAAAAGCTAATCAGAAACAAAAAGCACTAACTGACGCCGATGTTCGAAGAATCTTACAAGACGAACTCCGAAATCAAGGTGGTTTTGGAAAACCTTCACAAGGAATGGGGATTTTTCGTATTTAGCAAAATACAAAAATCAGTCTTTTTGGCAGTAATAAAAGGGGATCAACTTTATGACAATTACAGCAGCAGATATTCGCCGCGAAGTAAAAGAAAAAAATGTTACTTTTCTTCGTCTCATGTTTACCGATATTCAAGGGATTATGAAAAATGTTGAAATACCAGCAACAGATGAACAATTAGATAAAGTCTTATCTAATAAAGCAATGTTTGATGGTTCTTCAATTGAAGGGTTTGTTCGTATTAATGAATCAGACATGTTCTTATATCCTGATTTGAACACCTGGATTGTATTTCCATGGGGCGATGAAAATGGTGCAGTAGCAGGATTGATTTGTGACATCTATACTCCAGAAGGTGAACCTTTCCCAGGAGATCCTAGAGGGAACTTGAAAAAAGCACTTAAGCATATGGAAGAAGTGGGTTATAAATCATTCAATCTAGGACCAGAACCAGAATTCTTCTTATTTAAAATGAATGAAAAAGGTGAGCCAACACTAGAAGTCAACGATAAGGGTGGTTATTTTGATTTAGCACCAACTGATCTTGCTGATAATACACGTCGAGAAATTGTAAATGTATTAACAAAAATGGGATTTGAAGTTGAAGCTAGCCACCATGAAGTAGCTGTGGGGCAACATGAAATTGATTTTAAATATGATGATGTTTTAAAAGCTTGCGATAACATTCAACTCTTTAAACTTGTGGTTAAAACAATCGCTCGTAAACACGGCCTTTACGCAACATTCATGGCAAAACCTAAATTTGGAATCAATGGTTCAGGTATGCATTGTAACATGTCACTCTTTAATAAGGATGGAAAAAATGCATTTTATGATGAAAATGATCCAAAAGGAATGCAACTATCACAAGATGCTTATTATTTCTTAGGTGGGCTAATGAAACATGCCTATAACTTTACTGCCATAATGAATCCAACTGTCAATTCTTATAAACGTTTAGTTCCTGGATATGAAGCACCAGTTTATGTTGCCTGGGCAGGTCGTAACCGTTCACCATTAATTCGTGTACCAGCTTCAAGAGGTATGGGAACACGACTAGAATTGCGTTCAGTTGATCCAACCGCCAATCCTTATTTGGCCTTAGCGGTCTTACTACAATCTGGACTAGATGGTATTGAAAATAAAATTGAAGCTCCAGCTCCTGTTGAAACTAACATTTATGCGATGACAGTAGAAGAACGTGAAGCAGAAGGAATAATTGATTTACCATCAACTCTTCATAACGCTCTTAAAGCATTGCAGACAGATGATGTTGTAAAATCAGCCTTAGGTTCACATATATACATTAATTTCTTAGAAGCAAAACGTATTGAATGGGCTTCCTATGCAAGTTATGTATCACAATGGGAAATTGAAAATTATTTAGATGCATATTAATCAAAAAGGCACCACTATTGAGGTGCCTTTTTGATTATTAGAATTCTGAGAATAGGATTATTGAATGATATTCATAATTGTGTATAAAATACATAAATTTTAAATAAAAAAATGGAAAAACCTTATTTTTAAGTATAATAATAAAATAAACAAAATAATGAATTTTCAGAAAAATCGCTTGCAATTTATATTAAACTATTATATAATCTAATTTATCAAAGAAAAGATCAATTTAGGAGGATGTTGACATGACATTGTTGACAAAACAAACATGGAAACGTGTTGGCTTGGGATCAGTTACCTTAGTTTCAGCAGCGTTATTATTAGCATGTGGTAACAAATCTAACTCAGCTTCATCAGGAGATAAAGATACAATCAACTGGTACACACCAACTGAAATTATTACTTTGGATGTATCTAAAAATACTGATTCATACTCATCACTTGCGATTGGTAACTCAGGAAGTAACTTACTTCGTGTAAATGCTAAAGGCAAATTGAAACCAGACCTTGCTAAAAAAGTTGACGTTTCTAAAGATGGTCTTACATACACTGCAACAATGCGTGACAATCTTAAATGGTCTGACGGTAGTGAATTGACTGCCAAAGATATTGTTTATTCTTGGAAACGTATGGTTGATCCAAAAACAGCATCAGAATATGCCTACTTAGCATCTGACGCTCACTTGAAAAATGCTGAAGATATCATTTCAGGTAAAAATACTGACTTAGATTCTCTTGGTGTAAAAGCCGAAGGAAATAAAGTTATCTTCACATTATCAGAACCTTCACCACAATTTGAAAGTTTATTATCATTCTCAAACTTTGTAGCACAAAAAGAATCATTTGTTAAAGAAGCTGGTAAAGACTATGGAACTTCATCAGATAAACAAATTTATTCAGGACCTTACAAAGTTACTGAATGGAATGGTACAAGTGGTAAATTCAAACTTGTTAAGAATAACAAGTACTGGGATGCAAAACACGTTAAAACAAAAACAATTAACGTTCAAACCATTAAAAAACCTGACACAGCTGTGCAAATGTATAAACAAGGTAAACTTGATTATGCTAACATTTCAGGAACATCTGCAATCTATAATGCCAATAAGAGTAATAAAGATGTCGTAACAGTTCCAGAAGCAACAACAACTTACATGGTTTATAACCAAACAGGCTCAGTTGAATCATTAAGCAATAAAAAAATTCGTCAAGCTTTGAACTTAGCAACTGACCGTAAAGGTATTGTATCAGCAGCCGTGGATACAGGATCTAAAGCTGCGACAGCTCTAGCTCCTACTGGTCTTGAAAAATTAGAAGACGGTTCAGATTTAACTAAATATGTTGCACCTGGTTACTCTTACAAAAAATCAGAAGCAACAAAACTCTTCAAGGAAGGTTTATCAGAACTTGGTAAGAGCTCACTTAAGATTACTGTAACTGCAGATGCAGATGCACCAGCTGCAAAAGCTGCTGTAGACTACATTAAAGAAACTTGGGAAAGTGCCCTTCCAGGACTTACAGTTGAAGAAAAATTTGTACCATTTAAACAACGTTTGGATGATACGAAAAACCAAAACTTTGAAGCTGCAGTAGTTCTTTGGGGTGGTGACTATCCAGAAGGATCTACTTTCTACGGAATGTTCACATCTGGTGCAGCATATAACTACGGTAAATTTACAAGTAAAGAATATGACGCTGCCTATAATCAAGCAACTTCAACTCATGCACTTGACAAAGATGCAGCAGCTAAAGATTACAAAGAAGCTGAAAAAATTCTTTATGATAATGCTTACTACAATCCACTTTACTTCCGTTCAGGTAAAGGACTTCAAAATCCAGAGATTAAAGGACTTATCCGCAATTCAACTGGCTTAAACGTTGACTTTACATATGCTCATAAGTAAAAGATTTAACTAGACTAGTAACGATATTATGCAAGAATTGGTCTTGACCAGTTCTTGCTTTTGTTAGAGGAAAATTATGACTAAATACTTACTAAAACATGTTGCAATCTTATTGGTAACACTATGGGTGGTTATTACCCTTTCGTTCTTTCTAATGCAAGTCATGCCAGGGACTCCATATAATAATCCTAAATTGACTGACCAAATGATTGCAATGATGAATAAACAATATGGTTTGGATAAACCATTATGGCAACAATATTTAACTTATTTATTTAACATCCTACACGGTGACTTTGGAACTAGTTACCAATCTGTTAACCAATCAGTTTCAAAATTGATTTTCCAAAGATTGGGAGTTTCTGTGCACCTTGGGCTTCAAGCCCTAGTCGTTGGGATTATTTCTGGTTTATTTGTTGGTGCCGTTTCAGCACGTAATAAGAATAATAAATTGGATGCTTTCTTAAGTGTTATTTCAACACTTGGTATTTCTATTCCAGCCTTCATTATTGGTCTCTTACTTCTTGATTACTTTGGATTTAAATGGAACCTCTTACCATTATCAGGTTGGGGAACATTTGGACAAACTGTTTTACCAAGTTTAGCCTTGGCTATTCCTGTTTTTGCTCAAGTCACTCGTTTCTTTAGAAGTGAAATGATCGAAACTCTAAACACTGACTATATTCAATTAGCACGTGCTAAGGGCTTGTCAAAACGTCAAGTTACGAATAAACATGCTTATCGTAACTCTATGATTCCTGTATTGACTCTAGTTGGTCCTATGGCTGCTAATATCTTGACAGGTTCTGCTTTGATTGAACAAATTTTTTCAATCCCAGGAATTGGTCAACAATTTGTGACATCAATTCCAACAAAAGACTACCCAGTAATCATGGGAACAACAATTGTTTATGCCTTGATGTTAATGGTAGCCATTTTGATTACAGATATTGTTATTAGTATTGCAGATCCACGTGTAAGACTTGGATAGGAGAGAAAGATGCCAGAAGAAAAAAGAACTTTTAAACTTGTCGGGGCAGGAAATTCTGACTCACAAGAAAAAATCGAAAAGCCAGCCTTATCTTTCCTACAAGATGCTTGGCGTCGATTAAAACATAATAAATTAGCTGTTGTCTCAATGTTTTTCCTAGGATTTTTAATTATCTTTTCTTTAGGATCTACATTAGTTGTTTCAAAGAAAGATGCTAACACTTTTAATAGTGGTCAAGTTAGTACTTATCGTAATTTACCGCCAAAATTAAGCTCAAGTCTACCTATTTGGAATGGTAAAATTAAATACGCTGGAAATACGGAAAAAAATGATGCCTACGCAGACCAAGGTGTTCCAGAAAGTAAGAAATTCATTCTAGGTACTGATAATCTAGGTCGGTCTCTTGGAAAACGTATTACGGTCGGGATTCGTATCTCATTATTGATTGCCATAGTAGCGACTTTTATTGACTTGATTATAGGTGTTACATATGGTTTAGTGTCTGGATTTACTGGTGGACGTGTTGACACTTTGATGCAACGTATTATTGAAGTTATTTCATCCATTCCAAATTTGGTAATTGTGACTATGTTAGGACTTTTACTTGGTAATGGTGTGACATCAATTATTATCTCTATTGCTATTGTTGGTTGGACTTCAATGGCACGTCAAGTCCGTAATATGACTTTGTCTTATCGCGAACGTGACTTTGTCCTTGCTTCTACAGCTTTAGGGGAAAGTAATTTAAAAATTGCTTTTAAACACATTTTGCCTAATATTTCAGGGATTATCATTGTTCAAATTATGATGACTGTCCCAAGTGCCATTATGTACGAAGCAGTGCTTTCAGCTATTAACCTTGGTGTTAAACCACCAACTGCCTCTCTTGGTTCTTTGATTACAGATGCTCAGGAAAACTTACAATACTATCCATATCAAGTATTGCTTCCAGCCTTAGCACTTGTATTTATCTCACTTGCCTTCATCCTTCTTGGTGATGGTCTACGTGATGCATTTGATCCAAAATCTAGTAATGAATAGGAGGTATTATAATGACAAATGAAACAATTTTAAATGTAAAAAACCTCCATGTAGATTTCAAGACTTATGCAGGTGATGTCAAAGCAATTCGTGATATCAATTTTGATCTCAAAAAAGGAGAAACTTTAGCTATTGTTGGTGAATCAGGTTCTGGAAAATCTGTAACAACAAGAACACTAATGGGTCTTAATGCTAGTAATGCAGTCCTTTCAGGTGAGATTAATTTTAAAGGTCGTAAATTAAACAAAATTAAAGAGGACGAATGGGTCAAAATTCGTGGTAACGAAATTGCAATGATTTTCCAAGACCCAATGACAAGTTTGGATCCAACAATGAAAATTGGAATGCAAATCGCAGAAAGTATTCTTATTCATGAGGATGTTCCAAAAAGTGAAGCTCTAGAGCGTGCTTTAGAGTTGATGAAACAAGTTGGTATTCCAAATGCTGAAGAGCATATTAATGACTACCCACATCAATGGTCTGGTGGTATGAGACAACGTGCTGTTATTGCTATTGCTTTAGCCGCAAACCCAGAGATTTTGATCGCTGATGAACCAACAACCGCACTAGATGTTACCATTCAGGCGCAAATTTTGAAATTGATGAAAGAAATTCAAGCAAAAGTTTCTTCATCAATCATCTTTATTACCCATGATTTGGGAGTTGTTGCAGGTATGGCAGACCGCGTTGCCGTTATGTATGCTGGTAAAATTGTTGAATATGGAACCGTTGATGAAGTGTTCTATAATCCTCAACATCCTTACACATGGGGACTGCTAAATTCTATGCCTACGACTGATACAGAGTCAGGTAGTTTGGAATCAATACCAGGAACGCCTCCAGATTTATTGAATCCACCAAAAGGAGATGCCTTTGCTGCTCGTAATGAGTTTGCTTTGGATATTGATCATGAAGAAGAGCCACCAATGTTTAAAGTGAGTGAAACCCATTATGCTGCAACTTGGTTACTTGATGAAAGAGCTCCTAAAGTAACACCTCCATTACCAATTCAAAAACGTTGGGATAGATGGAAAGAAATGGAAGGGAGAAAAGCTTAATGACTAAAACTGGTAAAAAATTAGTTGAACTTAAAAATGTGTCTTTAAGCTTTAACAAAGGCAAAAAGAACGAAGTCAAAGCTATTGATAATGTAAGTTTTGATATCTACGAAGGAGAAGTTTTCGGTCTTGTTGGTGAATCAGGTTCTGGTAAAACAACAGTCGGTCGTGCTATCTTAAAACTCTATGATATCAATGGTGGCGAAATAGACTTTGATGGTAGACAAGTTTCAAAACTTAAAGGTAAAGAATTACACGAATTTCGTAAAGATGCTCAAATGATTTTCCAAGACCCTCAAGCTAGTTTGAATGGTCGTATGAAAATTAGAGATATTGTTGCCGAAGGTTTGGATATTCATAATCTCGTGAAATCAAAAGCTGAACGTGACGATAAAGTACAAGAGTTACTTCACTTGGTTGGCCTAAATAAGGACCATTTAACAAGATATCCGCATGAGTTTTCTGGTGGTCAACGTCAACGTATTGGTATTGCTAGGGCTTTAGCTGTGAATCCTAAATTTATCATTGCAGATGAACCAATTTCAGCACTTGATGTGTCAATTCAAGCACAAGTTGTAAGTTTGATGCAAAAATTGCAAGAAGAACAAGGTTTAACTTATCTTTTTATTGCTCATGACTTGTCAATGGTAAAATATATTTCTGATCGTATTGGTGTTATGCATTGGGGTAAAATACTAGAGATTGGGTCTTCAGAAGATGTTTATCACCATCCAATTCACCCATATACAAAGAGTCTTTTATCTGCTATTCCAGAACCAGATCCAGAAAAAGAAAGACAACGTGTTGCACAGGTTTATGATCCAAGTCAAGAACTTGATGGACAAGAACGTGAAATGCGTGAAATCACACCAGGACATTTTGTCTTATCTACTGTGGAAGAAGCTGAACTTTATAAGAGTCAACAAAAATAATTTAAAAACTTATGTCTTTAAGACATAAGTTTTTTTGTGACTAAAAAACTCAATTGCTAGAATACAATTGAGTTTTAACTTATTTTTCGTCAGGTGTTAAAATCATTGGAATAATGATAGGTTCACGTTCGGTACTTTCATATAAGAATGGTCGTAAAGCATTGACGATAGCGCCATTTACAGATTGTATGCTAGCGTCCTTATTTTTTAGTGCAATGCGAATCGCATTAAACAAAATGCGTTGACATTCTCTAATGAGGTCACCTGACTCACGCATGTATATAAATCCACGACTTAAGATGTCAGGACCAGCTAAAATCATTTGAGTTTCAAAATTGACAGTCGCAACTGCTAGGACAACGCCATCTTCAGACAAATCACGTCTGTCTCGAAGCACTGCAGTACCAATATCACCAATGCCATTACCATCGACGTAAATGTCTTGTGCATTGAAATGACCAGCTTTTCTAGCACTGTCTTTGGTTAAAGCAAGGACATCACCATTTTCTAAAATGAAGATATTATCTTTTGGAATACCAGTATCCATTGCTAGACCAGCGTGTACTTTTTGCATACGATATTCACCATGTACTGGCATAAAGTATTTTGGTTTAATCAAACGTAACATTAATTTTTGTTCTTGTTGACCACCATGTCCAGAAGTATGAATATTATTTACTTTTCCATGAATAACGTCAACTCCAGCTTCTTGTATAGTGTTAATGAGTTTATTAACACTTGTCGTATTACCAGGAATTGGACTAGATGAAAAGATTACAGTATCTCCAGGTTGTAGCGTTACTTGTCTATGAGTCCCATTTGCAATTCTAGCAAGTGCAGCCATAGATTCACCCTGACTTCCAGTACACATAATGAGAACTTCACTTGCATGGTATTCTTTAATTTCATTTGGTTCAATGAAAGTCCCTGTTGGAACTTTAATATAACCAAGCTCAATACCATTAACGATGGCTTTTTCCATTGAGCGACCAAAGACAGCTATTTTACGACCAGTCTTAACAGCAGCTTCAGCAGCCTGTTGTAATCTAAAAATATTTGAAGCAAATGACGCAAATATAATGCGTCCATGAATGCCTTCAATAATTTTCATAATTGATTGACCAACTACTTTTTCGGAATTTGTAAAAGTAGGAACTTCCGCATTTGTTGAATCTGATAAAAGGCAAAGTACGCCATCTTCACCTAGAGCTGCCATGCGATGCAAATCAGCTGGTTCACCAACAGGTGTAAAGTCAAATTTGAAGTCACCAGTACAAACGATTTTTCCTTGAGGCGTGTGAATCACAATTCCTAGAGGCTCTGGAATGGAGTGTGTTGTACGAAAGAAGGTAACGCTGAGATTTTTAAATGTTAGCTCAGTATTGTGGTTGATTTCATACATTTTGGCATCTCTTAACAGACCATGCTCTTCTAATTTTCCACGAATTAATGCTAATGCTAGTGGACCAGCATATATTGGAACATTAGCTTGTTTGAGAAGAAATGGGATCCCACCAATATGATCTTCATGTCCATGCGTAATGACCAAAGCTTTGATGCGGTCAATATTATCAACGATATAAGAGTAATCAGGAATGACATAATCTATTCCTAATAAGTCATCTTCTGGGAATTTTATCCCAGCATCAACAATAATTATTTCATCTTGATATTCAATACCATATGTATTTTTACCAATTTCACCCAGACCACCAATTGCATAAACCCCAACTTCTTCAGGTTTTAAATTGATATTTGTCATAATTTGTATCACAGGTAATTCAATAAGACTACACATGATGTAGTCTACCTGCAAAAATCCTTTCTAAAATACTGTTAGCTTGAAAACACCAGATTCTTTTTCATATTCTAAGTGTTTATCAGATAATAGTTCAATAAATTCAATGTTGTAATCAGTGTTACTTTCAACAAGTTTACGCGCTTTGATGCGTCCTTCAAGCTCATTTGGAGCTTCGATGTCAACATACATAGTTTGAGTGCTTTCACGGCGAGGGTTACGGTTTTTTGTTTCTTGATAGAAAACTTTGTAAATCATTAGTCCTTATTTCCTTTCAGATTAAATCGCTGATCCAAACAATAATAAAGAAGTCAAACTGGCTATGAGAGGTAGTCCTTTTTGACAGTTAACTATTAAATTATCATGTGTAATAGATTGTGATTTGATTCCTTGCATTTATAAAATTATACCATATTCACAAGCTTTAGTAAAAGTATAGGAATGAAAAAGTCAGAAAAATGTATCTTCTAGAAGTGATTAGTCTGATTGTTATTGCTTATTTTTTTATGTTATAATGAACCATATCCAATTGAGAAAGATAAACCATTCATATGAAAATATTAGCTTTTGATACTTCTAACAAAACTTTATCTATCGCTATTCTAGAAGATAGTTATTTGTTGGCAAGTATGACTTTAAATATAAAAAAAAATCATAGCATTAGTTTAATGCCTTCAATTGACTTTTTAATGCATTCTATTAATCTCCTTCCAAAAGATATTGATCGAATTGCAGTTGCACAAGGTCCTGGTTCTTATACAGGTTTAAGAATAGCTGTAGCAACAGCTAAAACACTTGCTTATAGTCTTGGTATTGATTTGGTTGGTGTATCAAGTCTCTTTTCATTAGCTGCAGGCATTGATTTTGATGGCTTAATTATTCCTATTATTGATGCCAGAAGACAAAATGTTTATGCTGGAATATACAAAAATAAAGAGCTAATTCAAGCTGAAAAACATATCTCATTTGAAAAACTTTTAAACCAACTCCCTTCTGATGAGAAAATCATGTTTGTAGGAGAAGTTGAGGCCTTTGAAGAATTAATTGACAAGCATCTTTCAAACGCTACTTATCAAGTAACATTACCAGATGCTTACCAATTAGGAAAACAATCTCTTAAAATGGCACCAGTCAATGTTGATGCTTTTGTACCAAATTATCTTAAACGCGTTGAGGCTGAAGAGCATTGGTTAGAAAAAAACAAAGAGAGCAATCCTGATAATTATATAAAACGAGTTTAGAATGGAAATAGAAATAGCTGCGAAAGCTGTGTACGAAATATTAAAGGATGTGTATGAAGAATCACCTTGGACAAGGGAACAGGTGAGAGCTGATATGTTACTTCCAAATACAGACTATTTTTATGTTTATAATGGGAATGAACTTATTGGCTTTTTGTCTAGTCAAGACTTAATTGGTGAAATTGAAATGACCAACATTGCCGTAAAAAAAGAGTACCAGCATAAAGGTTATGCAAAAACTCTAATGTCTCAGTTGATCGAAAGACCTGAAACGCTTTTTTTAGAAGTTAGACAATCAAATCAAAATGCACAGCGACTTTATCATTATTTTGGTTTTGAAATAGTCGGAAAAAGACCAAATTACTATCATCAACCAATAGAAGATGCTATCATTATGAAGCGTCAAGCATTGTTATAAATTAGAAAAGAACATGAAAGATAAATTAATATTGGCTATCGAATCATCTTGTGATGAAACGAGTGTAGCCATCCTAAAAAATGATAATATTTTGTTAAGTAATATTATTGCAAGTCAAGTGGAAAGTCACAAACGCTTCGGAGGGGTTGTACCAGAAGTTGCTAGTAGACATCATGTGGAAGTTATTACAACTTGTATTGAAGATGCGCTAAAAGAAGCTAATGTTAAGGCTTCAGATTTAGATGCTGTTGCCGTGACCTATGGTCCAGGACTTGTTGGAGCTTTGTTAGTTGGTATGGCTGCTGCGAAAGCATTTGCTTGGGCTAATAGCTTACCATTGATACCTGTAAATCATATGGCAGGTCATTTAATGGCAGCGCGTGAACAAAAAGAATTAACCTATCCTTTATTGGCTCTCTTAGTCTCTGGAGGACATACCGAACTTGTTTATGTCTCTCACCCAGGACATTATCATATCGTTGGTGAGACTCGCGATGATGCCGTTGGGGAAGCTTATGATAAAGTCGGTCGTGTCATGGGATTAACTTACCCAGCGGGAAAAGAAATCGACCAGCTAGCACATAAAGGGAAAGACGTTTATCAATTTCCAAGAGCAATGATAAAAGAAGACAATCTAGAATTTTCGTTTTCTGGATTAAAATCAGCATTTATTAATTTGCATCATAATGCTGAACAAAAGGGACAAGAACTAGTTTTGGAAGATTTATGTGCCTCATTCCAAGATGCTGTTTTAGATATTTTATTGGCAAAAACCAAAAAAGCACTAACTAGTTATCCTGTAAAGACTTTAGTAGTGGCTGGTGGGGTTGCAGCAAATCAAGGATTGAGAGAAAGACTTGCTGAAGAAATTACCGATGTGGACGTTATTATCCCTCCATTAAGACTATGTGGTGACAATGCAGGTATGATTGCCATGGCTGCAGCAGTTGAATTTGATCACAAACACTTTGCGACAATGGATTTAAATGCACAACCAAGTTTAGCTTTTGAACAACTTGAAAATGAAATTCTTGACTAATACTGTCAAGAATTTTCTTTTATGGTATAATGTAAGAATATTTAGAAAATAATAAATTTTATCTTTAAAATAGGAGAAACAATGTTACATTTTGAAAATGACTATAATGAAGGAGCATTGCTAGAGCTTCTTCAAGCACTAGTAGATACTAATAATGAGAATCTAGCTGGTTATGGTTTTGATGACTACACACAATCAGCAACAAATAAAATTAGATAAGCTTGTAAGTATCCTCATGCTCAAGTGGAATTTGTAACTGGAGGAACACAGACCAACCAATTAGTTATTGATAGTTTGCTCAAAAGTTATGAAGGTGTTGTTTCAGCTGAAACAGGTCATGTGGCAACACATGAAGCTGGAGCTATTGAATTTTCAGGACATAAAGTTATCACATTACCACAAGAAGAAGGCAAGATAAATAGTCATGATTTGCAATCCTTATTGATTGATTTTTATAATGATGGAAATCATGAGCATATGGTATTTCCAGGAATGGTATATATTTCTCACCCAACAGAATATGGTTCCTTATATACTAAAAAAGAACTTGAGGATTTAGCAGGAGTCTGTCGTGAATATAACATTCCTCTATACCTTGATAGTGCTAGATTAGGTTATGCTTTGGGTGTTGAAGAAAGTGATGTGACTCTGGAAGTAATTGCAGAACTTTGTGATGTTTTCTATATTGGTGGAACCAAAATTGGGGCTCTCGCTGGGGAAGCTATCGTTTATACAAAAGAAAATAAACCAGCACATTTCGCTGCTATTATGAAGCAGCATGGTGCTTTGGCAGCTAAAAGTCGTCTATTTAGTGTTCAATTTGATCGATTTTTTACAGATGATCTATACGTGACTGTTGGTAAGCAAACCATTGAACATGCCAAAAGATTGAAAGCTATACTAAAAGCTAAAAACTACTCATTCTTTTATGAATCACCAACAAATCAACAATTTATCATTGTCAAAAATACAGAATTAGATCACTTGAAATCATTTCTTGCTTATAGTTTTTGGGAAAAATATGATGATCAACATACCGTTATTCGATTAGCAGTTAGTTGGTCTACTACAGACGAAGATTTAGATCAATTAGAACAACTATTATAAAAAACTAGCTAATATTAGCTAGTTTTTTTAATCAAAATGAAGACTGCCTGCAACCCAACCAGTACAAAGAGCAGAAGTAATATTAAATCCACCAGTATGTGCGTTGATATCAAGAACTTCCCCTGCAAAGTAGAGCCCTGGAACTTTTTTACTTTCTAAGGTTTTTGGATTGATTTCTTTAAGGTTAATACCGCCTTTAGTTACAAAAGACTTAGCTAGTGACATTTTGCCTGTTACTGAAATGGGAAATTCTTTTAAATCAAGCAGAAGTTTTTCTAACTCATTTGGATTTAATTGTTTAACCTTGTCAGGATATGATTGGGCTAAAAAATCTGCAAGACGTTCAGGTAAGTAAAATTTTAATGCATTTTTTATTGATTTTTCACGCTCAAAATCCAGCTTGTGTTTAATCCCTTCTTGACTAACATTAGGCAAAAAGTCAAGATAGATTGTTTCACCACCTTTGACAAAACTAGACATTCTAAGAGCTGCTGGTCCGGATAAGCCAAAATGAGTAAACAATAAATCATGTGTTATGATGTGTTTTTTATAAGTAAGCGTGACATCATCTAGTGAAATACCTTGAAGCGCTTTGTGAGGAAAGTCTGTGAGGAGTGGGCTTTCAGCTGCTTCAAGGTCTGTTACTTCAATGTTGAAATGCCTAGCAATATCGTGACCAAAACCAGTAGAACCAGTGGATGGATAGGATTTTCCTCCCGTTGTGACAATAAGTTTATCACAATGAAAACTTTCATCTTTTGTTTTAACGATAAAGTGATTATCTTCTTTTTTGACAGAAACAACTTCAGTCTTTGTCATGATCTGTCCACCAAGTTCTTTAATTTTATTTTCTAAAGTTTCGATAATCGTTCTTGACTTATCAGTACTTGGGAACATTCTTCCATGATCTTCTTCTTTTAATTTAACGTCATTATCCGTAAAAAAAGAAATAATATCATGATTGTCAAATTGTGAGAAAACACTATATAAAAATTTACCGTTACCAGGAATTCCAGCTAGAATATCATCAAGTGTACCACTATTAGTAACGTTACACCTGCCACCGCCGGTTCCAGCTAATTTTTTACCTAATCGTCTATTTTTATCAATAAGTAAGGTTTGATTGCCATAAAAACTTGAAGCGACTGCAGCCATCATACCTGCTGGACCGCCTCCAATAATAATTGTATTATAATCTGTCATAGCCCCATTTTAGCATAATGTGTGAGGAAACAGTAAGGTAAGCGTTTTTCACATTTTTACTAAAATTGACAGAAAAGTCCTATTATGATACTATCTTTATAAGAAAAATCAGTGTTTAAAGGAATTAGGATTGATATGACAATTGAAAAAACAGTTAGTGAACTAGCTGATATTTTGGGGGTGAGTCGTCAGGCTGTCAATAACCGTGTCAAGGCACTTCCAGAAGAAGATCTTGATAAAAATGAAAAAGGTGTCACAGTTGTCAAACGAAGTGGGCTTATAAAACTTGAGGAAATTTATAAAAAAACCATTTTTGATGATGAACCTATTGATGAAGAAACAAAACAAAGAGAACTTCTAGAGATATTAGTTGATGAAAAAAATACTGAGATTACACGGTTATATGATCAACTAAAAGCCAAAGATGCTCAAATTGCTGCTAAAGATGAACAAATGCGTGTAAAAGATGTTCAAATTGCAGAAAAAGATAAACAGCTAGATCAACAACAACAATTAACAGCTAAAGCGATGTCAGACAAAGATAACTTAAAATTAGAATTGGAAGAAGCCAAAGCAGAAGCTGACCAAGCAAAAACACAAGTAGAAGAAATTCAGACAAAAACTAATGATGGCCAAAAAAGAGGGCTATTTAGTCGTCTTTTTAATAAATAGATGAGTAGGACCTTTTTTTGAGGTCCTTTTTTGTGAAAAAAATAAAAATCATTTTAGGGGATAACTTGCTAATGACCTAAGGTAATGATTTAAAATACTAAAGAACAAAGAAATTTGTATCTTATTATAAAAGGAGGTGTCGAAGTGGTTCAGACTTATACAACTGGAGAAACCGCAAAAATAGCGAAAGTTAGTGTTCGAACAGTTCAATATTATGATAAAAGGGGACTCCTTAAGCCTTATCAAGTAACCGAAGGCGGAAGACGACTTTATTCTCAAGCAGAAATCAAACAACTAGAAGTGATTACATTCTTAAGACAACTTGATTTTTCAATCGAAGCTATTAAGTCACTGTTAAGAGAAGATAAGGCTAGCCAAATATTAATATTATTACTCAATCAAAGGTCAATGGAATTAAAAGAAGAAATTGCTTTAAAAAAAGACCAACTTGACACAGTTGTCAAGTTGCTTGACAGCATACCAAACCAAAATCAAATTTCTCCATTGATGTATTTATCTGACCTTTCACTGACGATGAAAAATAAAAAATCATGGAAAATATTGCAACTAAAACTATTTATTGCACTAATAAGCCTAATAGTTATTTTGGGTTGTTTGCTTTATTTAGCAACTCACTTTAATCAAAAATGGCTCATAGGTCTATTGGTCTTCTTTTATATATTAGCAACAACTTTGTTGGTAAAAACTTATATTGATCAAGTTGAATATATCTATGCCCAAATTATCATCATACATTTAAACCAAGTTATCTTGCTTTCTCAATAGCGTCACATACGCCAAAAACAAGAAAATTGACTTGTCCACATTGTCATCAAAAACATAATTGTCTTGAACTAGTTCGAGAGAAAAAAGCATAAAAATAAAGAGCCAAGTTAGCTTGGCTCTTTATTTGAGAAAAAGAAAAATTTTAGGATTAACTGTAGTATACTCATGAAAACTTAAGAATTTCTTAAAGAGATAATTTATTTCAATTTTTATTTTCGTTAAAATAAGTAGCCATCATTTTCTTTTGAGGTGTTGCTAAAGGAAACTTTTCTAAATCTTTGATTTTTACCCAGGTAATATTTTCAGATGTTAAATGATCTGAGTTTTTTACAAATCCTTCTTTAAGCCTAATATGCCACTTTTGATGACTAAAAGTATGCTTTACAACTTCAAATTGAGAAGAAGTCCATTTAGGCTGATATTGGTAGTTTCTTTCAAAGTTTTTTTCTTGAGACATAAGTCGTGGTTGTTCAACTGTTTTTTCTGTATTAAAGAGATTTAACTGTTGAGGTTCTATAGATTGTTCAATTAGGGGAAATGACCAAAAACCACCAAGAAGTCGTCCGCTTGTATTTTTTTCAAGAAGAAATTCATTTTTTTCATTTTGAATGACAAAAGCTTGAAAATAAAGAGTTTTTGGCTTTTTCTTAGGTAATTTAATAGGATATTTGTCATAAGTTTGGTGTAGATAAGCAGCGTTGAAAGCTCTGATAGGGGATTCTTCTGGTCTTGGATTTTTGGCAGACTCAATGTCCGTTCCGAGGTCCATTAATGCTTGATTAAAATCGCCTGGGCGATCAGGATCAATTAAAATCGTCATGATTTCTTGGAAAATTCCTCTATTTTTGGGGTCGCCAATATCAGCATTGACTTCAAAAAGTCTTGCAATGACACGCATAACATTCCCATCAACAGCAGGCTCTGGCAAATCAAAGGCAATACTAGCAATAGCCCCTGCAGTGTAAGGTCCAATCCCTTTTAGACTTAAGATAGAGTGATAGTGACTAGGAAATACTCCATTGAATTCCGTCATGATCTGCTTAGCAGCAGCCTGCATATTTCTCACCCTTGAATAATAGCCAAGCCCTTCCCACGCTTTCAATAATCTTTCTTCGTCGGCATTAGCTAAATCGTCAATTTTCGGGAACCATTCTAAAAATCGCTCATAATAAGGAATGACAGTAACTACTTGAGTTTGTTGCAGCATAATCTCAGAAATCCAAATATGATAAGGATTTTTTGTCCGACGCCAAGGTAAGTCTCTTTTTTCTAAGTCATACCAATTGAGTAAGGTTTTTCGAAAGGAAATGATTTTTGCTTTATCCCACATCTCAATGCCATAGTCTTTTAAATTTTTCATATTCTTATTGTACCAAAGTATCTTAAGGTCTTATAATAAGAAATTTAAAAATAAAAAAAGAACTTTTTTATTGATTTTTGGAATCGTTTACATTATAATTTAAGTATAAAGAAAGATGACTAAAGAAACAGATTTATAAGGAGGAATTCTTATGATGAAACCACATGTTGCTCGGTATAAAAATGGAGATTAAAAGTCTTCAATTAGGTAGGCACAAAAAACTTTACACTTAGTTTTAAAATTGTGATCACAAATAGCATAATAGGTCTGTATGAGTAGATTGGCCAAAGAGCTCAGGACCAATTTTTAATCATTATGATTAGTAAAAGATTTAAAATTTAAAGAACGGTGAATGATTCACAAGTATTTGTTATTGTCGCTCAGTGAATAAGAAGTTTCAAAATGGAGGGTCTTATGCATATAGCAAGATACAAAAACGGAGATATTGTTTAACATATTTTTAAAATGATCTATACTTAAAGGATAAATAGAAAATTTATAATAAAAAGGAGAGATAGTCGAATAAAGACGAATACAACAAACAATAATTGGTTTTCTTTATTCCTCTTATTATTTCAATCCTAGGTCTCATTCTTTAAATAAAATAAGAAAGGAAGATAGCTTTTAAGCTATCTTTTTCTTTAGTTTATACTTGCAACTAATATTAATTTAAGTTATAATACTATCTTGTGAGAATACCCTCACTTACTCGTGGCAAAGACCATGAGTCATTAGACCAAAAGGAGGAACTATCAATGGCAAAATACGAAATTCTTTATATTATTCGTCCAAACATTGAAGAAGAAGCAAAAACTGCTTTGGTATCACGCTTTGACTCTATCTTAACTGACAATGGTGCAACTGTTGTTGATTCAAAAGATTGGGAAAAACGTCGTCTTGCATACGAAATCAATGATTTCCGTGAAGGACTATACCACATTGTTAACGTTGAAGCTAACGAAGATACAGCTCTTAACGAGTTTGATCGTCTTTCAAAAATCAACGGTGACATTCTTCGTCATATGATCGTTAAACTCGACGCTTAAGAAGGTGTTTTATGATAAATAATGTAGTACTAGTTGGTCGTATGACCAAAGATGCAGAACTCCGTTACACACCAAGTCAAGTAGCTGTTGCTACTTTTACACTTGCTGTTAACAGAACTTTTAAAAGCCAAAATGGTGAACGTGAGGCAGATTTTATTAACTGTGTCATTTGGCGCCAATCAGCTGAAAATTTAGCAAATTGGGCTAAAAAAGGATCACTTGTCGGTATCACAGGGCGTATTCAAACACGTAACTATGAAAATCAACAAGGTCAACGTGTATACGTAACAGAAGTTATTGCAGACAATTTCCAAATGTTGGAAAGTCGTGCTACACGTGAAGGTAACTCAAATAGTTCTTATAATTCTGGTGGCTATAATAGCTCATCGAGTAACTATTCATCTTCACAACAACAAACACCAAATTTTGGTAGAGATGAAAGTCCATTTGGAAACTCAAATCCAATGGATATCTCAGATGATGATCTTCCATTCTAAGGAATTGGACAAATACTCAATTTACTTTGAGTAAAGGGAAAAGTATATTAGAAAATCATTTAGAGTTATTTCTAGCTTTTCCAAATTAAGAGAATATAAAGGAGAACTAAACATGGCTCAACAACGTCGTGGCGGATTCAAACGCCGTAAAAAAGTTGATTTTATCGCAGCTAACAAAATTGAATATGTTGATTACAAAGATACTGAACTTCTTAGCCGTTTTGTTTCAGAACGTGGAAAAATTCTTCCTCGTCGTGTAACTGGAACTTCAGCTAAAAATCAACGTAAAGTAACAACAGCAATCAAACGTGCTCGTGTTATGGCACTTATGCCTTACGTGAACGAAGACTAATAAAAAGACAGCTGAAAGCTGTCTTTTTATTTTCCTGATCCAGTCAATTTAATCAATGAATTGTCAGATGATTTTTTACTCAAAATATGATAAAATAAATGGTAAAAATTATTTTTGGAGAGAAAATGAGTACTGAAGATTATAAGCCGACCTTTGTGGTCGAAGCTGTATTTGATTTAAAACCAGAAGCATTACTACGTCATGGCATTAAAGCTGTTTTAGTTGATTTAGACAATACACTAGTTGCTTGGAACAATCCTGATGGGACAGATGAACTTCGTGCATGGCTGGATGAGATGACAAAAGCGGATATTCCAGTTGTTGTAGTTTCTAATAATAATCATCGTCGTGTCAGTCGTGCAGTGGAAAAATTCGGTGTTGATTTTGTCAGTCGTGCTATGAAACCATTTGCTAGAGGTTTAAGAACGGCTATCGAACGCTACGGCTTTTCACCAGATGAAGTTGCTATGGTTGGTGACCAACTCATGACTGATATTCGTGCAGCAAATAGAGTTGGTATCAAATCAATTCTTGTTAGACCTTTGGTCAAATCTGATGCTTGGAATACCAAATTTAATCGAGCAAGAGAAAAACGTGTTTGGTCTAAGATTGAAGCTAAACATGGTAAAATAACATATAACAAAGGAATTTAATGGAAGAATTATTCTGCATTGGTTGTGGTGCAAAAATACAAACTACTGATAAAGAAAAAGCTGGCTATACACCAAAAGCAGCCTTAGAAAAAGGAATGGAAACAGGTGAATTATACTGCCAGCGTTGTTTTAGGTTACGACATTACAATGAAATCGTTGATGTCAATATTACTGATGATGAATTTCTAACCTTACTTCATGAAGTTGGTGACAGTGATGCATTAGTAGTTAATGTTGTTGATATTTTTGACTTTAATGGATCAGTTATTCCAGGATTGTCCCGATTTATTTCTGGTAATGATGTGTTACTAGTTGGAAATAAAAAAGATATCTTACCTAAGTCAGTTAAAAATCAAAAAGTAACACAGTGGTTAACAGAACGTGCTCATGAAGAAGGGATGAGACCTTTAGATGTCATCTTGACTTCAGCACAAAACAATGAAGCTATCAAAGAGTTGATTACAAAAATTAATCAATTGCGAAAAGGTCGTGACGTTTACGTTGTGGGTGTGACTAATGTTGGGAAATCAACACTTATTAATGCTATTATTCAAGAAATCACAGGAGACAAAGATGTTATTACGACATCTCGTTTTCCAGGGACAACTCTAGATAAAATTGAAATTCCTTTAGATGATGGCTCTTTTATCTTTGATACACCAGGTATTATTCATCGACACCAAATGGCTCATTATTTAGGGGCTAGGAATCTTAAGTACATTAGTCCAAAAAAGGAGATAAAGCCAAAAACATACCAATTAAATCCTGAACAAACCTTATTTTTAGCTGGTTTAGCTAGATTTGACTTTGTTTCAGGTGAAAAGCAAGGTTTTACTGCTTACTTTGATAATAACCTCAAAATACATCGTACTAAATTAGAAGGTGCTACAGCATTCTATGAAAAACATGTTGGTCATTTACTAGTTCCACCAACTGATAAAGAGCTGTCTGAGTTTCCTAAATTAATAAGACATGAATTTACTATTCATGAAAAAACAGATATTGTCTATTCTGGTTTAGGATGGATTAGAGTAAATCCCAAGTCCGCAACAGTAGTTGCTGCATGGGCACCGGAAGGTGTCAGTGTTATTATCAGAAAAGCTTTAATATAAACAAAGAGGAAAAATATGCTTACAAGTAAACAACGTGCTTTCTTAAAATCTGAAGCACATCATCTAAAACCAATTGTGCAAATTGGGAAAAATGGTCTAAATGATCAAATTAAAACGAGTATCCGTCAGGCTTTAGATGCTAGAGAATTAATCAAAGTGACATTGCTTCAAAATACTGACGAAGATATTCACGAGGTTGCTGAGATCTTAGAAGAAGAGATAGGTAGTGATACCGTTTTGAAGATTGGTCGTATTATCATTTTGTATAAAGTTTCATCTAAAAAAGAAAATCGTAAATTATCACCAAAGGTAAAAGCTATACAATAAACATGCCTTAGAAATATTTTTGGAGAAGATATGGCAATTGAACTGTTAACTCCCTTTACCAAGGTTAAACTTGAAGAAGAGGTTAGAGACACAAATCGAAAACAAATTGGAATACTAGGCGGCAATTTTAATCCCGTACATAATGCACATTTAGTGGTGGCAGATCAAGTTAGACAACAACTTTGCTTGGATCAAGTCCTCTTAATGCCAGAATTTACACCACCCCATGTAGATCATAAAGAAACAATAGATGAAAAACATCGTTTAAAGATGTTAGAACTAGCTATTGAAGGTGTAGAAGGATTGGCTATTGAAACCATTGAACTTGAACGTCGAGGGATCAGTTATACTTATGAAACTATGAAATTATTAACTGAAAAGAATCCCGATGTAGACTATTATTTTATCATTGGTGCAGATATGGTAGACTATCTTCGGACTTGGCATCGTATTGATGAGTTGATTGATATGGTTCAATTTGTTGGTGTTCAAAGACCAAAATATAAGGCTGGAACATCATATCCGGTTATTTGGGTTGATGTCCCAATGATGGATATTTCATCAAGCATGGTTCGACAATTTATTGCTAATCAAAAAACTCCTAATTTTCTATTACCTAAGTCTGTCTTAAACTATATTGAGGAAGAAGGTTTGTATCAATGAACTATGAAAACTACCTTGGTATGAATAGAGAAGCACTACTTGAAAAAATAGCTTCAAATATGAGTGAAAAACGTTTTAAACATGTTTTAGGTGTTGAAAAAGCAGCCATTTCACTGGCAAATCAATATGGCGCTGATACTGAGAAAGCTAGTATAGCAGCTCTCTTGCATGATTATGCTAAAGAAATGTCAGATGAACGCTTTATAAGCTTGATAGATCAATATCAACTTGATCCAGATTTGAAAAATTGGAACAATAATGTTTGGCATGGTATGGTTGGCATCTATCAAATCAAAGAAGATTTTGGTTTGAATGATAAAGATATCTTAAGAGCTATCGAGATTCATACCGTTGGGGCTAAAGAGATGACACTTTTGGATAAAGTGATTTATGTAGCAGATTACATTGAGGAAGGCAGAGCTTTTCCCATTGTATCTGAAGCTAGAAAAATTGCTAAAGAGAGTCTTGATAAAGCTGTTGCATTTGAGACAGTACACACTGTGACTTTTTTAGCACAAAAGTGTCAAACCATTTACCCACAAACAATAGATACCTATAATGCATTTGTTGGATTCATGAAGGAGTAATATGAAGACAGCTCTTCTTGTCATTGATATTCAAAAAGGATTGATTACTGAGAAACCTTATCAGCTTGAAACTTTTCTAGCCAAAGTTAAGTCTCTTATTGATCAAGCACGAAAAAGGGATATTACAGTGATCTATGTGCGACATCAAGATGAGGCATTGATACCAGGCTCAACTGCTTGGCGGATAGAGGACGAGATAAGGCCAGAAAAAACAGATATTATCATTGATAAGTCTTATAATAGTACTTTTAAAGAAACGAAACTAGAAGAGATTTTAAAAGACCTTCAAATAGAACAAATAATTGTGATAGGCATGGCAACTAATTATTGTATTGATACCACTATAAAAGTGGCTTTTGAAAAAGGTTATGAGATTATTGTTCCAAAAGGTGCCACAACTACAAGTAATAATCCTTATATTACTGCTAAACAGTTAGTAAACTATTATGAAGAAATCATTTGGCAAAATCGATTTGCAGACCTTGTAGAGTTTGATCATATTTGGGAAGAAATAACATTAACATAAAGAGGAAGTAATTTGACTAAAACAGAATTATTAGAAATTGTTGTAAAAGCAGCAGATGAAAAACGTGCTGAGGATATTTTAGCGCTTGACTTAGAAGGTTTGACAAGCCTTACAGATTATTTTGTCATATTAAGTGCTAGTAATAGCCGTCAGTTAGAAGCTATTGCTGATAACATTCGTGAGCTAGTTAGAAAAGCAGGCTTTGATGCAAGCCATATCGAAGGGGATAGTAAAGCAGGTTGGGTGCTTTTAGACCTTAATGATGTCGTTGTCCATATCTTTTCAGAGGATGAGCGCAGTCATTATAATCTCGAAAAATTGTGGCATGAAGCACCAGTAGTTGATATAGAATCTTATTTAGCATAGCATTTAACCTTGTCAATGGACAGGGTTTTTAAGCATAAAGGTTAGTTATATTTAGCTGAAATCATATAGATTGAGTAAGGAAGTTTTAGGTTATGCAAAAAAATTATGAAACATTTGCTGAAGTTTATGATGCCATTATGGATGATAGTCTCTATGACCGTTGGACTGAATTTAGTTTAAGACATCTTCCAAAAAGCAAAAATAAAAATAAATTATTAGAAATGGCGTGTGGTACCGGAATTCAGTCCGTTCGTTTCTCACAAGCTGGTTTTGATGTAACTGGATTAGATTTAAGTTCAGAGATGTTACAGGTTGCAAAAAAAAGAGCTAAGTCAGCTAATCAGTCTATTTCATTTATTGAAGGAAATATGCTAGATTTATCTCAAGCTGGACACTATGATTTTGTCACTTGTTATTCTGACTCTATTTGTTATATGCAAGATGAAGTTGAGGTGGGAGACGTCTTTAAAGAGGTTTATAATGCTTTAAATGAAGAAGGAGTTTTTATTTTTGATGTTCACTCAACTTACCAGATTGATCAAGTCTTTCCGGGGTATTCTTATCATGAAAATGCAGAGGATTTTGCCATGGTATGGGATAGTTTTGAAGATCAAGCACCCTATTCAATTGTCCATGAGTTAACATTCTTTATAAAAGATGCGGATGGTCGTTTTAGTCGTTTTGATGAAGTTCATGAAGAAAGAACTTATGATGTTTTAACTTATGATGTTTTGTTAGAGCAAGCAGGATTTAAATCTTTTGCTTTATTTGCAGATTTTGAAGATAAGGAGCCCACAAAAACAAGTCAACGCTGGTTCTTTGTGGCACAAAAATAATGACAGTTACAGGAATTATTGCAGAGTTTAATCCCTTTCATAATGGTCATAAATACTTATTGCAACAAGCAAAAGGTCTTAAAGTGATTGCTATGTCTGGTAACTTTGTTCAAAGAGGAGAACCAGCTATTGTGGATAAGTGGACAAGAGCTCAAATGGCACTTGAAAATGGTGCAGATATTGTTGTTGAGTTACCATTTTTGGTATCTGTCCAATCAGCAGATTATTTTGCAAAAGGTTCAATAGACATTCTTGAGAAGTTGGGTGTGGATAACTTAGCTTTTGGAACAGAAGAAGGAGTAGACTATCAAGAGCTTGCTGATATTTACAAGAAAAATGAGAAAGAAATGCTTGTGTTTCTTGAAAATCTACCTAATCACTTAACTTATCCACAAAAAACACAAAAAATGTGGGAAACCTTTGCTAATGTAAAGCTCACGGGGGATACACCTAATCATATCTTGGGGTTAACTTATGCGAAAGCTGCTTCACAAACCTCTATTAGACTTAATCCAATAAAGAGACAAGGTTCTGCTTACCATTCAAATGAAAAACAAACTTCTTTGGCTTCAGCAACTGCAATCAGAAACCATATCAAAGATAAAGCATTTGTGGATAAGTCGGTTCCAAATTCAGAGTTACTTTTAGGTTCTCCACAAGTTAATTGGAAAAATTACTTTCCTTACTTAAAATACCAAATTCTGAGTCATCAAAACCTAAGTCTTGTGAGTCAAGTAAATGAGGAAATGGCAAGTAGGATTCAAAAATACATAAAATCTGTGGAAACTGTGGATGAATTAGTGGAAAAAGTCGCCACAAAACGATATACAAAAGCGCGTGTGAGTCGACTCCTAACTTATATTTTAGTAAATGCTGTTGACAGTGATTTACCAGATGCTATTCATGTTTTAGGTTTTACGGTAAAAGGACAAGAGCATTTAAAGTCACTTAAAAGTAAAGTAAAATTGATAAGTCGAATTGGCTCAGAACCGTGGGATTTGATGACGCAAAAAGCAGATTTTATTTATCGACTTGGTAATTCTAATATTAATGAACAAAATTGGGGAAGAATTCCCATAATGATTAAGTCATAGCAGTCAAAGTTTATCTGAAAAGATAAGCTTTTTCACTGCATTCATGACCTTTAAAATATAAGATGTTATAATAAATGTAATTGAAAGGAGCTTGGTATGAAAACAATTGCAATTACTGGTGTCACGGGGCATATTGGAGGAGAACTTGCTAAAATATTAGCTCATGAAGGGCAATCAGTTCGTTATCTAGCAAGAAGACCAGAAGCAGCTCCCTACTATCCAAATGCGAGTGTCCATAAAGCTTCCTATGAAGATACTGAGGAATCTCGAGAAGCAATAAAAGGTGCTGATGTCTTATTTATGGTTTCTGGAAAAGAATCAAAGGATCGTCTAAAAGAGCATTTTGCCTTTATTGATGCTGCTAAAAAAGCTGGTGTTAAACATATTATTTATACCTCTTTCTTTAATGCCAATTTAGATTCAACTTTTACACTGGCTAGAGATCATGCAAAAACCGAAAATTACATTATAGAAAATGGCTTTAACTATACTTTCTTAAGAGATAACTTTTATCTTGATTTTTTCTTGGACCTTTGTCAATCTAATGGTGAAATTAGAGGACCTGCGGCAGACGGACGAGTATCAGCTGTAAGTCGCTATGATGTTGCTCAAGTTGCAGCAAAGGTATTATTAGAGCCAGAAAAATGGGAAAATAAAATCATTAATTTAACTGGCCCCCAATCATTATCAATGAATGATATTACCCAAGTGGTTAGCCACTTTGAACAAAAAGAAATCCATTATATCAATGAAACAATTGAAGAAGCTTATCAATCACGAAAATCTTACCAAGCTGAGGATTGGGAATATGAATCTTGGGTATCAACTTATACCGCAATTGCTAATGGAGAATTGGCTCAAACAACAGTAGATATTGAAACCATTTTGGGTAGAAAACCATTATCTATACAAGAATTATTACTTGAAAGACAAAAGAAAGAGGCAGAGTAAAGGGGTAATTTCCATTTTACCAATAGGCTTCAAAGTGCTATAATAATAGAGTTAACTGAAAAATAGCTAACTATTTTTCATATAAAAAGAATTAAAAAGAAGATATCATGACATATCTAGAATGAGGAGATATTCCAATGGGACGTAAGTGGGCTAATATTGTTGCTAAAAAAACAGCCAAAGATGGTGCTAACTCAAAAGTTTATGCAAAATTTGGTGTCGAAATCTATGTTGCTGCAAAACAAGGTGATCCAGATCCAGAATCTAACTCTGCTTTAAAATTTGTATTAGAACGTGCGAAACAAGCGCAAGTTCCAAAACATGTTATTGATAAGGCTATTGACAAAGCTAAAGGAAATACTGATGAAACCTTCGTAGAAGGTTGTTACGAAGGATTTGGACCAAATGGCTCAATGATTATCGTCGATACACTGACTTCAAATGTAAATCGTACAGCAGCAAATGTTCGCTCAGCTTATGGTAAAAATGGCGGTAATATGGGTGCGTCAGGTTCAGTTTCATATATGTTTGATAAAAAAGGTGTCATTGTCTTTGCGGGTGATGATGCAGATAGCATATTTGAATTACTATTAGAAGCTGATGTTGAAGTAGATGATGTTGAATCAGATGAAGGGACAATTACAGTTTATACAGCACCAACAGATTTACATAAAGGGATTGAAGCTCTTAGAGAATCAGGAATTTCTGAATTCCAAGTAACAGAACTTGAAATGATTCCACAATCAGAGGTGACATTGGAAGGCGAAGACTTAGAAACATTTGAAAAATTAATCGATGCTCTAGAAGCTGATGACGATGTTCAAAAAGTCTACCATAACGTAGAAGGATTATAAAATCAAAAGATGCCTAGGCATCTTTTTTTTCATTAAAATTAAGGGAATCTAGCTACATTTGAATATAATGAATATTTTATTGTATATTTAAAGTTTTAAAAGAATAACTATTCAATTACTAGTTAAGTAAAAAAATAAAAATAAAATTTTTTATAAAAAATCTACTTTGATGATTAACTATTACAAAGGAATAATTACCATTCATGTTATTATGTAATGACAAATCAAATATTTTTTTAATTAATTTATTGCATTAGTTGAGTGGTATAAAGATACAAAGTTTGTAAAATATTTATAATATTAATTACTTAAAAGGTTAACAACAGTTAAATAACGAATGATATTAACGAAAAATAGTAATAATAGAAGTTAATGTTTATAAATTAATGAATTTACCATAAAATTAATAATTTGCTAATATATTGTCTTGTGACGAAGCAAAACTATCAAAAACAGTCAAAAGCATTCATCCAATAAAAAAGAAAAGAGAGATATATGAAAAAGCAATTATTAAAATCAGCGGCAGTCTTAACACTAGCAGCAACAGTAGCCACAACTTGTCAGCCGGTTGGAGCGATTAGTTACATTAGAGATAATAATAAATATCCTAAAGTAAGTTTTTTTGAGAATAATGATTTAATTGATAGTAACTATTATAAAGTAGCATTTGAAGCTTTAGATGATAAACTTTTTGATATTAATCATTGGATCAATAGTGAAGAGTTTAAAGAAAAAGAATTTAAAAATGCTATAGAGACATTAATAGTAAGTACAGTGCAATATGAGCAATATTTAAATTCATTAAGTAAATTAAGTATTAGTAATAAAGATACTGAAAAACCTGAATATAGTCATATAGATAAGCTTTTTATAAAAAAAGGAATTAATAATTTAGGAATTAAAAATTTTAATTTGATTTATGAAAGTTTAAAAAATAATATTAGTAACTTCAATAAAGAAGTGAAAGAAATTTATAAACAGCATTCAGATTTATATCCTTTCTATTACTATGTTGGTTCTGACGTAAAATTTAATGAGGTTAGAAAAGAATATTATAATATATATATTAATCAACTAAATGTAATTTATAATAAGCTTAAAATTATTGATAAAATTATTTTTGATTATTCAAACAGTAAGAAAACAAAAGATGCAGTTGAAATATTAAGTTTTATTTCGAAAGAAATTACTTATCAGGAAAAAAAATCTCCATATAAAAATTGGTATTCCTATATCCCAAATATAAGAACAGCAAATAGAAAAATTCAAGAGCTTGATGATGCTATAGATGATTTTTATTCATCAGTATATATTGATAGACCTAAAGAATATCCTAGATCAATGAGTTTTCAAAATAATGAAATGAAACAAATTGATAATATAAAGGTGGATTATATATTAAATCCAGAAAGGAAGCAAGTTAGTCGAGAAGTAGATGATTTTTCAAAAATATATAGAGTAAATGGCTATACACTCTTAGAAGATACTGATACTTCAACTGGGAATATTGCAAAAGATGTATCAAATTTATTAAAAGAAGTTGAAGAGTTAAAGAAAGAATATCATACATATGCGTCAAATAAGAATTAGATTTATGAAACAATTTGAGATACTTTTGTCAATATATATGTCTGCTGATGTAGCTTTACAAATGGTAAATGAGATTAATTTATACGCTAAAGATAGGATTGCTAGAGAACTGTCTATTGATATTAATTTAGTAAATAGTAAATACCAAGCTTTAGATATTCAATATGAAAAATTGGTTCTTAAATTAACTGAGTTGCAAAAGATGATTACCGAATTTAAAAACGGTAAAAATAATAGGGATCTAAATAAAGATTTAATCAAATTTACTACAAATACAGAAATTAATGACAATGGATTATTGCTTGGTATTGAGAAAGTAATATCAAATAAAAAACCAAAGAGAGAGTTTGTATATAAAGCCTTACCTTATCAAAGTGTATATCCTGTCACAACAACTACTGTAATTGAAAATAAATTAAATCCAATTAATCAAGTCACTCATGTAGAAGTCTTTACACCTCATACTAAGAAAACAACTGATAATAGTGAAACCCTCTCTACCTCAACTCCAAACGATGCGAAAAAAGAAACTGTGGAAAATCCAAAATCAGAAACAGCAAAACAAGATGGGGTTAAGACACAGGAAGTAACAGTTGAGGCTGTTCAAACAAAAGAAGGACAAGCAGTTGAAACGCCACAAGATAAAGATGTTCAAACTCAAGCGGTGAGTCAAGAAGAGACAGCAACTGCTCATGAGGCGGTTTCTGCTTATAAAGAGACTGTAAATACTATCAATGCAGCAGGTTTAAATGCTGGTGAGATTGCGACAGTTATTGCCAACCAAGTTAATAACCTATCTGACATTGAAACATCACTAGGAAATGGGAATATCAATAAAGGTGCAGTATCTGTTCTTAAAGATGAGACTGAAAAATTACAAAATCTTATCTGGAATCAATCCTATGCTGTAATTGAAGATTATAATTTAGCACGAAATAATTATAATCTTCAAATTCAAACTCAAGAGGTTGAAGTGGATCAAGATATTGAAACAATCCTATCATCATCACAAAAAACCATAAATCAGCTTGATTCAAAAATTGGTGCTCGTCAATTAGATAGCGACTTTGTTAACCAAATATTATCAGTTAAAGATATGACTGCAAGCCTCCAATCACGTACTAAATAACAAAGACCCCCCTTTTTAACTATTCCTAATAAACACTACTTAACAAAACTAAAAAATAACTGAAGCTAAACAGTTCTAAGTAATATAAGACACAATCATGATAAGAGACTAAAAACGACACGTTTTTTAGTCTCTTTTTTGAATCGTTTGACAAGTCGATCATTTTGCGTTATAAATATCCCTAACAAAATGTGGAAGAAGGTAGGCAACTAATGAGTGAGTAAGAGGCATTTTATCAAAAACTAAATCAAATCAGACATTATATCCATCAGCATCCTGAGATTTCCGAAAAAGAATTTGAGACAACACAATTTTTAAAAGAAAACATTGAGGCCTTAGGAATCACAATTATTGATAAAGGGTTAAAGACGGGATTTATTGCAGAAATTGGTAGTGGAAATCCCATTATTGCTCTACGGGCAGATATTGATGCACTACCCATACAAGAAAAAAACGATCTACCATATGCTAGTCAAAATGGTGCCATGCATGCTTGTGGACATGATTTTCATCAAACTTCTTTGCTAGGTGCAGCAGAAAAGTTAAAAGAAATAGAAGAACAGCTGAAAGGAACGGTAAGGCTAACCTTCCAACCTGCAGAGGAAGTTTCAAAAGGTGCTTATCATGTTATCGAACAAGGTGGACTAGAAGGCGTCTCAGCAATTATTGGATATCATAATAATCCTCACTTAAAGCCTGGCCAAATTGGTTTGAGGTCAAAAGCCATTATGGCTGCAGTGGAAAAATTTACAGTTACAGTTGAGGGAGTTAGTGGACATGCCGCAAGACCAGAGTTTGGTGTTGATACTGTGCTTGCAATCACAACAATGGTAAATAATCTTCAAGCCATTGTTTCTCGAATGACCTCACCCTTTGAGCCAACTGTATTATCTGTGACACATATTGATGTTGGTTCCACATGGAATGTCTTACCTCAATCTGGTTATTTTGAAGGGACTATTCGTAGTTTTGATCCACAAGGAAGACAAACGTTAAGAGAACGTTTTGAGCGGATTGTAACAGCTAGTGCTGAACAATTTCAAGCAAAGGTTTCCATAAAGTGGGATCAAACGCCAACAGTGACCTATAACGATGAAACGCTAACGCCCTTAGTATTTGAACATTCTAAAAACTTTGCTCAAGTTATCGAAATTCCTCCATTAACTGGAGGAGAAGACTTTGCTGCTTATCAAGAACAAATCCCTGGTGTCTTTGCATTAATTGGCTCAAATGGGGATGAAGGAGCTCCTGATTTACACCATGATACATTTATGGTTAAAGACCAAGCTCTTGAAACAGCAGTTACTTATTATGTAGAAAATGCAAAATTACTTCTTAATTACTTTGATATGAAATAATCTGAGATTTATTTGATAGTCTAATCTTATCATCTTGATATGATTTTATTATTAGTTAAGTGAATTTTAAAATGATAGAATATAAATAATAATGCTTAAGGAGAAATAGTATGTTAAAGAAAAAAGTTTTAGGTCTTGCTGGGCTTGCACTTGCTTCAACACTTGTCTTGGCAACGTGTGGTTCTAAAGACTCAGATAGTAAGTCTAATGGCTCAGAAAAAGAAAAAGTTGTGTTCGCAACTTCAGGAGCAACTGCACCATTTGCTTACCAAAAAGATGGCAAACTAACAGGATTTGACATTGAGGTAGCTAAAACAGTCTTTAAAGGATCTGAAAAATATGATGTTTCATTTAAGAAAACAGAATGGTCTTCTATTTTTACAGGATTAGACTCAGATAAATACCAAATGGCTGGTGTTAATATCAGTTATAGTAAAGAGCGTGCTTCTAAATACCTATACTCATATCCAACGGGATCAACACCATCAGTATTAGTTGTTCCAAAAGATTCAGATATTAAATCATACAGTGATATTGGTGGCCATTCCACACAAGTTGTTCAAGGGACAACAACAGAAGCTCAATTGAAGAAATATAATGAGACAGCTTCTAAAAAAGTAGAATTGAAATACACCAATGAAAATATTACGCAAACGTTAGCAAACTTAAGTGAAGGAAAAGCAGATTTCAAGATCTTTGATGCACCAACGGTTAAAACAATCATCAAAAATCAAAACTTAGATAATTTGAAAACAATTGAGTTGAAATCAAAAGAACAACCTTATATCTACTTCCTATTTAGTCAAGACCAAACAAAACTTCAAAAATATGTTAACCAACGTATTAAGAAATTAAATGAAGACGGAACAATCAAGGAACTTGCTGAAGAGTACCTTGGCGGTGATTATGTTCCTTCAAAATCTGACTTAAAAGTACCAAGTGGTAATTAAGAAGATTATTAAAAAAGAGCTAGTTAATCTAGCTCTTTTTTGATATAGTTTTTGCCTATATGTCTTTGCTGTTTTTAACAATTTGTCAGATCTTCTACTTTTCTATAAACTAAAATTAGTAATATAGAAAAAGAGGAAAACGATGAAGTTTAAACGATTTTTATTGGAATAGCTGCCATATCAACATTAGTTTTATCAGCTTGTGGTTCAAAACAAAATGATAGCAAAACCATTACAGTTGGT
This sequence comes from Streptococcus urinalis 2285-97, assembly GCF_000188055.2. Lineage (NCBI taxonomy): Bacteria > Bacillati > Bacillota > Bacilli > Lactobacillales > Streptococcaceae > Streptococcus > Streptococcus urinalis. The sequence goes on from NZ_AEUZ02000001.1 coordinate 262,159, forward strand.
CTGATGACCAAAACAGATTCTGATGAAGCTCGTTGGGATAAAATTGAAGAGTTACTAAAAAAAGATGGTATTAAACTAAAGTATAAGGAATTTACAGATTATAATCAGCCAAATAAAGCAGTTGAAAATGGAGAAGTTGATATTAATGCTTTTCAAACCTACATTTATCAAGACAACTGGAATAAGGAAAATAAAGGCCATATTGTAACCATAGCCGAAACTTATATTAGTCCAATCAATCTTTTCTCTGGGACAGATCAACAAGGAAAGGCCAAATATAACTCCATTAAAGAATTACCTGATGGTGCTAAAATTGCCATTCAAAATGATGTGACTAATGAAAGTCGTGCCTTATATGTCTTGCAAGCTGCTGGTTTGATTAAACTCAATGTTAAAAATGGAGCTGTTGCAGGTCTAAATAATATTAGTGAAAATAAAAAGCATTTAAACTTTAAAGAACTTGATGCAAGTCAAACGGCAAGGGCTTTAAAATCGGTAGATGCAGCAATTGTTAATAATAATTATGCTATTCCAGCTAAACTTGACTTTAAAACTTCCCTTTATAAAGAAATGGCCGGTAAAGATTCAAAACAATGGTTTAATATCTTATCTGGAAAAAAAGGATGGCAGAAAACGAAGAAAGCTGCAGCTATCAAAAAATTAGTCAAAGATTACCACACAGACGCTGTCAAAAACGTTATTTTAAAAACATCTGATGGTGTAGATGTCCCTGTTTGGAAGTAGGAAACATGCTTGAGCATGTTTCTTATTTTTTATTATTGTTATAACCAATAACTATAACTAAGTCCTATTTTTAACAATTTGAAACCTATAACAGTATGAGTTAGAATAGATTCAGTTAAAAATTGAAAGAGGACATAATCATGAAATTAAAGAAAATTTTAGGAATTACAAGTATTGCACTTGCTTCAACTTTATTATTAACAGCTTGTGGTGGTAAATCAAGTGACAAAGATACCTTAACAGTTGGTGTCATGACGAGATCAGATTCTGAAAAAGCAAAATGGGATCAGGTTGAAAAAAACCTTGAAAAAGATGGTGTTAAACTAAAATTTAAAGAGTTTACGGATTACTCTCAACCAAACAAAGCAGTTGCAAATGGAGAAGTTGATGTTAATGCTTTCCAACATTATAATTTCTTAAATAACTGGAATAAAGAAAACAAACAAAATCTTGTAGCTATAGGTGAAACTTATATCAGTCCAATCCATTTGTTCTCAGGAACAAGTCAAAATGGGAAAGCAAAATACACTTCAGTAAGTCAACTTCCTGATGGTGCAAAAATTTCAGTACCAAATGATGCTACAAATGAAAGTCGTGCACTTTATGTGCTACAATCAGCAGGATTGATTAAATTGAATGTTTCTGGTGAAAAATTAGCAACTATTGCTAATATCAAAGAAAACAAAAAAGACCTTGATATTAAAGAGTTAGATGCTAGTCAAACAGCTCGTTCACTTACATCAGTTGATGCAGCTATTGTCAATAATAATTATGCAGTACCTGCTAAAATTGATTACAAAACATCACTATACAAAGAAAAAATTGATAAAAATTCAAAACAATGGATTAATGTCATTGCAGGCAAGAAAAATTGGAAAAAATCTGACAAAGCAGCTACTATTAAGAAATTAGTTAAAGCTTACCACCAAAACAGTGTTAAAAAAGTCATTAAGGATGCTACAAACGGAACAGACGTAGCAGCTTGGTAAAAAACATAGAAGTGACGTGTTTGGTATGACACGTCGCTTTGTCTTATGAAAAATCTGCTTTTGTCTAGTGTATTTTTCTATGATACAATCAAAGCATTCACTATTTTTTCTGTAATGGCTTAAGCCATTACAGATTAGTTATCAGGAGTTAGGAGTTTATGAGTCAAGCAATCATTCAATTAGAGAATATTGATATTACTTTTCATCAAAAAAAACGTGTTGTTGAAGCTGTAAAGGATGTTTCCGTTCAGATTAATCAAGGAGATATATATGGTATTGTTGGTTATTCAGGAGCTGGTAAGTCAACTTTAGTTCGCGTGATTAACCTATTACAAGAACCGACATCGGGCAAGGTCACAATAGATGAAGATGTCACTTTTACAGATGGAAAGGTTCAATTATCATCAAAAGACCTTCGTCAAAAACGTCGTGATATTGGGATGATTTTCCAACATTTCAATTTAATGGCTCAAAAAACAGCAAAAGAAAATATTACTTTTGCCTTACATCATTCATCGTTAACAAAAGCTGAAAAAGAAAAGAAAGTTGAAGATCTCTTAGAACTTGTTGGTCTAGCAGACCGTGCTGACAACTATCCTTCACAACTTTCAGGTGGTCAAAAGCAACGTGTTGCTATTGCGCGTGCATTGGCAAATGATCCGAAGATTTTGATTTCAGACGAAGCGACTTCAGCATTAGACCCTAAAACAACTAAACAAATCTTAGCTTTATTACAAGATTTAAATCAAAAATTAGGTCTAACAATTGTCATGATCACTCATGAGATGCAAATCGTCAAAGATATTTGTAATCGCGTTGCTGTTATGCAAAGTGGTGTCATGATTGAAGAAGGTACTGTCCTAGATATCTTTTCTAATCCTCAACAGCCATTAACTCAGGAGTTTATCAGAACAGCAACAGGAATTGATGAAGCAATGGTTAAAATTAATCAACAATCAATTGTTCAAGAACTCCCTGATTCTGCCATCATGGTTCAATTAAAATATGCTGGAACTTCAACAGATGAACCTATTTTAAATGAAATATACAAACGCTATGAAGTGACAGCAAATATTTTATATGGCAATATTGAGATTTTAGATCAAGTCCCAGTTGGTGAAATGGTTGTTGTTTTAGATGGACAGCCTGAAAATGTTGCTTTAGCTGAGAAAGCACTTGAAGATGCAGGAGTCTCAGTAACTGTTTTGAAAAGAGGTGCTAAATGATTGATTTAATAAGAACCTACCTACCAAATGTATATGAGTTAGGGTGGTCAGGTGATGCTGGCTGGGGCTTAGCTATTTGGAATACGCTTTATATGACGATTATTCCTTTTATCATTGGTGGTATTATTGGTCTGTTTATTGGTCTGTTGCTTGTCCTAATGGGACCAGGGGGAGTTATTGAAAATAAAACAGTTTGTTGGATACTAGATAAAATTACTTCAATCTTTAGAGCTATTCCCTTTGTAATCTTAATTGCAGTATTAGCAAGCTTTACTTATTTCTTGATGGGAACGGCATTGGGAGCAACTGCTGCTTTAGTACCACTTACTTTTGCGACTTTTCCATTTTTTGCAAGACAAGTTCAAGTTGTCTTTTCTGAACTTGATAAGGGTGTTATTGAAGCAGCCCAAGCATCAGGTGCTACTTTCTGGGATATTGTTAAAGTTTATCTTGGAGAAGGCTTGCCTGACCTCATTAGAGTTTCAACAGTAACTCTGATCTCCCTAGTTGGTGAGACAGCTATGGCTGGTGCTATTGGAGCTGGAGGCCTTGGAAATGTTGCTATTTCCTATGGTTATAATCGTTTTAATAATGATGTAACTTGGGTTGCGACAATTATTATTCTGTTATTGATTTTCTTAATTCAATATTTAGGGGATTTATTAACACGACAAATTAGTCATAAATAAAAAACTTATCTTTGATAAGTTTTTTTATTTGTTTTAAATTGAAGTATGATGTAGCCAATGCAAAAGCCAATAATTGCAAAAGGTAACCAGCCCATAGAATATTTTCCTAAAGGAATAGTAAGAGTAAAGAATTGCGTTACTGTATTTGGTAATTTGAAAAGTCCGGTAAATTCAGATAATGTCGTTAAGGCATCAAAAATGGCTGGGATGGCAGTTAAAGCCATTGTCGTTTGATAGACTATTGGAGCATTATGAAATAATTTTCGACTAAGAACCAATAAGATGAGGACAATTGTTAAAGGATAGAGTAAATATAAAACAGGGACAGACCATTTAATGATTTCGGAAAGTCCTCCGAAGTAAAAGAAAATAGAGATGAGTGTGAATATACTTGCCCAAGTAGGATGTGACAATTGAGGTAATAATTTATGGAAATATTCAGCACATGCGGTTATTAAACCAGTAGATGTCGTTAGACAGGCTAGGAAAATAACAATAGCTAAAACAATTTGCCCAATTGCACCTAAATAATAATGAGATGATTTGCTTAAGACATGACCACCATCAATTGTGATACCATTAAGTAAAAATTGTCCATCTTTGGATTCAAAAAGTGATTGTGAAGTAGCACCAATGTGACCAATAAAAATGTAAATCAAAGCTAGGAGACTAATAGCGATAATACCAGATTTTAAAGTAATTTTGGTGATATCTTTAGATTTTGTAATACCAAATCCTTTAACGCCGTCAATGACAATAATTGCAAAAGCAAGTGAAGCAAGAGCATCTAATGTTCCATAACCCTGGATTAGTCCAGCAATAAAAGGAAAGCTTGAAAATGCGTTGTTTGTGTTATTTCCAATGTCATGGGGCTTTCCTAATGGACCAGCAGGATTTAAAAATGAAGCAATAACAAAAATAGCAATTATGATTAATAAAGTTGGTGTTAAGATTTTTCCGATGCGATCAACCATTTTTCCTGGTCTCATGGCTAAATAATAAGAGAGACCAAAAAATAAGAGAGCATAAAGGACTTTGATGAAAAAATGGTTTCCTAAGATAGGAGCAACACCAATTGAATAAGAGGTAGCACCTGTTCTTGGTATGGCAAAAAATGGACCAATTGATAAATAAAGAGCAACAGAAAAGAAGATGGCATACCATTTTGATACTGGTCTAGCAAGTGATTCGACATCATCTCCACCAGATTTAGCAACGGCCATCACCCCAAGTAAGGGAAGTGAAACACCTGTTAAACAAAAACCAATAATAGATGGTATCCAATTGGATCCAGAATAAATGCCTAAAAATGCTGGGTAAATGAGATTTGCAGATCCAAAAAAGAGGGCAAAAAGCATAAATCCAACAATAATATAAATATTTTTTTGTTTCATAAGTCTATTTTTCTAATCTTTCTACTATTTAATGAAATAAATTAATATTAAAATAAGCGATAGTTGCTATTATAATAGATAATAATAAGCTAGTCAATAGAATTTGTTTGAATTTTTTGAAATTTGACATCTTTCTGAAAATGTTTTATTATAAAAAAATATAATTTTTGCCACAAAAGGATAATTTATGAAACATTTTATTAGTATTTGGAATCGAACTACACTCATAAAAAAAATTATGATTGGTGTTGTAATTGGGATTTTTTTAGCAGTTTTTTTGCCGAAAGTTACTTTAATTGGTCTTTTAGGGAAACTTTTTGTAGGTGGTTTAAAGGCTGTTGCTCCACTTCTGGTTTTTGCGCTCGTAGCTAATGCATTGTCCCAACATAAAGAAAATAGTAAAGTGAACATGAAAGGTGTCATTTTACTTTATTTAGTTGGTACTTTTCTTGCTGCTCTAGTTGCCGTTCTGGTCAATAACCTTCTACCATTAACTTTAAAATTAAATAGTATTCCAAAAACAGATTTAACCCCACCTAAAGGTGTCGCAGAAGTTTTTCAAAATTTATTAATGAATCTAGTTGATAATCCAATCAATGCACTGGTCAATGCTAACTATATTGGTGTTCTTTTTTGGGCTCTTATTTTTGGTATGGCCTTAAGAACAAGTACGAAAAATACTAAGGAATTACTTCAAACGTCAGCAAATGTAACGTCTCAGGTTGTAAAGTGGATTATTGATTTAGCGCCGTTCGGTATTATGGGACTTGTTTTTACGACAATTTCTGAGAATGGTTTAAGTGTCATGAAGGATTATGGTTTTTTACTTTGTGTTCTTATTGGTACAATGCTATTTGTGGCCTTAGTTGTCAATCCTATAATAGTATTTATCATACTTAGGAAAAATCCTTATCCACTAGTTCTTCGCTGTCTTAAAGAATCAGGATTAACGGCATTTTTCACCAGAAGTTCAGCTGCCAATATCCCTGTGAATATGAAGCTTTGTCAAGATTTAGGAATTAATGAAGACTTGTATTCTGTTTCTATTCCCTTAGGTGCAACTATTAATATGGGAGGTGCAGCTATCACAATTAATGTCTTAACACTTGCGGCTGTAAATACTTTAGGAATCCAAGTTGATTTCATGACAGCTTTACTATTAAGCATTGTTGCAGCTGTCTCAGCTTGCGGCGCATCTGGAGTTGCAGGTGGGTCACTATTATTAATTCCCGTTGCCTGTAGTTTATTTGGCATTAATAACGATATTGCGATGCAAGTCGTTGGAGTTGGTTTCATTGTCGGTGTGGTTCAGGATTCCTGTGAAACAGCTTTAAATTCTTCTACAGATGTTCTCTTCACAGCTGTTGCTGATATGTCTACTTGGTCTAAAACCAAAAATTAAGGGTATTTCTATCCTTAATTTTTATATAGTTGATAGCTATAACTAGTTAAATTTTCTATCTTATTTAATCTTTTTGTGGAGTATGATAAAATAGACTATATTTTTATTGAACTCTAGGGGGGTATAATGAGCAATAAATTACTCGTATTACAATCGGATTTTGGATTAGTTGATGGAGCGGTATCAGCAATGATTGGTGTAGCACTTCAAGAAGATCCAACACTAGTTGTCCATAATTTAACACATGATATTACACCATTTAATATCTTCGAAGGATCTTATCGTCTATTTCAAACAGTGAACTACTGGCCAGAAGAGACTACCTTTGTTTCAGTGGTCGATCCTGGTGTTGGTTCAAAACGTAAAAGTGTTGTTGCTTTAACGGAAAATAATCAATATATTGTAACACCTGATAATGGAACCTTATCTTATATCAAAAAACACATTGGTATTAAAGCTATTCGTGGAATTTCTGAAGTGGAAAATCGTCGCAAAAATACAGAATTATCTTATACATTCCATGGCAGAGATGTCTATGCTTTTACTGGTGCCAAATTAGCTAGTGGTCATATCAGTTTTGAAGAAGTTGGACCAGAATTGTCAGTTGAGGAAATTGTAGAGTTGCCTGTAGTTGAGACTCAAATCTCTGAAGATGATGTTAGAGGATCAATTGATATCTTAGATGTTCGCTTTGGTTCACTTTGGACTTCTATTACAAGAGAAGAGTTTTACAGTTTAAAACCAGAATTTGGAGACCGTTTTGAAGTAACTATTTTCAATAACGACATGTTGGTATACCAAAACCAAGTGACTTATGGGAAATCTTTTGCAGACGTTCGTATTGGTCAACCAATTTTGTATATTAACTCACTTTATCGTGTTGGTTTAGCTATTAACCAAGGAACATTTGCAAAAGCTTATAATGTTGGTGTAGGCTCTAACTGGCATATTGAGATAAAAGTTATTAAATAGAGGAAAAGAAAATGAAAAATAATTCAATTAAAACTGTGGTTGCTATTGGTATCGGTGCAGCACTCTTTGTTATCATTGGAATGTTTATTCCGATTACTATTTTTACCAATACAACGATTTCTTTACAATATGCAGTACAAGCTTTATTTGCTGTTTTATTTGGCCCAGTTGCGGGATTCTTTGTTGGCTTTATCGGACATATGTTAAAAGATATGCTAGCAGGTTATGGTGTTTGGTGGTCTTGGGTACTTCCAAGTGGTTTAGTCGGTTTAGGTATTGGTTTCTTAAAATCGCGTCTTAAAGTTGAACGTGGTATTTTTACTAAAAAAGATATGATTACCTTTAATATTGTCCAAATTATCGTAAACGTTATTGCATGGGGTATTGTTGCGCCATTAGGTGATATATTAATTTACCACGAACCAGCTAGTAAAGTCTTTACTCAAGGGATCTTTGCAGGAATTGCAAATGCCTTTACTATTGGTATTGGTGGAACGATTCTATTAATTGTTTATGCCAAATCAAGAACTAAATCAGGAAGTTTGTCTAAAGATTAATTCTGACGCAATTGAAAGTATAACATGAATACATTTATTAGTTTTGAAGATTTTACATTTAAGTATGATGCTCAAACAGAGCCGACTTTAAATCATATTAATTTAACCATAAATAAAGGTGAAAAAGTATTGATAGTTGGCCCATCTGGTAGTGGCAAATCAACATTGGGACAGTGTTTAAATGGCATCATTCCCAACACTTTTCATGGGGAACATTCTGGTTCTCTAAAAATAGAAGGAAAAGATGTTTTTGACTTATCAATTTATGATAAGTCTCATTTGCTTTCTACAGTTTTACAAGATCCTGATGGTCAATTTATTGGTCTATCAGTTGCAGAAGATATTGCTTTTGCACTTGAAAATGATTGTATGACTCATACTGAAATGATTAATAAGATTAATTATTGGTCAAAAAAGCTTGATTTAAGTGATTTCTTAGATCATAGACCAAAAGATTTGTCTGGAGGACAAAAACAAAGAGTTAGTCTTGCTGGTGTCTTGGTTGATGAGAGCCCAATATTACTTTTTGATGAACCTTTAGCCAATCTTGACCCAAAATCAGGACAAGATACCATTGATCTGATTGATCAGATTCATAAGGAATCAGGTGCAACAACGCTTATTATTGAGCACCGCCTTGAGGATGTTATTTACCGTCATGTTGATAAGATAATACTCATTAATGATGGTAGAATATTGTTTGATGGGAGTCCCGATCACCTTTTAGCAACAGAATTACTAAATGCAAATGGTATTCGTGAGCCACTTTATCTTACTACTTTAAAAGACTTAGGGTTTAATATTGCAAATGAGAAACACTTATCACAACTCAAAGCAATGCATTTAGAAAATATAGCATTTGTTAATGATTTTGAGGATACTCAATCAATTGAGAAAACACCATTGCTAGAAGTTAAGAATCTCAATTTTTCTTATCAAGAAGAGACACCTATTTTGCAAAATATGAATGTGACCATTAATCAAGGCGAGAAAATTTCAATTGTTGGTCAAAATGGAGCTGGTAAGTCAACTTTTGCTAAGGCACTCTGTCAATTCCTAAAAACAGATAGTCAAATGCTTTTTAAAGGACAAGATATATCTAATGACTCTATCAAAGAAAGAGCTGATAGAATTGGCTATGTTCTTCAAAATCCAAATCAAATGATCAGTCAAACAATGATTTTTGATGAAGTTGCAAAAGGACTTCGTCTTAGAGGAATTTCTGAAGCTGAAATTGAAAAAAAGGTTAATGAGACATTAAAAACATGTGGTCTTTATTCTTATCGTAAGTGGCCTGTTTCTGCTTTATCTTTTGGTCAGAAAAAGAGGGTGACTATTGCTTCTATTTTAGTTTTAGACCCAGAAATGATTATTCTAGATGAGCCGACAGCAGGACAGGATAAAAAGAATTATACAGATATTATGAACTTCTTGGACGTCTTAAATCAAGAAGGGCATACAATAGTCATGATAACACACGATATGCAATTGATGATGGAATACTCTGATAGGACGATAGTCATTAGTCATGGTCAAATCATCGCTGATGGAAAGCCAGAACAAATCTTGTCCAATGAATCATTATTAGAAGAAGCCTATCTCAAAAAGACAAGCTTGTTTGAACTTGCAACTAAATTATCTTGTGATCCTGTTGCTTTGACACATTATTACATCACAAAAGAAAGGGAGAGACATGTCAGCTAATCGTTTAATTGGTTATCATGAAGGAAAAAGTTTCATGTATCACCTTTCTGGCGCCAGTAAATTACTCTTTTTTATCTTGGTTTCTGTGGCCTGTATGACGACTTATGATACTCGGTTAATTATTTTTATTGGTCTATTATCTCTTTATCTCTTTAAGTTAGCTCAAATTCCTTGGAAAGCCATCTCATTTATCATCAAATTTGTTGCTTTTTTTGCTGTTTTAAATGTAATCATGGTTTATTTATTTGCACCTGCCTATGGTGAATCAATTTATGGAGCAAAAACGGTCTTGTTATCTGGTTGGGGTAGGTTCACCATCACTTCACAGGAATTGTTCTATTTGCTAAATTTAGCTTTGAAATATTTTTCAACAGTACCGTTAGCAATATTATTTTTGATGACAACTGATCCAAGTCAGTTTGCTTCAAGTCTCAATCAAATTGGCGTACCATACAAAATAGCTTACGCAGTAAGTTTGACACTACGCTATATTCCAGATGTACAAGAAGAATTTTATATGATTAGAACTTCTCAAGAAGCAAGAGGTTTAGAACTTTCTGATAAAGCAAAATTAATGGATCGTATAAAAGGAAATTTACAAATTATGACCCCATTAATTTTTAGTTCACTAGAAAGAATTGATGTGGTTTCAACAGCTATGGAATTACGTCGTTTTGGCAAATACAAGAAACGCACATGGTATCGTTACCAATCATTTTCAAAGAATGACATGCTTACTATTGCATTGGCCATTGGTATTTTATTATCCAGTTTTATCTTATTTATCATAAATGGTGGTCGTTTTTATAATCCATGGCAATAAAAAAAACAAGGTTAGCAGACCTTGTTTTTTTATTTTAAATAACCTAAATAATCATATTTTTCAAAGGTATTTCCATTTGCTATTGCAACGAGAGAAGTACCGGTTTCGAATGGTTGACTTGGGATAACATTGGTATCTAATGCAGTGACCTTATCCTTTCGAATCCCAATAACATTAATATCGAATTTTTTACGAAGGTCTAGCTCGGCAGGTGTTTTGCCAATCCATTTTTCGGGAACAGAAAATTCAATCATGGCAATTCCATGTTCCATGTGAATGATATTTTCGATGCGATGCCTTAAAAGATTTGAGGCAACGGCTTTTCCAGAATCTCTTTCTGGCGTAATAACTTTTGTCGCTCCAATACCATAAAGCACTTCTTCGAAAGTTCTATTTTTAGCTTTTGCAATGATATTTCCGATTCCCAATTTTTTACAATTCATAATAGCTAGTACAGAAGATTCTAGATTATTCCCTGTAGCAATAACGACAGTATCACATTGTTCGATACCAACACCTTCTAGAAAATCTCTATCAGCAATGTCGCCAACAGCTGCTTTTGTGACATAGTCTGCCACTTCATGAACATGACTTTCTCTCATATCAAGTGCAATAACATCTTGATCAAATTTGCTAAGTTCTCGTGCTAGTGTACGACCAAAAATACCAAGGCCTAAAACACCAATTGTTTTACGTGACATAATTTCCCTTTCTTTTATCCAACTGTAATATCATTGGTTGCATAATGAATTGTTTTTTCTTTTCGTTGTAGAAGACTAAGCAAGACAGTGATTGGACCTACACGTCCAATGAACATTAAAGCAATAATGACAATTCTTCCTAATGAAGAAAGATGTGGAGTGAGATCCATTGAAACACCAACAGTTGCTATAGCTGAGATAGCTTCAAAAAGTAGTGCAATTGAATTATGATGAGGTTCAAAATAAAGTAATAATAGATATCCTGTAACCAAAGTGGCAAAGAAGAAAATCAGTACAGTCATCGTTTGCTTAATGGTTTTATTTGAAATAATACGTTTTCGATAAGTGACTTCAGTTTGACCGGATAGTTCTGATTTAAATAATAAGTATGTTATAGCAATGGTAGTTACTTTGATACCGCCTGCAGTACCACCAGGTGCACCACCAATAATCATCTGAATCATATACAAGATATTAGTGGGTTCTTTTGTATGAAGATATGATAATGTTGCAAACCCAGCAGTACGCATGGTTACTGTTTGAAAGAAGCTAATCATACCTTGTGCTAAAAATGAATAGTGACCAATAGTCTTTGGGTTATCTTTCTCTAAGAACCAAGTCAAAACGGTTCCTAGTAGTAAAATAATGCCAGTTGTTGATAGTACTAAACGTGATTGATTAGTCATACGTCGAAAACCTGAAAAACGGTATTTGGGTTTATCTATAAAGAATTTTTTGAGGCCATTGACAATCTCAAACCAAACAGCAAATCCTAAACCACCTGAAATAATACAAAATGCTACAGTAAAATTGATAACAGGATCTAAAACAAAACCTTTAAGACTACCAGTAACAAAATTATCAAAACCAGCATTACAAAAAGCAGAGATAGCAAGGAAGATACTATTAAAAATACCATGTCCTACACCAAAACGAGGTATAAAATCAGTCATGATAACAAGTGCTGCTATAAATTCAACCGTAAAAGTAAATTTATAAACATAATAAAGATATCCTTGCAATCCATGACTATCCCCACGATTAAGTGCTGATTGTAGAAGGCTGTGCTCTCTTAAATCCATTTTACGTTTTAGTGCAAAAGTACTGATAGCAATCAAGGTAACTAGTCCTAGACCACCAATTTGCATTAAAAACATAGCAATTATTTGGCCAAAGCCATTATATACGTCACTTATAGAAACAACTGACAATCCCGTCACACAAACCATGGAAACAACATTAAAGAGGTGATCAAGATAAGTTGTCTGTGGTGCATCATGATAATGCGTAATTGGTAGAGAAAGTAAGATACTACCAACAATAATGACTATTGCAAAGCTAAATGTCAGCCTTTGTGTTACGGACCAAGAACGTCCAAAAAAGCGATTCATAGTTCCTCCCATACTAAACTAAGAATATCTTAACAGAAATAATGTAAAAAAGCTAAATAAATCTAGCTTTTTTAAGTCTTTTTTAAAGTGGTTTTTTGTTAGGTATACCAGCTTTTCTTGGGTATTTTTTAGGTGTTTCTTTTTTCTTTTCAACAATAGTTAAATAACGGTCATCGCCATTTGGCAAATGATAATGTTGATTTTCAATAACTTTTGCAAAAAGAAAGGTTAATGCATTCTTGGCATCCTCTAATTCTTGATCAGCTGCAGATGCTTTTAGGGCTATTAATTGCCCATCTATCTTTAAAAAAGGTATGGTAAGTTCTGATAAAACTTGCATACGAGCAACTGCACGTGCTGTAACAATGTCAAATTTGGCTCTGAAGTCAGGGTTTTGGCCAAAATCTTCCGCTCGACCATGGTAAAAATGAACACCTTTTAAATCTAGTGTATCCGCTAAAAGATTTAAAAATTGGATACGCTTGTTGAGCGAGTCTATGATGGTAATGTCTAATTGAGGAAAAATAATTTTCATGGGAAGACTTGGGAAGCCAGCGCCAGCACCGATATCTAATATGCTAATCTTTTCATTTTTGAGATATCCTTGCAAAATAGGAGCAATTGAGTCATAGAAATGTTTCAAATAAACTTCGTTTTTTTCGGTAATGGTGGTTAAGTTAATTTTTTGATTCCATTCGACTAACAATTTAAAGTAAGTTTCAAATTGTTCTTTTTGTTTTTGAGATAAGATAATACCGGCATTTTCTAATGCTAAGTAGAAGTCTTGTGGTGTCATGTTTTCTCCTCTTTGTCTGAAGATTTCAGATTGTATCCTGTGATTATTAAGTTCTTTTATTCTATCACAAAATAGATAAGGATAAAATAAGCTTAACTTAAGGAATTTACTTTAAAATAACATTAGAAATTGTTATAATAAAACAAAAATACAAGGAGATTAGTATGTCTACAACATTTATCATTATTATTATCGTCATCGTGCTAGGAATTTGGCTTGCTGCCAGTTACAATAGCCTTGTCAAAAGCCGTATGCACACAAAAGAGTCGTGGAGTCAAATTGATGTTCAATTAAAGCGTCGTAATGATTTAATTCCAAATCTAATAGAAACCGTTAAAGGTTATGCTAATTATGAAGAAAAGACATTTGAAAAAATTGCTAAATTACGTTCACAAGTTGCAAGTGCCAATACACCAAATGAAGCAATGGAAGCATCAAATGCTCTTACAAAACAAGTAAATGGACTTCTAGCAGTAGCTGAAAATTATCCTGATTTAAAAGCAAATACGAATTTTATCAAATTACAAGAAGAATTGACAAACACTGAAAATAAAATTTCTTATTCACGTCAATTGTTTAATTCTACAACTTCAGCTTACAATACAAAATTAGAAAGTTTTCCATCAAACATTGTCGGTAAATTATTTGGATTTAAACCAAGCCAATTTTTAGAAACACCAGAAAGTGAAAAGGAAGTTCCAAAAGTGGAATTTAACTTTTAATTAAAAGAGGAAAGCCTGTGTTATATCAACAAATTTCAAGTAATAAACGTAAAACAGTTGTTCTCATAGTTGTCTTTTTCTTTCTTTTATCTTTAATTGGCGCAGCAGCTGGCTACCTTTTGTTAAGAGATTCTCTGATTGGTATTTGCTTTGCCCTCATTATTGGTGCTATTTATGCGTTTAGCATGATTTTTCAATCAACTAACGTTGTCATGTCTATGAATAATGCGCGTGAAATCACAGAAGATGAAGCGCCACAGTTATATCATATTGTTGAAGATATGGCAATGGTAGCACAAATTCCCATGCCTAGAGTCTTTATCGTTGAAGACCAATCGATGAATGCTTTTGCAACAGGTTCTAATCCCGAAAATGCAGCTGTGGCAGCAACGACTGGCTTACTAGCTGTAATGAATCGTGAAGAACTTGAAGGTGTAATTGGTCATGAAATATCACACATTAGGAATTATGATATTCAAATTTCCACTATAGCCGTCGCACTAGCAAGTGCTGTTACTTTGATTTCAAGTATAGGTGGTCGTATGTTATGGTATGGTGGGGGTAGAAGAAGAGATGACGACAATGACAATGATAATGGTCTAGGTATTATCATTCTGATATTTTCTATTATTGCTATGATATTAGCACCATTAGCGGCGAGTTTGGTACAATTAGCCATTTCAAGACAAAGAGAGTATTTAGCAGATGCCAGTTCGGTTGAATTAACGAGAAATCCACAAGGAATGATTAGTGCTTTGCAAAAATTAAAAGCTTCAAGTCCAATGGAACATTCTGTTGATGATGCTAGTGCAGCACTTTATATTAATGATCCCCAAAAAGAAGGTGGATTTAAGACACTCTTTTACACTCATCCTTCATTAGAAGATCGGATTGAAAGGCTAAGACAATCATAACTCTATCAACCATGATAGGGTTTTTCACATTCTTATAAATTGTAATCATTTTGACATACATTTATCGCTAAATTGTTGGTATAATTAGAAGATGCTTAATTAGAAAGTTATTAGGGGAAAACATGTTACTAATATCAGAAATCAAAAAACAAGCACAAGGGCTTTCATTTGACAATGTACTAGACGTTAAAGAAACACTATTAAAGCGTAATTCTGAGATTCTAGATATTGAAAATGTTCGTGCCGTTGGGAGTGTTTCTTATGATAAAGGACTTTACATTCTAAATTATCAGTTGACATATACGATAACTCTAGCTTCAAGTCGCTCACTGGAGCCAGTAGCTTTAGAAGAAAATCAATTCATTAGTGAACTCTTTATGGAAGCAGATTGGGTTCAAGACACTTCTGAACTAGGAGAAGAAGAAGAATTTATTATTTTAATTGAAGATGATCGCATTCATTTAGAAGAAAGTGTTATTGACAATATTCTTTTGTCTATACCGATTCGTGTATTAACAAAAGATGAGGAAAAATCAGATCAGTTACCTTCTGGGAATGATTGGAATGTTATGACTGAGACTCAATATGAGCAAATGAAAAAAGAAAAACAAGTTGAAAATAATCCTTTTAGTTCTTTAGATGGCTTATTTGATGAATAATTCCGAACAATTAAAGATTTCTGTTTTTTTCATTTGAAATATTAATATTTCTTTGTTATACTTAAGTTCATGATTGGAATAGTCCTTATATTTAAGGAATTGATAGCGTTCTTTTCGATATAATAAATATTGTCCTGTTTTTCTAATAATAGAATAAAAATCTACTAAATCGACTAAAAAATTGAAAGAAAATAAAATAAGGTTGGATAGAAATGACTAAAAAAATACTAATTGTCGAAGATGAGAAAAATCTTGCTCGCTTTGTCTCATTAGAGTTACAGCACGAAGGCTATGAAGTTACAGTAGAATACAACGGTCGTGAAGGACTTGAGTCTGCTTTAGAAAAAGATTTTGATTTAATTCTTTTAGACTTAATGCTTCCAGAAATGGATGGATTTGAAATCACTCGACGTCTTCAACAAGAAAAAGACACATATATCATGATGATGACAGCACGTGATTCTGTGATGGATGTTGTTGCAGGTCTTGATCGTGGTGCTGATGATTATATTGTAAAACCTTTTGCCATTGAAGAATTATTAGCTCGCATCCGTGCTATTTTCAGACGTCAAGATATTGATTTAAACAAAAAAGCTGTAAATCAAGGTGTTTACCGTGACTTAAGTTTAAATCCACAAAATCGTTCTGTTTTACGTGGAGATGTTGAAATTTCACTGACAAAACGTGAGTTTGATTTACTTAATATCTTAATGACCAACATGAATCGTGTTATGACACGTGAAGAACTATTATCTAATGTTTGGAAATACGATGAAGCAGTTGAAACCAATGTTGTTGATGTGTACATCCGTTATTTACGTGGAAAAATTGACATGCCTGGTAAAGAATCTTATATTCAAACTGTTCGTGGCATGGGGTATGTTATTCGTGAGAAATAAAGATGAAGCTAGAAATTGAGAAAATTGGACAATCCCGAAACACTTTGTCAAAAAAACTTTCGGTGACATTTTTTATCTTGTTTTTCTTTATTTTTACTTTATTTACTCTAATTGCCTTTTACTCAACCAACTATTTCTTAATGTCGGATGAGAGAACAGTCTTAAAAAAAACGAGTAATCAAGTTAGAGTTCGTCTTTCAGAGGCGGACTCTAATTTAGGCTTAGACAATCTAGGGAAAATTCTTTATAAAAATGATGAAACACACGTCATCAGTAATGATAAGCACGAATCCATTTTAAAAAGTGATAGAGATATTACGAATCTTTTGTATATTAATCAAGACATCTATATCTATAATGTACAAAAACATATGGTGTTTACGACAGATGATGAGGAAGATTTTACAGATTTAACGGGTCCTATTGGTAAAGTTTACAATGATGAAATGGATGATTACCGTGGTTTATCTATAACTCAGAAGGTTTATTCTCAAAAAACGGGTAAATTGATAGGTTATATCCAAGTTTTTCATGATTTGAATCCATATTATTTTGGTAGAGATCGACTACTCATCTTATTACTTTGTATTGAAATATTTGCAACTGGTTTAGCCTTAATTATTATATCAATTGCAACACGACAGTTTTTAAAACCCTTCAATGATCTTCATGCCTTAATGAAACAAATTATTGCAAATCCTGATAAATTAAGTTTACGTTCTAACATCAAGACTGGAGATGAAATAGAAGATTTATCTACTATTTTTGATAAAATGTTAGAAAGAATTGAGGATTTTACAAAATTACAATCTTGCTTTGTTAGTGACGTTAGTCATGAACTGCGAACACCTGTTGCTGTCATTAAAGGGCATATTGGTTTATTACAACGTTGGGGCAAAAACGAGCCTGAAATATTAGATGAAAGTTTAGCAGCAACTGCTCATGAAGCCAATCGCATGTCAATTATGATTAATGATATGTTAGACATGATTCGCGTACAAGGAAGTTTCGAAGCACATCAAAATGATGTCTCTGAACTCCACGAATCTATTGAAACGGTTATTGGGAATTTTGAAGTTATTAGAGAAGACTTTACCTTTACTTTTAACAATAAAGTTCCAGAAAGTCTTTTTGCTAAAATATATAAAAATCATTTTGAACAAGCCATCCTCATTCTGATTGATAATGCAGTAAAATATTCAAATGAAGACAAACGCATTACGGTTGAGTTATCAAGATGGGATCAGAATTTTGCAAAAGTTAGTGTGATTGATCATGGAGAAGGCATTTCTCAAGAAGATATCAATCATATCTTTGAACGTTTTTACTGTACTGATAAATCAAGAAGCCGAGAAAGCACACAAGCGGGTCTAGGCATTGGTCTTTCACTTTTAAAACAAATTGTGACAGCATATCATATTGATTTAAAGGTATTCAGTGAAGTTGGAAGTGGATCAGAATTTAGACTGCTCATCCCCCTCGATAAAGAAGATGACAAGCTCATATCTGATTTTGATGATGACACCTCAAAAAGTTAGGTTTTCCTAGCTTCTTATTTTTTATTTAAACTTGTCTATGATGATTTTAGTAACTTTTGTTATTGTCAGAAATGTGATAAAATAAGATACTAATAAGATTTGATAGAATTGGGGTGTCTGTATGCGTTGTCCAAAATGTAATTATAATAAGTCGAGTGTTGTTGATAGTCGTCAAGCAGAAGATGGTAATACAATCAGACGCCGCCGTGAATGTGAAAAATGCCACGCACGATTTACAACATTTGAAAGAATAGAAGATTTACCACTTTTAGTTGTCAAAAAAGATGGAACGAGAGAGCAATTTTCAAGAGATAAGATTTTAAATGGTGTTATTCAGAGTGCGCAAAAACGTCCTGTTTCAAGTGATGATATTGAAAAATTGATTTCACGTATTGAACAAAAAGTACGTAGTGAATATGAAAACGAAGTTTCTAGTGTTACCATTGGCAACATGGTAATGGATGAGTTAGCAGACTTAGATGAAATTACCTATGTTCGATTTGCTAGTGTTTATAAAAGTTTTAAAGACGTCGATGAGATTGAGGAATTACTCCAACAAATCACTAGTCGTGTTCACAGTAAGAAGAGAAGAGTAACAGATGAAACCAATTGATGAATTTTCTTACCTGCAACACAATCGCGTTCCCTATGATAGTCGAAGCTTTATGCAACTCTATTTTCCCATATTAGGAAATGATGCTAGTTCTGTATACCAATACTTCGTTACCTTTTTCGATGACGGAACACGAAAACATAAATTTAGTGAAGTTTTAAACCATCTCCAGTTTGGAATGAGACGTTTTGAAGAAGCGCTAGTCTTATTGACTGCATTGGATTTAATGGTTTTATATCAGACGCAGGATTCTTATCTTATCAAGTTGAATCCAACATTAGGCAATGAAATTTTCTTAAATAATGCTGTGTATAGACGTCTACTTGAGCAAAAAATCGGAGAAATTGCCTTAAAAGAATTGGATATCAAGATTCCAGCTAATGCGCGAGATATCTCAAAACGTTTTTCAGATGTATTTGGAGATTTAAAACTGTCACAAACACCTAAGATAGAATCAAAAATTCAATTTGATCTTGATAGCTTCAAACGCTTAATGGTGAGAGATGGTCTGAGTTTTGAAGATGAAACTAATGACGTTGTGTCTTTGTATAATATTTCTGAAAAATTTGGACTAACTTGGTTTGATATCTATCAAATAGCAAAAGAAACAGCTATTAATTATAAAATTGCTGTTAACAGGCTATCAACAAAATTATTAGTTGGAAAAGAAACAAGTGATTCATCAGAATTCACCTCTGCCGAACGCATCGTCATTTCAGAAGCTAAACAGTCTACTAGTTTTGATTTTCTTGAAAAAATTAAATTAGCAAGAAAAGCAAAAGTAACAAAAACTGAAAAAGACCTTTTGGTTGAACTTGCAAAGATGAATTTCTTAGATGAAGTTATCAATGTGATGGTTTTATATACTATTAATAAAACACATTCTGCAAATCTTCAAAAGACTTATCTGATGAAAATGGCTAATGATTTTTCCTATCAAAATGTAACAACAGCAGAGGAAGCTGTCTTGAAATTAAGAGCTTTTTCAGAAAGAAAACAAACGTCAAAACAATCAAGTAAGAAGACAACAAGTGTCCCTACGTGGAGCAATGCTAATTATGAAAATCAGACTAGTTCTGATACCAAAAATAGATTAGAAGAAAAACGACGTCGTTCATTAGAACGTCTACAAGGACTTAAGAAAGGTGGTGATTAGATGAAAAAAATTGGAGAAACGATTTCGCGAATGTCACATAATCAAGGAAAACGCCAAGATATTATCGAGGCCATTTTAGCTGATAAAGAAGTCTCTGATTTCATTACGTCTCATCATCTAACAACTGAAGAAATTGAGCTTAGTTTGTCAAAGTTTAATCAATTTTTGAGTGAACGTCAAAAGTGGAAAGAAGGATCTTCTTCTTACATTGCCAAAGGCTACCAACCTATCTTGGCCATGAATGAAGGCTATGCAGATGTGACTTACCTTGAGACAAAAGCTTTGAAAGAAGCACAAGCTAAAAAAGCGATTGAAAATCGGATCAATCTTGTTAGTCTTCCCAAATCTTATAAATCAATTTCGTTTGAAGATATCGACTTAAATGATGAAAGAAGAGAAGCTGTTTTTGATAGACTAATCGATTTTGTAGTAGATTATCCAAAGACCACAAAAGGTCTTTACATTTACGGCGATATGGGCATTGGCAAATCATTTTTGATGGCTGCTATGGCACATGAATTATCAGAGAAAAAAGGTATTTCAACGACTCTATTACATTTTCCAAGTTTTGTGATAGATGTTAAAAATGCTATTTCAAGTGGGTCTGTTAAAGAAGAAATTGATAATATCAAAGATGTTCCAGTTCTTATATTAGATGATATCGGAGCTGAACAGGCAACATCATGGGTTAGAGATGAAGTCTTACAAGTCATTCTCCAACACCGAATGTTAGAAGAATTACCAACATTCTTTACGTCAAATTATAATTTTACCGATTTAGAAAAGAAATGGGCAACCATTAAAGGAAATGATGAAACATGGCAATCAAGACGTGTCATGGAGAGAGTCCGCTATCTAGCTGATGAAATTCATCTTGAAGGCGTTAATCGTCGATAATATAAAATAGTGAAAGAAGAGGAAAATCATGGCCTTACCAACAGTTGCCATAGTGGGTCGTCCAAATGTGGGGAAGTCGACCTTATTTAACCGGGTTGCAGGTGAACGTATCTCCATCGTTGAAGATGTTGAAGGTGTGACACGCGATAGGATTTATACCATGGGTGAGTGGTTAAATCGCAAATTTTCATTGATTGATACAGGTGGTATTGATGATGTGGATGCCCCTTTTATGGAACAAATTAAACATCAAGCTCAAATAGCAATGGATGAAGCAGATGTCATTGTTTTTGTGGTTTCTGGTAAAGAAGGTGTCACAGATGCTGATGAGTACGTCTCAAAAATGCTATATAGAACTCAAAAGCCTGTTATTCTAGCAGTAAATAAAGTCGATAATCCAGAGATGAGAAATGATATTTACGATTTTTATTCACTAGGTTTGGGAGACCCATTTGCACTTTCATCAGTTCATGGAATTGGGACAGGTGACCTTCTAGATGCTATTGTAGCTAACCTTCCAGAAGAAGCTGAGGATGATAATCCAGATATTATCAAATTTAGTCTTATTGGTCGTCCAAATGTCGGAAAATCAAGCTTAATCAATGCTATTTTAGGGGAAGATCGTGTTATCGCAAGTCCAATTGCTGGGACGACTCGTGATGCTATTGATACTCATTTTACTGATAAAGAAGGTCAAGAATACCTGATGATTGATACGGCTGGTATGCGTAAATCAGGAAAAGTATATGAAAATACTGAAAAATATTCTGTTATGCGCTCGATGAGAGCCATTGATCGATCAGATGTTGTCTTATTAGTCATTAATGCGGAAGAGGGAATTCGTGAGTATGATAAACGAATTGCCGGTTTTGCTCATGATGCTGGAAAAGGGATTATCATTGTCGTTAATAAGTGGGATACTTTAGCAAAAGATAATCGCACAGTTTCTAAATGGGAAACAGTTATCAGAGATCAATTTCAGTTTTTGGCATATGCACCAATTGTTTTTGTTTCTGCTGTTACAAAACAACGATTACACAAATTACCAGAGATGATAAAACGCATCAGTGAGAGTCAAAATAAACGGATATCATCAGCGGTACTGAATGACGTAATCATGGATGCTGTCGCAATCAACCCAACACCAACTGATAAAGGAAAACGTTTAAAGATCTTCTATGCGACACAAGTCTCGGTTAAACCACCAACTTTTGTTATTTTCGTCAATGAAGAAGAACTAATGCATTTTTCTTATCTCAGATTCTTAGAAAATCAAATAAGATCTGCTTTTACTTTTGAAGGCACACCAATTCATTTGATAGCAAGAAAACGAAAATAGATAAAAAGACCAAAAGAAGGAAACCCTAGGGTTTTCTTTTTTTAATTTTGTTTAATGATATAAGAATAGACAGAGTGATGTATTATTATCGTTATATACTACTAATCAGTCTGTGTTTTCTATAGTCAAATTAGACAATAGGGAACATTATGTCTAAAAACATCTTTTATTAAAAGTCAAAAGTGATCAAAAAAGATTAATTTATAAGCTTTTTAATCTATTTTTAAATAATAATTAAAATTTAAAATAAATATTGAAAAAATTTAAAAATACTATATAATATCATCATACAAATATTGAGTTTTCGGAAAATTAAAAACTCATGTGGAGGTTACAATGAAAAATAAACAATTTGGTACAGCTGTTACTGTGAGTGATAGTAGTAGTCGTGTTAAGATGCACAAATCTGGAAAACATTGGGTAAGAACACTAATGTCTCATTTTCATATTCTAAAAAATATGAGAGGTAGTTCAGAAATGCTTACAAAATCTCATATTGTCTTAGATGAAAAACCTGAAACACTATCTGTTCGTGATTTATCAGTCCTTAAAGGATTAATTGCAGCTAGTACAATAACAGGAGCAGCTGTTGTCACAACGACTGCAGTTGAAGCTGAAGACACGACTAATGCAACATTAGTCAATACAGATAGCGTTACAATTTCAACTACTGAGAGCACAAGCTAATCAGATGTACCTTCTGAATCAACAATTTCAGAAAGCGATAGCTTGAGTCAAACAAACTCAGTCTCATTATCTCATTCAGAAGAAACAAGTACTTCAGTGTCAATGAGCACATCTGCAACATCGACAAATACAGAAATAAAAAGTCAAACAAGTCTCGCGAGTACACAAAGTAGTGAAAGTACAAACGCCACTTCAACAGCAACTTCAACGAGTGCAATATCACTTGTAAGACCTAAGATTCGTGTTGCTGCAGTTACTGGTCAAGTTAATAATGATCTTGTGACAGTTACATCAGCAACAGTTAAAGATTCAGGTTATACTGAAGAAGATAATGATAAAGGTGTTGATGATGGCACTGTTTACCCTCATGAGGGGGAACCTTTAGAGTATACTGCCAAATTTACAATTGATAACAAAGCAACTACTGGAGATAAGTTCACATTTACTTATAGCCCATATACAGTTCCATCAGATTTTGATATGGCAAACTGGACACCTACAGATATAAAAGACGCCTCTGGAGAAGTTATTGCTACAGGAACTTGGGATGCTTCAACAAAAACGGTAACCTACACATTTACGTCATATGTTGATAAATATCAAGACGTCGTTGCCTCTGTAGATTTTTATTCTTATATTGATAGAGCTACTGTACCTAATAATTTAGACAATACAAATATTACTTTTACGCTTGCTGGTGAATCTGCTTCAAAAACAGAAAATATTACATATGGAAAACCAACAGTTTATGGAACATCTAGCATTCAAACAGTTTTTAATGAGGTAGATACAACTAATAATACAGTAGAACAAATTATTTATATTAATACTAACAATGCTTATTCTGGAGCAACTGCTTATAATAATATCCTTTCCATTTATGGAGGACTATTGCAAAATGGGACTATTGTTGAAAATGGTAGCGAAACAGTAAATAATACCTCAACTATAGAAATATATGAAGCAGGTAATGGCTCTACTTTACCTAAGAGCATGAAGATTACTGATTATAGTAACTTTAAAAAAGTGGATAGTGATACAATTGCTTCAAATTCTACTTATTACAGTGACCGAGTTGATATTGATTTTGGGGATATCAATACGGCATATGTCATAAGAGTTGTTTCGTCATATGATGCAAATTCTACTGATAATCTCGTTCAATCAGCAAATATGTATTCTAGAGATGCATCAGGAACGGTCTTCAATTATTATAATACTGAAGCAAGTAACTATATTGTAACCTCAGAAGATACCTCAGGAGGTAGTGGTACAGAAGTTACCTATAAATCAGGTGATTACGTTTGGTATGATACTAATCATGATGGTCTTCAAACAAATGGTGAAACTCCAGCAGCTGGAGTACAAGTTACAATAGAATATCCAGATGGGACACAAAAAACGGTCTTAACTGATTATAAGGGACATTATGAGTTTGATGGCTTAACTGATAATACAACTTACACCATTTCATTTACAAAACATAATGGTTATGATTTTACAACAACAAATGTTGGAAGTGATACAAGTACTGATTCAGATGGTTCGTCAGTTACATTTACAATTAAAGTGTCAAATGATATGACTTTGGATGCTGGTTTAGTTCAAATTCCTTCAGAAAGTAACAGTGATTCAACATCAGAAGAAAGCTCTTCAGAAAGTACTAGTAAATCACTATCAACTGTAATATCAGAATCTGTATCAACCTCAGAACACAGTTCATCATTGAGTGCCAGTGAGTCACTATCAACAGTTATATCAGAATCAACTTCATTGAGCAGTTCTTTAAGTGGCAGTGAGTCATTATCAGAGTCAACCATTACCTTAACTTCATTAAGTAGTTCAGAGAGTGTGAGCCAATCATTATCTGATTCAGTTAGTGTTTCTGACTCAGAAAGTGCTAGTGAGTCTGCTTCAGTTTCAGCAAGTACTTCAGCATCAGTAAGCGTCTCAGAATCAGCTTCAGCAAGTGAAAGTACCTCAGTATCTATGAGTCAATCAATAACTGAGTCTACATCAATTTCTACGACAGAAAGTACCTCAACATCTACAAGTGAAAGCGTGCAAACTTCAATTTCAGAAAGTTCTAGTCAATCAGTTGTTGGGTCTGAATCAACTAGTAAAAATCCTGCAAATACATCTTTACCACATATGGGTGATGATCATTCAGCAAGTTTGGTATCAGGTCTTGGTCTTGTAGCTACGAAACGTAAAAAGAAAAATCAAAAATAGTAATAATACAAGGAGTTAATAAAAGAAGTTTAACTCCTTTTATGTTGTTCGTTTTATTGATAAATAGCGTTTAATTTCAATCTATTGTTCTATAGTTTTTATTTATAGTACTATAATAAAAAATGATGTTAGAGTGAAATTAATTAAAAAAGATATCTAAAGTTTTGCTTGTTTTTACTATTATTTAAAAGGGTTTATATAGTGATAAATAAAAAATGAATGGGAAAGAAGTCTTTTATAGTAGCTATAATTAAGAATTTTGAAAATAACAATAACTTTAGAGGTGTTGAAAAAAATTAAAAAAAGGTTTATAATGTATTCAACAAATGATAATTTGTGAATCAATTTTCATTTTGGAGGGATTATGTTTAGAAAGTCGATTAAAATAGCAGATTCTAGCAGCCGTGTAAAAATGCATAAATCAGGAAAAAATTGGGTCAAAATTTTAATGTCTCAATTTCATTTGTTAAATGCTATCAAAGGAATCGCTGACTCAGAAAAAAAACACTTATGAAACTTTTTCAGATTCAGAAAAATTAAGTTCAAATCGGAATCTATATAAAGTGGCAATAACGACAGGGACAGTTTTAGGTGGTGCAGCTATTTCAAACTTAGTTGTTGAAGCAGACACTAATACAGAAACTCTTGTAGGGTCAGATTCTGTAGCTATTTCAACAACAGAAAGTGCAATGTCATCAAACGTCACATCTGATAGTGAAAATACTGTATCATCTTCAAGAGTAGTCAATCTTTGGACTAATAGCACTTCTAATACTTCCTTAGCCTCAGAAACTAGTGAATCTCAATCTACTCAATCAGAAACTAATTCAATGTCTACTTCTGAATCACAAAGCAATTCAGAAACAAATAGTCAATCAATAGCAACAGTTCAACTATTTGCAGCAACAGCGGCAGATGCAACTAATACTGGAAATGATGTTTCATCTAGTGTAACTTCATTAACATTGAATGATGTGTCACAAAATCATCAAACAAGTGAGATTCAAAATGGAACAACTTATAATAATGACAGAAGATCTCCGGGCACTAGTTTTGATTTCACCTTTAAAAAAGATTCCGTTTCAGCAGGAGATTATGTAACATTTACATTGTCAGATACCATAAATGCAGCTGGGATAACAACATCTAAAATTGTCATACCGCCACTTACTTTGCCAGATGGAACACAGATTGCTGAAGGTGTATATGATTCAAGTAAAAATACCATTACTTATACATTTAATAATAATGTAGCAGGAAAAACAGATATTTCTGCGGGTGGTCATATCAGTATATATTTTGACCAAAAAAATGTACCAACTAATCAAGATAATGTTAATATTTCAGTGACTTCTGGAACAAAAATAGCAAGTAAGACTGTTAATGTTACTTATGATTCTGGGAATACAGACCCTAATGAAACTCAAGCAGGTGCAGATTATACTGTTGATTCTCGCGTCATTGCTGTAAATCATGATACAGGAAATGTTAAATACATTACTCAAGTTAATGCACCAGATGTTAGTTTTAATCAAGTGTTGGATCCATCAACCTCCTATAAAACAGTTATTGGAAATGCAACAGATCAAGACGCGTTAAAAACTGGAATATTAACAGAAGATGATTTGGCTACAAGAGCTCAAGTTGATATGAGTAATGCAACTTATAAGATATACAAAGTGTCAGATGCTTCAAAATTAGTTCCAGGTATGGTTCAAGATTATAGTGACACTAGTCTATTTACAGATGTTACTGACAGTATTGACTCAAAAATAGTCAATGGAAATATAGAAATAACATGGCCATCTAAAATGAGTGATGCTTATGTGGTTGTAGTAGATGGAACAATGAAAGGAACTCAAAAAACTGGAAAAGATTCTGTCGCCTTAATATCAACTTTTGGCAAATACAAAACTTATACTAACCAAATGAGAGATGGCTCAGGTTATACATTTGCTACAAAATTTGATGACAATTCAGCATCAGCAAATGCTGATAGTACCTCAACAAGTACAAGTAATAGTACTTCAGAATCAGGAAGTACCTCAGATTCAACCAGTGGTTCAGGCTCAAGTTCAGAATCAGATAGCACTTCAAATTCAACCAGTGACTCAGGCTCAAGCTCAGAATCAGGAAGTACCTCAGATTCAACAAGTAACTCAGGCTCAAGTTCAGAGTCAGGAAGTACTTCAGACTCAACCAGTGACTCAGGCTCAAGCTCAGAATCAGGAAGTACCTCAGATTCAACAAGTAACTCAGGCTCAAGTTCAGAGTCAGATAGCACTTCAGCATCATCATCAGAAAGTTCAAGTCAAGTATTTGTAAGTTCAGAATCAACAAGTCAAACACCACATAAAGGCAGCACAAGTCTACCTCGAACTGGTGATGACCATTCAGCAAGTATGGCAGCTGGCTTAGGTATTGGTCTCGTTGGCTTAGGATTAACAGTAGCAAAACGTAAAACTAACAAATCAGAATAAAGAATATTCAATTTCTGAACATGTAGCGTCATTATGTACTATTAATTAAAATAAAAATTTAATAAAATGGTATAATAAAAGGGACTTAGTCCCTTTTTCTAATTTTTCGATAGCTGAATGATTTATTAAATAAAAATAGAATATTTTTTTAAAAAAATGGACTGAATTATTTTAATAGTTAGAAGAATGATGAGTGTCCTGTTATTTTAGGGGAAAATCTAAAAGACATATTTAAGTTATCGTAAAGTCTGTTAAAAGTTAGAATTGATAGAACAAGAAAAAAATAATTAAGAATTTAAAGAGTTAGAATGAAAGTACATATTACAAATTTATATGGACAAGCAGCTACAAGTGTTGCTTTAATTGCACAAAATATGGTAGCAGAGATAGCAAAAAATTTAGGTTATCGAGAAATAGGTATCTACAGCTATCCGGTTCATACAGATACTGATGCTGAATTGAGTAAGCGTGTAGATGGAATGCTTGCAGCTGTTTCAAATGGTGATGTGGTTATTGTTCAATCACCAAGTTGGAATTCAACTGAATTTGATGATTATGTTGTTAATAAATTAAAATCTTATAAGGATATCAAAGTTATTCTGTTTATTCATGATATTATTCCTTTGATGTTTAAATCAAATGAATATTTAATTGATAAAACAATTGAAACCTATAACAAAGCTGATTTACTAATTCTACCTTCAAAAAAAATGGAAACAGAACTAAGAAGATGGGGATTAAAGACCAAGAAAATCTTAATCCAACATTTATGGGACCATCCAACACAGCTTTGGTTAGATATACCACCTTATGCCAAAAAGTGTCACTTTACGGGATCTAGTGAGCGTTTTACCTTTGTTAAGGATTGGCGCTACTCTAATCCGCTGTTTTATTATGGTCTTGACCAGTTTGATTACAGTGATTTAAATGTTAGTCATCAAGGTTGGAAATCTGATACAGAGCTATTACAAACA
This sequence comes from Streptococcus urinalis 2285-97, assembly GCF_000188055.2. Lineage (NCBI taxonomy): Bacteria > Bacillati > Bacillota > Bacilli > Lactobacillales > Streptococcaceae > Streptococcus > Streptococcus urinalis. The sequence goes on from NZ_AEUZ02000001.1 coordinate 290,657, forward strand.
TTGGCACATGAAGGTGGTCTTGGCTTAGTCTGGTCACAAAAATCAGATGTTGATTATTATGAATGGAATGCTTCTTATAAATTAAGCACCTATCTCGCCGCAGGACTTCCAGTAATTGTTCAGGATAATTTGTCAAATCACGAGTGGATCAGTAGAAATGGCCTTGGTATGGTCGTTTCATCATTAGAAGAAGCGAATGAAAGACTTGAACAATTGAGTCCTGAAGAGTATCAAGTCATGTGTAAGCATGTGCAGTTTTTTAGACCATTAGTGACGCAAGGTTATTTTTCAAGAAAAGTATTAACAGATGCTGTTTTTGAAGTCTTGCAAAATGATATAGAGGAATAAGAATGTCAACTTTTTTGAAACACCATTTACTTGTCAAAAAAATTGGATTTACTTTCTTTCTGATTTTGATATTTCTTTTAGGGAGACAGATTCCTCTTCCAGGGGTTGATGTAAATGCTTATCTAGGAAGTGAAAATAGCTTCATCAGGACAACAAGTAGTTTAACAGGTGGTAATCTCTCTCAAATTGGACTTTTTTCTTTAGGTCTTGGTCCATGGATGTCTGCTATGATTTTGATGAGACTCTTAACACTTGGTCGAGATTCCCAACAATTGTCACCAAAAGCTTTAAGTTTTAGACAAAATAGTTTAATGCTTGTTGTTGCAATCATACAAGCTCTAGGTATCTGTATTTCATTAAAATATAAAAGTGGGCAGCCTTTAAATTTTGCTATGGTAATTGTACCAGCTATTGTCTTAATTGGCGGATCTTTTATCATAGCATGGTTAGGCAATATTAATAGTATGCATGGGCTAGGTGGTCCAGCTATATTAGTCGTTGTTAGTATGATGGTAACTCAATTTCAACATATTCCGTTAATGGTAGATTTATTTAATAATGGATATGCATTGGCTATTATTGTCTTAATGGGTTGGTCTTTCATTTCAATGTTCTTTATTGTGTTTTTAGAACATTCAGAGTACAGGGTTCCGGTAATGCGGATTTCAATTCATAATAGATTAGTTGATAAAGCTTATCTCCCAATTAAAGTGAATGCTTCTGGAGGAATGCCACTAATGTATGTCTATACTTTTTTAATGTTGCCACAATACTTTATCATGTTATTTGCTTATTTTTACCCAAATAATCATCGACTGCAAGCTTGGTCGTTAATCTTTAACACCTATAATATTTGGGGAATATTCATTTTTTCAATTTTACTCTTTGTCTTAGCAATCGCTTTTTCCTTGATTAATATAGATCCTACAAAACTCGCTGAGGATATGAGGAATGCTGGTGACTATATTCCAGATATAGAACCAGGAAAAGAAACGCAATTATATTTAAGACATCTTGGAAGGTTTTTTGGTGTTTTTAGTGGTTTCTTTTTGGTTATCATGTGTGTATTACCTCTACTTTTGACATTGGGCAATACAAGATTGCAATCAATTGCTCAATTGACAGGAATTGTCATGATGATGACGGGGATTTTATTATCAGTAATTGAAGAAATCAAAACAGCTAGACTACGCAGTCGATACAAACCACTCTTTAGTCAAGATAATTAGAAAGGTTAATTATGTTTCATTTTGTTCCTGCTTGGTATCATCCTGAACGTACATGGTATGATAAAACAAGTGTTTGGTATCGTAGAGCTGCCGGCATGGATTTTGATGATACAATTAATCACGTTAAAATGTTTCAATATATAGACTATCAGTCAAGTTTATTGATTCTTAATTATATGCCAAATTTAAGGTATTTTTTACACCGTTATGACCTATTTGAACAAGACTACTATGCTATCTTTGATGTGATTCAAAATACGGAATCTGTTAGAGGAACACGATTTGATTTTAAACAATTAAATTGGTCAAAGAAAACCAGGTTTATTTACACACCTTTTGCGGTCATAGCTAAAGAGGGTGATCAAAAAATTGCCCAGTTAGAATTTGGTCAAGATGGACAGCTGATTTGGATTGATTTTTTTAAAGAGTCTCATTTAGACAAAACTTTTGTGTTTGATGACCGTGGTTTTTTATCAAGTATACTTGAACGCGATGAATCAGGAATTCCCTATTTACAAACTTATTTTGATGCCAAAGGAATTTGGGTCTTAAAAGAGTCACTTGTCGAAAACGAGAGTAAAGTCGTTATTAATGAAAGTCAGAAAGATCGCTTTAAAAAACTTGTTTATCAAGATTTAACAGAACTAATCATTGAAAAATGTCAAGACTACTATGATAAAGTCGTTGAAAAAGATGATACATTGATTTACGCTTATGATAAAAGACATCAAGCTATCTTAGCCAATATTTTTTCAAATCATCAAAAGTTAGTCTCTGTTTTTTCACTTCGAAATAAGAAGGAAGATTTTGAAAATCAAAAACACCTTTTAGATCAAAATCAATTAATTATCTGTGATCATTTAAATTTGACTAAAAAACTTGAAACTATAACAAAAACAAAAGTTGAACATCTTTCTCCTTTTGATACGCGATTGTCATTAGGAAAAAGCCAACATATCAAAGAATCCATTGTCTATTTTGTTATGGATGGATTAGATGATGCGCAATTATCTAAGTCTATCGACAATTGCTATCAAGCAATGCTTAAAGATAGTATGATTGAAATTGTTTTTGTAAGTTATGAAAGAGATTATAGCAAACGCATGATGGCTTATCAGTTTCTTGAAAAGACATTAGCCCAGTTTTCTGAAGAATTTATGCATCTTGAAGAACAGCAGTTGGTTTCTTTTGAAATTATAGATGCTGAGGAAGTGAAACCTAGAGTAGCCTATCATTATTTGGAAAGTGAACTAGATGTTATTAAATACCTTAATCAAGCAAGATTGATTGTTGATTTATCAGAAACACCTGACTTGTATACGCAGATAGCAGGTATTAGTGCAGGTATTCCCCAAGTTAACACGGTTTCAAGTGAATATGTCGAAGACCGAAAAAATGGTTATATCCTAGAAGATATAAGTCAACTAAAAGATGCATTTAGCTTCTATTTTGATGGTTTAGCAAACTGGAACCAAGCACTGGTCTATGCAGTTCAAAAGATTAATGATTATACTGGTGGGAATTTGGTTGCAAGACTTCTAGCAAAGAGTAAAGAATAATTATGGCAGAACAGACAATAAATATATTACAAATTGGTCAGGAGAACTGGTCACAGTCTTTTTCAATACCACAGAATCTTAATTGGATTCACTACGAACAATCAGATATTAGTGATTTTTTAGAACAGCAAAATCAGCTTAATGATGAGTCACAAGAAAAAAATAAAAAAGAAAAGGTGAGCTATCAAGCCTTGGTTTTGAGTGATCATTCCTTAGGCGATGATATTACATTGTTATCCGATTTATTTTCAGCTTATGAGGTGTTTTACTCTGAATTAGCACTGACAGAGTCAGAAAAAGCTCACCAATTTCTTTTACAAAAAATGGGCCAGCCTTTCAAAGATGACACTATCGAGGCGTTGATTAAACAATTTGAAAAAGGTCTTTTTGTGGGTCAATATGGTGCAAAATTACCAGTAACAGATTTGCAATTTTCATCACAATTCTTGGGAACTATTAGTATGCAAGGACATGCTTATGCAGATTTAAAAGGTAACTTTGGACCAGACTTTCAAGAAATTGCAGACTTTCCTTTTAATGTTCCCTATGCCAATGATAAATTTTTAGATTTGTTTTTAGAAACACAGATTGCAGAAACGTGTCGTCTCAAAATGGTAGTTTCTCTAATTCCAAATGGTTCAGTGGGTAATGTTGTGAAAGAGTGGGTGTTCGATCAAGAAGCTTTAAAAAATCCACTATTAATTGATGCAGACCAATCTGGTGTTCTTCATATTCAACTCTTGGCCAAAGGTTTCGGACAGTTAAAAATTGGACCACTTCATTACCGTTGGAGTCGTAATGGATTAGGCGAATTTTTATTAGGTGGACAACGTTTTGCAGATGACAATGGTCAAGAATTCATGACTTATTTTGATCCAGCTGATTTTAAACCACCATTATGTGTTTATTTTTCGGATTTTCGTTCTGCAGAAGGTTTTGAAGGTTATTGGATGATGAAAAGTCTAGGGACTCCCTTTTTATTACTCTGTGATCCTAGATTAGAAGGCGGTTCTTTTTATATTGGTAGTGAGTCCTATGAGGCTGCTATTGTGAAAAAAATTCAAGAAACTCTTGATTTTTTAGGTTTTACTTCAGATCAATTAATTCTTTCAGGCTTATCAATGGGAACTTATGGCGCTATATATCATGGGACTAAGCTTAAACCACATAGTATTATTGTCGGTAAACCTGTACTTAATATGGGATCAGTTGCCCAGAGTGAAAGAGTAAAAAGACCAGGTGGGTTTCCGACAGCTTTAGATATTCAACAGGTTTATTATGATTCACTTGATGAAAAAGCGTCTAAAGCATTTGATGACCGTATATGGAATCAATTTCAATTAGCTGATTTTAGTCATACCAAATTTATTGTCGCCTATATGAAAGATGATGATTATGACCATACAGGCTTTTCTGACTTGTTAAAACATTTAGAAGCATCACCACAAAATATTGTTGGACGAGGATGGCAAGGAAGACACGATGATGCAGCATCAGAAGTGCCTGCTTGGTTTATCACACAATATAGAAACCTAATTAGTCATGATTTTAATAGAAAGTTTAATGAATGAGAACACTAATTTACTGGCAACACTTTGCAAAATCAAGTTATAATCACGGTGGTTCTTTCTATTTTCAAGATGGGAAAGTCTTTTTTAGTAACCCCTTGATGCCACCAAGTTTTGCAATGAATGAATGGGTATCACAAACAAATTTTCAAGATAATCGTGTTGAGCCAGATTTACCTTTATTAAAAAGAGGCCACACTTATCAGATTGATTTAGAAGCAGATATTGTTCCTCAAAAAACAGTCTACATTAGGATTGATTATTACAATCGTCTCAATGACCAAATTGGTTTTGAAATCTTAAAAAATGATAAGCGTGATTTTTGCTATCCCAAAGATGCCTATTGGTACAAAATTAGCTTAATCAATGCAGGCTGTGAGTCAATGGTTTTTAAGCATATGGTGATTTATGATGATGAAGTAACTTTTGAAGGAGACTCTGCAAGAGAGGAACTTTCGGTCACCATGCAACATAAATGTGAATCTCAAGCTTATCACCTGGTCTTTTTGGAAGAAAAAGGCGATCAAATACCAGAAAATGTGCTTTCTCAATTGCCAAATCTAATAGTAATTTCAGATTATAAGCAACATGACTTCTTTTTATCAAAAGACATCGAAAAACTTGTTTGGGAGTTATCACAGTTAAAAGAATTAAATTTAATTGGTGTTGGACCATTTGGTAATTTTGCAGTTACCTATTACCGTTATCGCTACCATAATATTAAAGCATTTGTGACATCTAGTTTTTACAGTCCCAGAGAATACCTCAATCTCCTGACGCCAGTAGTAGCTAATAAGACCTCAAAGTTAAAAGATGTATGGCAATATAAGCAAACGAATAAAGCTTTAACCTACTATGGTGACAATCTTGATGACAAGCAACTAACTATTGTGTCACGCTTTTTAAAAAGTACTGAACAACTCAATTACTTACCATTTTTAAACTAAAAAGGAAATAGCATGAAAAAAGACACCTCTTTATTTTCACTTGATCGCCGTCGATTAGGGAAAATGAGAAAAAAACTAGAAGAGATAAACGCTCTAAAAGCTGAAATGGCAGCCTTAACAGATGATGCTTTATCTCGAAAAACATTAGAATTTAAAGAACGTCTTGCAAATGGTGCGACCATAGATGACCTTTTAGTTGAAGCTTTTGCGGTTGTTCGTGAAGTTGACAAGAGAATTTTAGGAATGTTTCCATTTGATGTTCAAGTCTTAGGTGGCATTGTTTTACATCAGGGTAATATCGCTGAAATGAAAACAGGTGAAGGAAAAACCCTGACAGCCACGATGCCTTTATACCTTAATGCATTAGAAGAAAAAGGAGCTTTCTTAATTACTAATAGTGAGTATCTAGCTATAAGAGATGCAACTGAAATGCGCAAAGTCTATGAGTTTTTGCAATTAAGTGTAGGAATTGGTGTCTTTGACGATCCTAATCGAAAAGTAGAAGTTGAGGAAAAGCGTGCCATTTATCATTCTGACATTATCTACACCACAAATAGTGCACTGGGTTTTGACTATCTGATCGATAATTTGGCAACTTCTAGTGATAAAAAGTACATGCGACCTTTTCATTATGCCATTATTGATGAAGCAGATGCTGTCTTGTTAGATATGGCACAAACGCCACTTGTTATTTCAGGTGCACCGCGCGTGCAACCAAATCTTTATGCGGTTTCTGATGAATTTGTCCTTAGTCTAGAAGAAGAGACAGATTATTACCTTGATCGTGAGCGTAAAGAAGTCTATTTGAAGAAAAAAGGAATTAACGAAGCAAAACGCTATTTTAGTCAAAAAGGCTTATATACGAAGGGGAATAAAGAACTGGTTCGTCACCTTAATTTAGCACTAAAAGCACATACTCTTTTTGAAAATGGGAAAGATTATGTGATTCATGACGAAGAAGTCAAATTATTGGATAAAGGGAATGGCCGTATTTTATCTGGCACTAAACTTCAAGGCGGTATTCATCAGGCTATTGAGGAAAAAGAGAAGGTGAAAGTAACACCAGAAATGCGTTCTATGGCTTCAATCACTTATCAAAATCTCTTTCTAATGTTTGATACACTTGCTGGAATGACAGGAACAGGAAAAACGGCAGAAGACGAACTTATTGAAACCTTTAATATGGAAGTTGTCAGAATTCCAACCAATAAACCAGTCATTAGGCAAGACTTTCCTGATCGTATTTATACCACTCTACCTGAAAAAATCAATGCTACCATTCAATTTGTTAAGCAGATCCATACGACAGGACAGCCAATTTTACTAGTGACAGGTTCTGTTAGAATGTCAGAACTCTTTTCTGAAATATTACTCTTGGAAGGATTACCACATAGCTTGTTGAATGCTCAAAGTGCTGCAAGAGAAGCACAAATGATTGCTGAAGCTGGTCAGATGAATAGTATTACTGTTGCTACTAATATGGCAGGTCGAGGCACTGATATCAAGTTAGGTCAGGGTGTGAAAGCGTTAGGTGGTTTAGCAGTCATTGGCACAGAACGCATGGCTAGTCAACGTATGGACCTACAATTACGAGGACGTTCAGGTAGGCAAGGAGAACCAGGCTTTAGTCAATTTTTTGTTTCTTTTGAAGATGATCTCATTATGGAATCAGGATCAAAATGGGCACATCGTTATTTCAAAAAACATAAGGATGCACGTGATGACGCTATTCCAAAAGAACTAAAAGGGTATAGGTATCGTAGATTATTTAAAAAGGCTCAAGAGACTAGTGATGCTAAGGGGCAATCATCGCGCTCTAATACATTGGAATTTGATGAAAGTGTCAAAATTCAAAGAGAATTAATTTATCAAGAACGTGACAATATCATCTACAATCGGAATAAAGATTTTAATGCAGACTTTATTGTTAAAAAAGTAATTGCTGATTTTGTGACAAATGAAGAGATTTCTAGAGATAATGTGACACGTTTTATTCTTGATAATATGACATATGGATTTACAGGCTTTCCAAATCAGCTAAGTTTTAAGGAGAAAGAAGCTGTCCATCAGTTTTTAAATGAGTTAGCACAAGAGATTTTAGATAAAAAGAGACTTTACTTAACAAAAGATTTTGTTGATTTGGAACGCAATAGTGTCTTAAAAGCAATTGATGAATGTTGGGTAGAAGAAGTCGATTACTTGCAACAACTACGTACTGTAGCAGTAGCCAGACAAACTGCTCAACGAAACCCCATCTATGAGTATCATCAAGAGGCTTATCAATCTTTTTTGACCATGAAAGAGGACATTTACAAACTAACCTTTAGACATTTATTACTAAGTGAAGTAACCTATACTAAGAAAAACGAATTACAAATTTATTTTGTGTAATTGAGGAGCAATTAATGACAGTTTATAATATTAATCATGGCATAGGCTGGGCAAGTAGCGGTGTTGAGTATGCCCAAGCTTACCGTTCTTCTATTTTTAAAAAGATTGGTGCAGATGCCAAATTTATTTTCACGGATTTGTTTGTTCAAGATAATCTCTCTGATTTGACTAGAAACATTGGTTTTAGTGACTCTGATATTATTTGGTTATATGGTTGGTTTACGGATATTCCAGTTGGTCCAGTAACAGTTACTTTAGATGACTTAAAAGCTAAGGTCAGTGAACCAATCATTAGAGAAGAAACAAATGGAAAATCAACGAAACTCTTCTTTTCAGATGATTCTTTTTGGACAGTTTATTTTAATAATCCTGAAAAAAAGACTGTTCACCGCGTTGAAATTGTTTCTAGAAATATTTTGGTAAGAAAAGATTATTACACAAGTCGGAGAATTTTTTCAGAATACTATTATCCAAAAAATAAAACAATCTTTGTCAATGAAAGGCACTTTTATAATCAAGATGGGTCAATTGCTTATATTGAACTGGTTGATGGAAAAGAGAGTCAATTCAAATTTTCAAATTGTCTTTTACCTTCAAAATCAGCTTTTTTTGATTACTTTATGAGTCAGTTACAATTGACTAAAGAAGATGTTCTTATATTAGATCGTTCCACAGATATTGGTCAATCTGTTTTTCGTTATGCAAAACCTGCACGTTTAGGTGTTGTGATTCATGCAGAGCATTTTAGTGAAAATGCAGTAACAGATCAAACGATTTTGTGGAATAATTATTATGATTATCAATTTACCAATGCTAGTAAAGTTGATTTTTTCATTACGGCTACTGAAAAACAAAAAGAAGTTTTGACAGCTCAATTTGAAAAATACACCAATCAAAAACCGACGATTGTTACTATTCCAGTAGGCTCCATTGATCAGCTTCAAATACCAGAAGAAGAAAGAAAGAAACATCATGCCATAACTGCCTCGCGTTTAGCTTCTGAAAAACATGTAGATTGGCTAGTAAAAGCTGTGATTAAAGCAAGAAAAACCATTACAGATCTTACTTTTGATATTTATGGCTCTGGGCAAGAAAGTCAATTGATTTCATCCATTATTGAAGAAAATCAAGCTAAAGATTACATCAGACTAATGGGACATCATGATTTGAGTAAGGTTTATTCACAGTATGATTTGTATTTATCGGCATCAAAAAGTGAAGGCTTTGGATTAACACTACTAGAGGCTGTTGGGTCTGGTTTACCTTTGATTGGATTTGACGTTCGTTATGGGAATCAAACGTTTATCAGTGATGGCGAAAATGGTTATCTTATTTCACTTGAAAATCGTGACAAAGAATCTGACATCATTGAGGCTATTTGTCAAAAGATAATTCAACTCTACCGTGATGCTAATTGGGAACACTTCTCTGAGAAATCATATCAATTGGCACAGGGCTATCTTACAACGGAAATAGAACAAAAATGGCGTGCTTTACTAGAAGGGGGTAACCAAAATGATTAATCTCTTTGATCATTACAATCAACTAAGTTGGGATTTGCATTTTTCATTAATCTCTTCTGGTTATAAAAATCCGACAATTGTTCTTAATGATGATGGATTTTTACCAAATGATGTGACGTCACCTTATCTTTTTTATCTAGGATACGATGTTGAAGACTATTCACCACTTTATTACAACCAAGTGGCTGTACCAGATTATTGGGAAATTATTGGAACAAATACAGATGCGTTTGTTTATGATTTAGCTGAAAAAAAAGCTCATATTAGTTATAGCAATCCAAGCCATCGACGCTTTGTAAAAGAGGTGGATTGGTTGGATCATAACGGTAATGTTCTTGTGAAAGATTGTTATAACAAATCAGGCTATCGTTTTGCTCAAAAAAGCTATAATAAAGAATCAAAATTGGTTCAAACAACCTACTTTAACGCAATAGGACAAAGCGTTATTGTTGAAAATCACACCACTGGTGATATCCTTTTAACTCAAGAAGACAAAGAATTTGTCTTTAAACAAAAGGTTGATTTTGTCAGTCACTATTTGCGTGATGCACAATTTGATCTATCCGCCATTTTTTATAATTCCTTAGCAACTCCTTTCTTGGTTTCATACTACCTTGCCAAACCTGGGAAAGATGTCCTTTTTTGGAATGAACCTATCAGGCAAACTATCCCTGGGAATATGATGGCACTTTTAGAACAAAAGAGTAGACCAACTAAAATAATTTTCCAAGATTGGCAGGCTTTCCAGAAAGCACAACAATTGTTAAGCCCTCAATATAAAAACCAAATTGACTTTCTTGGCTTTATGTATCCAAATAAGCGTCAAAATCAATTAACTGCAAATGCCTTTGTCTTAACAAATTCAGATCAAATAGAAGGTCTTGAGCAAATCATTCGTGAGCTTCCCGAACTCAACATTGCTATCGGTGCTATTACTGAGATGTCTCCTAAATTAATGGCTTTAGCTCAATATCAAAATGTCACATTATACCCAAATATTGCAACACCAAAAGTTGAAGAACTTTATCAAGATTGTGACATTTACCTTGATATTAATCAATTTAATGAAATTTTGACAGCAGTGAGGACGGCTTTTGAGCATAATCAAGTCATTTTAGCTTTTAAGTCAACAGCTCATCAACCAAAATTTACAGCAAAAGAGCATATTGTGGAAGATGGTCATATAGCTGATATGATTAAACAACTAAAATTACTAATCAAGGATGAACAAGCATTCAGAAATGCAGTTGAAATGCAGCGCTTTAAAGATATCTCATCACTTCCTCAAGATTATCAAGAGAAAGTAGGTGCTTTTTATGACGCCTAAAAATCCATTAGAAGAAAGTATCGAAAAAAGACTTCATAAAGAGAGGTATGTTGAACCTAAAAAGAAAAAAGAAGGCAACCCATTTAACCTCCAAATTGTTCTGGCAATTGCTATATTAATTGGACTCTTTTTATCACTGATGAAAATATTGGCTGTATTTTAATAGATTTTTTCTTAAAAAAGACATTGCTAAAATTTCTTAAGTAGATGGATTTCTGTGATACTTCTACCATTGTCAAAATAAAAAATAAGTTATCAACAATAGGTATTTAACAAGTAACAGTCTTGTTGGTTTAGAATTATAGCTTTTATTATTAGGCCTATTTGACTATAAAAATAAAATGTTAATGAAAATAAGAAAAGTAAGGCATTGTTCTTACTTTTTTTTAATGTATTTGAAAAATAAATCCAATTTAGGCTATTTTAATTGTGTTAAAACTTGATAAAAGGTATGATATAATCGTAAACTTAAATATTCAGATATTTGTGTCTTGTAAGGAGGTTTAAAATTGATAAAGAAAAATAATGGAAAAAAAGCTTATTTCTGATACCCAAGTACGTGTCAAAATGTATAAAGCTGGTAAAAATTGGGTAAGTATTCTCATTTCAAAATGGAAAATGATTAAACAAGGTGGACAAACAATAACATTAAAAAAGCGTGAGTCCTCAATTGATTCTGCTGAACTTTCTTTACAAAATAGACAGTATATAAAAGCTCTTCTTTTAGCAGGAACGGTTTCTGGTGGAGCACTTATTTCAAATGCTGTTGTACAGGCAGATGAAACGACAGTTGCAACAGATACCACAAATGCCAGTAGTAATACAGATGTTGTGATTGTCTCAACAACGGAAACAGCAAGTACATCTTCTACTGGAAGCACTAGTACAAGCGTTACTAGTGAATCACAATCTTCTACTAGTCAGTCATTATCAGATGGTCAAGAGAGTCAAACACTTAGCACTACATCGACAGACACAAGGAGTCAAACCTCAGAGTCGCTATCAAAAACGTCTGAAGGTAGTTCTACATCAATATCAGCATCTGAATCAACATCAGAAGTAACACCTAGAATGGTTAGAAGTCGAGTATACGTTCGTGCAGCAGCTACCACACCGACAGATGTAACCTCTCAGTTAACCAATGTGGCAATATCATTTAACGATAGTCAAAATGTCAATCCAGGAACCATTAACATGGGTACTGGTGAGCATTTGTATTTAGAAACATCATTTCAAATAGCTTCCGCACGCGCAAATGATACTTTTTCAATCAAACTAAGTGATAATTTGGATATAAATGGCGTGGGTACTAGCTTAACTGTTGAACAGATTCAATCAAATGGAGAAACTTTAGCAACAGGTGTTTATGATCCTGACACACACACTATCAAATACACCTTCACATCGGATATTATTAATGTGACTAAAGCGTCTGTTACCAATCCAATCTGGCCAGATGATCGCTTAATCCCAAATACAACTTCTGGACAAACATTTACTGCTAGTGTAGGTACAACAAGTCAATCTATTACTGAGAATATTTCTTATGGGACAGAGACCACTACTAAAGTAGGAAATCAAGATTTACAAATAAATTCGCGCATTGTTCAGCAGGATGAAACAACCCAAACAGTAACATATAATACTTTAGTTAATCCAAATGGTAATAATCTAACAACTAGTTATCATTATTATTCTGAAATTACTAATGTTACAAATACTGATGACGGTACTGGACATATCATTACCAGTACGGTAAATTTAAGAGATGCAACAGTTCAGATTTATAGAGGGACAACTACAACAATTGGTCAAAGTATTAATCCTGATCTATCAACCCTAACTGATGTGACAGATGTCTATTCACATACAGTAGACCAATATGGAAATATTGTCATTGATTGGGGAAATAATGCTTTTTCAGATACAAACAATAATGTCTATATGATTGTTGTAAAAGCGTCATATAATAATACCGAAGATATTGGACTTGTATCAAGTCTTGAAACTATCGTCCTAAATAGATATAAATTTGCTGCTTACCATGGTGCCTATGTCAGAGATGCTACAGGTAAGAGTGCCTTTGAGTCTGAGAAAACTGCTGAATCGTTAAGTGTTTCTAGTTCAGAATCGTTATCACTTCATGATCAATCACTCAGTGAGTCAAACTCGATTTCTTTAGTCGCACATGATCAATCTGTTTCGCAATCAGAATCAGTTTCATTATCTGAATACACACAATCTGTCAGTGCATCTTTATCAACGGAACAATCTGAGCATGAGGCTTCGGTAAATGCTTCAATTTCAGAATCATTGTCTCAACATGATCAATCAGTTAGCCTATCAACATCTGAAAGTATTTCTAATTTTGAAGTCTCTGTTAGCACTTCAGAATCTCTAGCAGACTCTGAGTATTACCAATCTGTAGTGACATCAGTATCAGCCTCTGCTTCATTGAAAGAATAACAAGAGAGTCTTTCAGCTTCAGAATCGCTATCGACTAGAGATGCATCTGTATTAACTTCAGTTTCAGAATCTTTATCCAATCAGGAAAAGTCATTGAGTCTTTCAGAGTCCACATCCTTATCGGCTTATGAGGAATTCACAAAAAAATCGGCCTCAGAATCACAGTCAGTTTATGAAAGTTCTGTTCTAGCTTCAACTTCAGCATCTCTATCAACAGAAGAAGAATCAGCAAGTCTAGTTGCCTCAGAATCCTTATCCAATCAAGAGAAGTCAATGAGCGATCTTGATTCGACATCACTCTCGGAATATGAACAATCGATTTTAGAATCAGCTTCAGCTTCAGTATCATTGTATGATCAATCCCTAGAAAACTCAGCTTCAGAATCACAGTCAGTTTATGAAAATTCGATCTTCGTTTCAACATCGGCTTCTATTTCTGAAAAAGATAGATTAGAAAATCAATCCTTATCAGAGTCTTTATCAGAATCTCAGGCCAGTGTTTTGCAATCTGAATCAGAATCCCTCTCAAATGATGCTGCTTCAATCAGTGCTTCAGAATCACTTGCAGATTCACAATATTATGAGTCAGTGATGACCTCTACTTCAAATTCCGTATCCTTACAAGAATATCAAGCTAGTTTATCAGCCTCAGAATCACTTTCTATTTACGATCAATCCTTAGAAAACTCAGCTTCAGAATCACAATCAATATATGAAAATTCTGTACTAGCTTCAACATCAGAGTCAATTTCTGAAAAAGATAAGCAAGAAAATCAATCTTTATCAGAATTCTTGTCAGAATCACAAGAAAGTGTTCTAAAATCAGAATCAGAGTCACTTTCAAATGCTGATAAATCAGTGAGCATTCAAGCATCAGAATCGCAATCAATCAGTGAAAAGGATGAATTCACTTCAGAATCTATTTCTCTGTCACAATATGAGTCTTCTGCTAGTCAGAAATTGTCCGAATCATCATCAGCTTATGATCAATCAGTCAATGCTTCTTTATCAGAATCACAATCATCATTTGATGAGTCAGTATTTGAATCAACTTCAGAATCACTCTTCCAAGATGATGAGTTGGGAAGTAATTCACTAGCGGGGTCACTAATTGAAAGATTCTTCTCAGAAAGTAGTTCAGAGTCTCTAAGTTTAAGTCAATCACTCAGTTTATCTGAACAAACATCGATGAGTAGTAGTGAAACAACGATGACATCAGAGCACCTATCACTGTCTGCTAGTCAAAACGCTTCAACATCTGAGACAATTAAAAACCAAGCTGTTCAGCATAAGCACCAAGAACTTCCAAATACAGGAGATGAAACTAATAAGTCTAATCTATTGGTCGGACAAGGTATATTAATAGCAATATTAGGATTACTTGGTTTCAAGAAGAAAAAAGAGTAGTCAAGAGATAAAAAAGTAAAGGTTTAACCTTTACTTTTTTTGTTAATAAATTTAAATAGATTAGGTCTAATCCAATCTATTTTTTCTGTTTAAATGATTTTGTGACATATGAAATAAAATCTTCGGTAGCTGGTGATATTTTTGCATCTGTTAAGTAGGCAAGGTAGTAGTAATGCGATGCTTTTAATTCATCTAGTTCTATAATATCAACGTCTAGTGTCTGTAGCAAATCCATTCTTGGTAATATAGAAATTCCAAATTGTTGTGCTACAAGTCCAGCAATAGTTTCATCTTCTTCAACTTCAAATGCTACCGTCACTTCATCACTAAAACCTTTAAAAAGATTATTATAAATAGGTCTCAACCCACTTCGTTTTGAAAACCAAATTTGTGGATAAGAAAGAGTATCTTTAAGTTGAACCTTATCTAAAGTCGACAAAGGATGGTCCTTCGGCACAACGAGGACCATATCTTGAACAGCAATAGGAATATAACTAATCTGTTTATATTGGTCTAATTTTGAACAAAATGCAAGGTCATATTTCCCATCAATAACACCTTGTAATAAATCGATTGACATGCCACTATCATTAAAAAAATTAAACTGGATATGGTGATTAGGATAATTGGACATAAAATCTCTAATGAGATTTGGCACAATATAATGACTCAGTGATCTTAGTAAAGCAATATCTAATTGAATGGTCATTTGTGCATGTGCTTGCATGGTCACAACAGTATCATCAATAATGCTTAAAGCTTTTTGAATTTCCTCTTTGAAAACGTCACCTTCCTTGGTTAGTATGACATTTCGTCCTTGTTTTTTAAAAAGAGGTAATCCCAATTCTTCTTCAATCATGGCAATAGCGTGACTTAAAGTTGGCTGAGTAATATGCAATTGTTCAGCAGCTTTTGTGTAATGCTCTAAATTTGCAAGTGTCACAAAATACCTTAAATGTTGTAGATTCATCCTATCACCCTTTCTTATCAGTAAGTCTAGCATAAACGATAAATTTTTTCTATGGAAAGCCTTTCAAAAATCAATTTGTTTTTGTGAATTTTTTAACTTATAATGAAAATAAAGAGGGGAGTGACATGATGTCATATCAAATACCAATTACAATTTGTTCATGGACGCTAGGTGATAAATGTAGCTTTGAAGAACGTGTGAAAGCTACAAAAGATGCCGGATATGAAGGAATTGGATTAAGAACAGAGAATTACGTAGATGCTCTAAGTGAAGGCTTAACAGATCAGGATATTCTAGCAATTCTTGACAAATACCAAATGAGAGTTACAGAAGTGGAATATATTGTTCAATGGGCTGAAGAAAATCGATCATATGAACAAAAGTATAAAGAACAGTTATGTTTTCATATGTGTCGTCTCTTCAATGTGGAACACATTAACTGTGGTTTAATGGAGAATTATGACATAGCTTATACAGCTCAAAAATTAAAAGAACTTTGCCAAAGAGCTGGAGATTTAATTATTGGAGTAGAGCCAATGCCATATAGTGGCTTACCAACATTTGAAAAGGCATTTAAAGTTGTTGAGGAATCAAAAGCTAAAAATGCTATGTTAATTTTAGATACTTGGCATTGGGTCAGAGCTAATCAAGATTACCATCCACTCACTAAAGAAGAAGCTCAAAAAGTCATTTCGATTCAGATTAACGATGCTTATGAAAGACCATATGCAAAGGCTATACTAAGAGATGAATCCATGCATGACCGTTTAGCTCCTGGAACAGGTGCCAAAGATACAGCAAGATTTGTCAAAATGATTAAAGAGGCAGGAATAATACCAAAAGTGATAGGTGTTGAAGTCATCAATGATGCCCATCTTGAAAAAGGGTTAAATCATATGACAGATTATACTTATCAAGCAACTGAGAAAGTCTTGAAAGAAGCTTGGCCAGAATTACTATCATAACAGTTTAAAATTTTATGAAAATAAAACTAAAATAATGATAAAAAATTATATAATATAAAAGGAGAAATTATGTCTGATCAATGGTTAGGATTAGAAGGAAAAGTTGCAGCAGTCACTGGAGCTGTTGGGGGAATGGGAAAAACAATCGTAGAAGAGTTTGCTAAACAAGGAGTAAAGGTTGTCCTTTTGGATATCAAAAAAGAAGAACTTGAAGCTTATGCAAATGAAATTTCTCAAAAATACCAGGTTGAAACATTAGCGTTGGTTACCAATTCTACCTCAGAAGAAGATGTGGACCGTGCGGTTAGTCAAACAATAGATCATTTTGGGAAAGTGGATATTTTGGTGAATACGGCAGCCATGTTAAGAGCATGTCCTTTAGAAGACTTGCCCTTGGATGAATGGCGACAAACCGTAGATATTAACCTTACAGGTTATTTCCTTGTATCACAACGTTTTGGTCGTCAAATGATTAAACAAGGCAAGGGAAATATGGTTCACATATCAACTATTGCTTCCGTTTTTCCAGAAACTTATTCTGCAGCGTATAGTTCAACAAAAGCTGGTGTCAATATGATGTCACGACAAATGGCAGCAGAATGGGGACAATTTGGTGTTCGAAGTAACTGTATTCAACCTTGTTTTGTAAAGACACCATGATCAGAAGCATTCTATGCTGATCCTGAAGTTGAAAAAGGACGTAAAGCTTCTAACAGCCAATAAACGCATTGGTAATACGATGGATATTGCAAATGCTGTGCTTTATCTAGCAAGTGAACGCTCAGACTACACAAATGGTCATGAACTTCGTGTTGAGGGTGGTTTTGGGATTATGATGGGAGATCAAACACCAAAACCAGGTGGGCGCCGTCAATATGCAGAAAAAGAACATAAAGCATATCTTGATCGTATACATAAACAATAAAAATAAAAGAAAAGACCATCATTATTGATGGTGAGGAAGAACCATGTTTAAAAACAATAAATACAATCTCACTGCTTTTTTACTTTGGATGACTTACTTTTGTCATGGTATGCAAGCTGTCTTTATTTCACAAAATGCTAGTTACTTTGCAACAAAATGGCATGTGGCTGCAGCAGCTGTTTTTGGTGTTATTGCCTGGACTGGACTAGGAAAAATTATATTTCTAACATTTGCAGGAACCTTATCAGATAAGGTTGGACGGAAACCCTTGATTGTAGCAGGTTTGATTGGTTATGTGATTATGTTTGGCTCATTTCTAATTGCAACCAATATTTGGATGGCAAATATACTTTCATTTATTGGTGGCGCCATGACTTCACTATATGATAGTTCAATTAATCCAGCCTTATTTGAAATTTTTCCAAAAGAAAAATCAATAGCTAGTATTATTGGTAAAACATTTATTAATATCTCATCAATGCTTTACCCATTATTAGTTGCCTTTATTGTCAGTCACAAGATTTCAAATGCATTAGCTTTGTGGGTGCCATTTGTCTTGAGTTTTATTATCTTAATTGGTATTTTACTTTCCCATTTTCCTGATAGTGATATTCAAAAAGAAAAGGGAATTTCAGCTAGTCAAGCTATAAAATACCTTGAAGAAAGTCAAAGTACACAAGGAAATCATTCAACTGTAAAACATCAAAATCAAGCTAATTTTGCTATTGATGGTGTTGTTCTATCAGCCTTTGCCTTTACGATTTACTCAACTTTCTATTTATTCCAACAAGCATCAAAACTCTATGCTCAAAATGTGATTCATATGTCTGAATCAGGTGCTTCTGCAGTAACATCTTATTATCAACTTGGCGGGTTGATTGCAACTGTAGTATTTGCTTTCATCATGGTTCGTGGTGTTCGAGATATGGCTATTTTAGTCATCAGCCCCATTTTTGCTGGTTTAGCAGGATTGTTAGTCTATTTCTATCCAACAGCAGGAACGCTCACACTTGCAGGTATTCTCATTGGATTCTTTGCTGCGGGTGGTTTACTCCAAATGGGGAATGCTGTATTAAATCATTTTTTCGATACCAATAAAGGTCGTAACACAAGTATTTATTTCTTTGTTATGTCAGTAGGTTCGTATGTTGTCCCATTAATTGCAGCTAAATTAATTGCTGCAAATCATGCAGATTTAATCATGCTTTTTGTAGCTTTCTGTGGTTTTGCATCAGCAGCGCTAATGATCTTTACAGGACGTCGTTATAGTCATATCTTTGGTGTTTCTATTTTTTCAAATAGCAACAAAAAATAAAAGATAGTATTTTGAAATAAATGTCATGAAAGAGGTATATTATGTCAGAACGTTTATCAGGACACACCTTATTAATAGGATTAATCGCAACTCCTATTCGTCATAGTTTATCACCAAAAATGCATAATGAAGCATTTGCTAAGTTAGGTCTAGATTACGCTTATCTTGCTTTTGAGGTTGGTAATGATGAATTAGAAGATGCTGTAAAAGGTATACGTGCTCTAGGAATACGTGGTGCAAATGTTTCAATGCCAAATAAACAAGCCATTATTCCATATCTAGATGAGTTATCACCAGCTGCCGAACTTATTGGTGCAGTTAATACCGTAGTCAATAAAGATGGTGAAGGGCATTTAGTTGGTCATAATACAGATGGTGTAGGAGCTGTTAAAGCTTTAGCTTCAGAAGGAGTATCTGTCAAGGATCAAATCATAACACTTGCAGGTGCAGGTGGTGCAGGTACTGCCATTGCCGTTCAATTGAGCTTAGATGGCGCAAAAGAAGTACGAATCTTTAACCCAAATGACCCTACTTATGCAAATGCTGAAAAGACAGTCGAAAAAATCATGAGTAAGACAGATACTAAAGCAAGCATCACAGATATTGACAATCAAGAAGCTTTCAAGAAATCAATTGCTGAGTCAAGTATCTATATTGATGCAACTGGAGTTGGTATGGGCAAGCTAATAGACTTAAGCCTTATCAATGACCCAGAGGTAATCAGACCAGATCTTGTTGTATTTGATGTCGTTTATTCTCCAGCAGAAACAAAATTATTAAAATTTGCAAGAGCTAATGGCGCTAAAAAGACCATGAATGGTTTAGGTATGATGCTTTATCAAGGTGCTGCAGCCTTCAAACTCTTTACCGGTGAAGATATGACAGTAGATTATATTCATGATCTTCTATTTAATGATAAATAGAATTTAAAAAGATGACCTTTTGTCATCTTTTTAAAATAATAAATGCTAAAACGTAGTTATCAAAGTAAAAAAAACCATCAGTCATTCATTTATAAAGATGACATACTACTAGCAAATAATATCACGTTTATTAGAATGATTAATAGAGTAGTTCTATTTGGAAATAAAGGAAATAATATGACAAAAAAATTATTAGATAATATAGCACTATCAAGTGGTCAACAACTCAAAAACCGTATGGTTATGGCGCCAATGACGACACAATCTGCCTATTTTGATGGAACAATCACTGAAGAGCTCATTCGTTACTATGCACAGCGCTCAGGTACTATTGGCACTGTCATAGTAGAAAGTGCTTTCGTTGAAAATAAATGATGATAAAATTGAAGGTTTAAGCCGTTTAGCGACTGCCATTAAAGATAAAGGGTCAAAAGCATTGATTCAAATTTACCATGCGGGGAGAATGGCTTGGCCAGAGATGAACGGTGGGGCAACTCCCATTTCAGCTTCAGCAGTAGCTGCCTTGAGACCTGGGGCACCAGTTCCAAATGAAATGACCCATCAAGAAATACTGGATATGATTTCCAATTTCAAAGAAGCTATCCGTCGTGCTATCAAAGCGGGTTTTGATGGTGTCGAACTTCATGGGGCCAATACTTATTGATTGCAACAATTTTTGTCACCACATTCAAACCGCAGACAAGATGCTTGGGGTGGAACGCTTGAAAAGAGAAGTAAATTTGCAATCAGTATTTTAGAAGCAGCTCACCAAGTAAAAAAAGAAGAAAAAGTACCAGACTTTATCTTAGGTTACCGCTTCTCTCCAGAAGAAATTGAAGAACCTGGTATCCGTTTTGAAGATAGCTTATTCCTTCTTGAAAAATTAGCAGAAATTGGTTTAGATTATGTCCATTTTTCTATGGGAATCTATTCACGGACGTCTTTAGTCAATACTAATGATTTAGAACCAACAATAGAAAAATACAATAAGAATCGTTCTAACCAATTAGCAAATGTTCCTGTTATTGGAGTAGGATCCATTTTACAAAAAGCAGATGCTCAAGCAGCATTGGATTTAGGATATGATTTAGTTGCGGTAGCAAAAGGTTTTCTTATTGAGCCTGATTGGGCCACTAAAATAATGAGAGGAGACCATATTCCTGCATTTGCAGATAGTCATGAAAGGCAGTCACTTGTAATACCAACGCCTTTATGGCAATTTATGGATGAAACTTTCCATTTAGTAAAAGACAAAGAAGCAGAGGCGCAAAAAGCCAAACGCCTTAAATCATTGATGGAAAAACCATTGGAATATAAAGCAGGGGAATATCATGTCATGGCTCATGGACATAATAGTGAACTGCCTATGATTGTCACTTTTAGTGACTCAGAAATTACCTCCATTAAGATAGATAGTGCTGGTGAATCTGCAGGCTTATCTGATTTAGTCTTTGAAAAGATGCCTTCTCAAATCATTGACTTTCAAACTTTAAATGTAGATGCAGTGTCAGGTGCTTCATCAACAAGTCAAGGTGTCATTGATGGTGTTTCTGAAGCAGTGTTACAAGCAAGTAGTCAAGACAATGTTGATGTCCTCAAGGCAAGACAAAAACCAACGATAGCAAGATCAACAGAAGTAGTGGAAGAGACAGTTGATTTAGTTGTTGTTGGTGGGGGTGCAGCAGGTATTTCAGCTGCAGAATTAGATGAATGGCTGGATAATAATGGTCAAAAAACACCTTATTTCTACCATGCAGATAGTTTGGAGGAACTTGCTATGAGTGCTGGCATGGATGAAACAGCATTGGTTAATACGGTGAATAGATACAATCAATTTGTCGAGGAAGGTAATGATCAAGATTTCCATAGAGAAAGTCGATTCTTGCAAGAAAAAGTTGGTCAAGGGCCTTACTATTTGATTGAACAAAGACCACGTTTTGCGACAACTATGGGTGGATTAGTTGTAAATAATAAACTTGAAGTTGAAAATACCAAAGGAAATGTGATCAAAGGTCTTTATGCCGCAGGTGAGGTTGTCGGTGGTGTAATGGGAATAGATTCACCATCTGGTGCAAATAACGCAAGGGCCTTGACTTCTGGGAAACTAGCAGCTGAGAGTTTAAAAAATCATATCTAATCAAAAAAAGGGACTTATGTCTCTTTTTTTTTATTATTTTACGAGATATGTTATGATGGAAAAAACGATTGGAGAAGTCTTATGAATCAGCAAGAATTACAAAAACATGAAAAATATTTTAAAGAAGTCCAACAAAACGTCATTTCTTTAAATCAAGCGATAGAGACTTTTGAGAAGAGCTATCCATCCTATTTAGATTTAAAGTCATTTTATACTAGTTCAGAATGGCTTGAAGCTTATGAAACTTCAAATAGTGAAGGTAGTGATTTATCTTATGAAATATTAAGTGAAGATGATATTTTCAACTTAATTGGTGATGTCAATCAATTATTAGGTCACCTTCTTCAATTAAGTTCAAAAATGTATGATGACTTATAAAAAGTGACATAATCAAAGTTACTGTTTATAGGTATAGTATAGCTTTTTCTCTTTTTTTTTAGATATAATATTAAGGCATTATTAAAGCTAATTAAGTGACATACCAGTTATTTAATAATGATGATTTATTGGAAATGAAAAAGGGAAAAAATGAAAGAGTTTCAAAAAGGTCATATTAGTCAAACTGTTATATTTCAATTGAGCACTGGTGTTATCTCAGTCTTTGTAGGTATGACGCTTATTTCCAATTTAGTTTTAAATTGGTATCAGACTTATTTAACAGAACAATTGGTTAATAGCCTTGATACAGGTGATGTTCAAAGCAAATCATCTATTATTGTTGATAACAATACTATTATTGCTACTAATGAATATCGCTTATTTTCAATTGCTGTTTTATTTGCGACTATCTTGATAGGTTCAATACTGTTACTTGCTTTAATCAAGAATATACTAAGACCTTTCAAACAACTTTCTGATACTGTAGAGCATATCGATGTCGATCATTTGGAAGCATATCAAAAAGAGCTTGTACTAGCGAAAGGGACTTTAGAAGTCAAACAATTAACTTCTACTTTTAATCAGGCATTTGAGAAAATTTATAAGAGTTATAATAGGCAAAAACAATTTTCCAGTGATGTTGCCCATGAATTAAGGTTACCTTTAGCAGTGATGAGATCACGTGTTGATCTGTTTAAAAAACAAAACGATTTTAATCCCAAAAAAGTCAAAGCCTTCATTGATATTATTGACCAAAATGTCATTAGATTAAATCGCCTTGTTGAAAGTATTTTGTTATTTAGTAATGAAGAAAAATTAATTAAGAGCTTAGTTAATTTAAATCAGGTTATCGATGAGAGTCTTTCTGATTTGAAAGATCTTATTCATCAAAAAGATGTGACGGTAACCCTTAACTCACCCCATATTACTATTAACAGTCATCAACAGCTCTTATCACGTGTTTTATATAATATTATTGAAAATGCTATTAAATATAATCATAAAGGTGGTTATGTTAACATTTCTGCTAAAGAAGATGATACCCAGGTAAGTATCAAAATATCTGATACTGGTATTGGTATTGCGCCATCCAATAAGAAGCAAATTTTTGAGTTATTTTATCGCATTGATGAAAGTAGAAACTCAGCTATTGGGAGTTATGGTATTGGTTTAAGTTTGGTTAGCAAAATTTTAAAACAACTAGGTGGGACCATTAAAGTTGAAGACAATGATCCCAGAGGGACAATCTTTACCATTATTTTGACAAAGTAAAAACCGTTTGCAAAAGCAACGGTTTTTTTGTTTATTTATTATCAACAGCAACTTCAAAGTGATAATCATCTATTTTTTTGATAGAGATAAGATGATAAAGACTACCATCTTTTTGAGTTAATAATTGAGGATGCTGATTTAAATATTGTTTAAGACCATTTTCAACCATCAATTTAGGAGCTGTAATCTCTTTGTTGAATAATAATTTTCTATCAGTATGATTGACGATATCCATTGTAACAGTTGATGTCGCTGGTGATAACTCTTGATTTGTCTTTGTTACAAAATAAGTTTCTGAAATATGATCAACAGGATACTCTCTACCTTCTAAATAAGGTCTCATATTAGAAATGGTATGAATAAATGGACCTTCTTTGACATCAAATTGATATAAATCATTCCAAATGCCATGATTTTGAGCAACTTTCGTTGAGATACGTTGTTTGAGAACATATCCTTGTGCTGGTAGGTGTGAATGTTCAAATAAGAATTTAGCTGTCTTGTATAGCTCATCGTCACTAATATAATCTCCTACATGACAAACAGGGTATTCGTAAAATGATGAACCAACAGTACTAAACTCTTCGGTTGTCTGTCTTTGGTTTGTCACATCTACAAAATTAACGCGATGTACAGCAGCAACTTCAGTTCCTCTTGGTAGATTAACCATTGTTATAGGCTGATCATCCAGTCTTTTGAAGTAGATATTTCCTTTCAAAACATAAGTTGGATTGTCATCACTATCTTTGGTATAAGGAATATCAACTCCATATTCTGTAATTGGCATCTCATGCATGATACCACCATTTAGTGGAGATACTTGTCTTTTGACAGAAGCTCCTTCTTCAAATGCTACCACTTGAATATTGAATGCATTATTTTCAATACCTCCCACAGTATTGTGCAACATTTCTTGGGCATAATAAAGCAGTTTACTTTTAGAAATGACCTGTCCTTGCTCAATAGCATATTGCATATAATGACTTTCTATCCTATCAGCTGGATTATCAATATTGATTCCAACTAAGCGGACAATTAATTTTGGACCTTTCATTTCTTGGTAATTACCTCTACCAATTGATTGACCAGGTTCAATCCCCACGATAGCATGCACTTTACTTTGAGGTGCAAAAAGTAAAACAGAGCTAGATGCAGCTAAACCAAGCATCAGCTTTGTTAGTTTTTTATGTTTCATAAATTCCCCCCTGCAAAGAGTTTTTTTATCCCCGACTCTTTGCATTTGTTATTATAACTTAAAACAATTCACAAAAAAAGTTTATTTAGTAATAATATTAGCATTTAATTAATAAAATATTATTATTTCATAAAAATATCAATCTTATAAAAAGCTAGCAAATCTGAAATAATCAATGCTATTTGTTCGGATTTTTGCTATAATAAAAGGATAGAGTTTTGGTGCATATTTGCCCTAGAATAGGCGGTTTCTTGATGGTAAGAATGATTCCAGGTCGTATTAGAAATAAAGGAATTGAACTGTATGATAGTGGAAAAGTTAAGATTTTAGATAAAACCCAAGATGGTGTCAATGCAGAAGTTGATGGTAATGCTCTTTTTTATTCTCTTCAAGATGAAAAAGTGACTTGTCAATGTGCCTTTTTTGCCAAAAAGAATTACTGTGAACATATAGCAGCACTTGAATACTATTTAAAAAATACCAATCAAGGGAAAGCTATATTAGATGAGTTACAACAAGAGCATAGTAATGAAACGACTATAAAAAAGAAAAACTCCTTTGGAAGTTTATTTCTTGATGGAATAGAGATGAATGAAGATGAGACTACATTATATAGACTGTCTGCCTATGGGAGTCAGAGTCCTTATTCATCAGATTTTTGGTGGTCTTTAAAAATAAATAGGTTACCAGATGAGCGGTCTTACGTCGTCAGAGATATTAAAGGTTTTTTAAATGTTGTCAAAAGCGAATCTTTTTATCAGATTGGAAAAAATTATTATGAACCCTTATCTTTACTCCAGTTTGATGAAGAAAGTCAAGACTTGATACAATTTCTATGGCGTCTAATACCAGAAAATGATAAGCATTCATTGGAGACACTTTTTCCAAACCACGGTAGAAATTTAAGGCTTCCAGTAGGATTATTTGAAGAAGGTCTTCACTTAATGAACCACTTATACGAATTTTTATTCGAAGATAATAATAAAACTTATAAACAAGTTTATTTTCAAGAAATCGACCAGTCTGCAAATCTTTTTCAATTTGAAGTCGTTGTTCATTTACAATCTTTTGAGTTAAAAATTATAGAAAAAAATGCTCGTGCTCTATTTCAAAATACCTTTTTGCTTTATCAAAATACTTTCTATCATTTAAATTACCAGCAAAGTAAATTGATTAGTGCTATTAGAAGCTTACCCTTAGAATCGGACTTGTCGAAACACATCTTCTTTGATTTAGAAGACCAAACAAAGCTAGTAAATAGTCTTCTTACTTTCAAAACGATTGGCGAAGTCAAAGCACCAAAAAGTTTTACCATAATGGATTTTGATATTATGGTGGATTTTGATTTGATGCCCGATGACAAAATCAAGTCTCAGATTACATTCGATTATGGCAATGTTCAAGTTAGTAGCAATGAAGAGATGCTCAATCTGCCCTTTGCCAGTCATTATAAAAAAGAAGAAAGTTTAATGAAGCTTCTAAAATCAACAGGTTTTACAACAGGCTTTACAGCTTTTCATGCCGCATTAGACCAAAAAGAACTATATAGATTTTTTACTAAAACGCTACCACAATTTGAAAAACTAGCTGTTGTTTCTTTGTCAGCTGATATCGAAGCATTACGTTATACGGAAAAACCAAAAATTGAAATTGAAAGACAAGCCGGTCTATTAGATATTTCATTTGATTTCTCTTCTATCTTTCAAAATGATGTTGACCAAGCACTCAAAGCTTTATTTGACAGTGAACCTTACTTTATCAACAAAGCTGGGAAATTGGTAGTCTTTGATGAAGAAACGCAAAAGATTAGTCAAACACTTCAGACATTAAGAGCGAAACATTTAAAAAATGGTCATATTCAATTAGATCAATTAGCCGCCTTTCAAGTTGCGGATATATTTGATCATTATGATAATATTTCTTTTTCAGAATCCTTTAGACAATTAGCTTACGATCTGAGACATCCTGAAGCTTTTGAACTTCCTCGGTTATCACTTAATGCTGAGTTAAGAGACTATCAAATGATTGGTATTAAGTGGCTTGCTATGTTAAATCATTATGGATTTGGTGGCATTCTTGCTGATGATATGGGACTTGGAAAAACACTTCAAACCATTGCTTTCTTATCCACTATTTTAGAAAAAAATACTAAAGTGCTTATCTTGGCCCCATCCAGTTTAATTTATAATTGGAAAGATGAATTTCAAAAATTTGCACCAACTATTGATGTCGCTGTTTCCTATGGTTTAAAACACGTAAGAATGGCCACTATTTCAGAAGATCATCAGGTTGTTGTAACAAGTTATGCATCATTTAGACAAGATTTTAATCTTTTTCAAGAGAAACAATTTGATTATTTGATTCTTGATGAAGCACAAGTGATGAAAAATAACCAGACTAAAATTGCACAGAAACTGAGAGACTTTGATGTCAAAAATTGTTTTGCCCTGTCTGGAACACCCATTGAAAATAACTTAACAGAAATTTGGTCTATTTTTCAAATTGTCTTACCAGGCTTATTGCCTAAGAAAAAGGCATTTAGTAAACTAGATGCTAGCCAGGTTGCAAAAGCTATTCAGCCTTTCATTATGAGGCGAAAAAAAGAAGATGTCTTGCCTGAGCTCCCTGACTTAATTGAAATGAACTATACCAGTGAATTGGCTGACAGCCAAAAAGCCATTTATCTAGCCCAACTTTCTCAAATACAAGAAAGTCTTCTAGGTGCAACAGATGATGATATCAATAAACGAAAAATTGAAATATTATCTGGAATTACACGTTTAAGACAAATTTGTGATACTCCTAGTTTATTTATGAACTATAAAGGAGGAAGTGGGAAAATTGACAGTTTACGAGAGTTACTGGCTCAGATTAAAGAAAATGGTCATCGTGCTCTTATCTTCTCACAATTTAGAGGAATGCTTGATAAGACAAAAGAAGAAATGGATAAAATTGGTTTAAGCTCTTATATGATGACAGGTTCAACACCTTCAAATGATCGACAAGAAATGACCAGAGCATTTAATAATGGTTCAAAAGATGCTTTCTTAATTTCCCTAAAAGCAGGAGGAGTAGGCCTCAATCTAACTGGAGCAGATACTGTAATATTAATAGATCTTTGGTGGAATCCTGCTGTCGAAAATCAAGCGATTAGTCGTGCCCATAGGATTGGCCAAAAACAAAACGTTGAAGTTTATCGATTAATAACTAGAGGAACTATCGAAGAAAAAATACTCGAACTCCAAGAAAGTAAGAAAAATCTCGTGACAACTGTTTTAGATGGTGAAGAATCAAGGTCTACTATGTCAATAGAAGATATTAGAGAAATACTAGGTATTAAAGATTATACTGACAGAATATAGAATGTTTATAAAGATAAACTTTGAAAAATTAGTCTATTTAGTTTATAATATGACTTGCTATAGAAAGGTAGGTGGATAGATGACAGATCAACAATTTCCATTAATTGCAGATGGACAACCCATTATAGAATCAAATGTATATATGAGATTATATGATAATGAAGATCTCATTAGTAATATCCATGGCTACTACCAAGAAAAAGACTATAGCGATAATACAAGAAATTATGAATTCTTAAGTCAGACAGGTAATGCTTCTCGCATCAGTGCAGAACGGGAACAGTCCCATCAAGAAGGGAAGTCCTATGCAGAGATTGCAAGAGAAAAAGCAAGACTAGATGTCAAAGAAAAACGACAAGCCTATTTAGGAAAAGAACTAAAAATGCCTGCTAAACCTGTTTTTAGTAAGAAGAAGTCTGTTGGCGCTTTAACATCAAAACAAAAAGAAGTTGCCGAAAGACCAAAAACAGAACTCAGTCGTTTTACTGAAAAACTAAGTCAGGATGATTACATTTTAGCTGAAATACCAAAACAATTTAAAGAGCCAAAAAATGAATCAAAACAAGGCATAAAGAAAAATAATTATGATTTCTTAAAGAGAAGTCAAATATATAATAGACAAGACAATCAAGTTAATAAAGAGCGTTCAATTGCGCAAGAACTTAACTTAAGTTTTGAAGATGTTAATTAATCAAAGCAAATAACTGATTGCAGTTTGAACCTGTTATCAGTTATTTGTTCTTAAATCGAAAAATAGAAAACTTGACGCAAATTGAGGAGAAACCATGTCAAAAACGTATCATTTTATTGGAATTAAAGGCTCAGGAATGAGTGCGCTTGCTTTGATGTTACATCAGATGGGACATCACGTTCAAGGTAGTGACGTTGAAAAGTATTATTTTACACAACGTGGACTAGAGCAAGCTGGAATTCAGATTCTACCTTTTTCAGAATCTAACATTACAAAAGATGTTGAGTTGATTGCTGGAAATGCTTTTCGTGATGACAATAATATTGAAGTTGCTTATGCCAATAAAATGGGAATTCCTTTTAAACGTTACCACGAGTTTCTAGGTGATTTCATGAAACAATTTACAAGTTTAGGTGTTGCTGGCGCTCATGGAAAAACATCGACAACTGGTATTTTGTCCCATGTGTTAAAAAACATTACAGATACTTCTTATTTGATTGGTGATGGTACAGGTCGTGGATCAGCTAATGCGCAATATTTTGTTTTTGAGTCTGATGAGTATGAACGTCACTTTATGCCTTATCACCCTGAGTATTCTATTATTAATAATATTGACTTCGACCATCCTGATTACTTTACTGGTATCGATGACGTCTTTAATGCCTTTAATGATTATGCAAAACAAGTGACAAAAGGGTTATTTCTTTATGGTGAAGATGCTTACCTTCGTAAAATCACCACAAATGCTCCAATTTACTATTATGGTTTTGAAGAATCAGATGATTTTATGGCTTATGATATTAAGCGAACAACTAATGGTTCAGACTTCAAAGTCAGCTATCATGGCGAACAAATTGGTGATTTCCATGTTCCTGCATATGGTAAACATAATGTCTTAAATGCAACTGCAATAGTTGCTAATCTTTACATTGCAGGATTTGATATGGAACTTGTTTCCAAACACATGAAGACTTTCTCAGGTGTAAAACGCCGTTTCACTGAAAAAATAATAAATGACACCATCATTATTGATGACTTTGCTCATCACCCAACTGAAATCATTGCAACTTTAGATGCTGCGCGTCAAAAATATCCAAGTAAAGAAATTGTAGCTATTTTTCAACCACATACATTTACCAGAACAATTGCTCTTTTAGATGAATTTGCAACTGCTTTAAATGAAGCAGATGCTGTTTATTTGGCACAGATTTATGGCTCTGCGCGTGAAGTTGACCATGGAGACGTTAAAGTTGAAGATTTAGCAACAAAAATTAAAAAAACTCATCAAGTTGTTACAGTTGAAAATGTGTCTCCATTATTAGATCATGAAGATGCTGTATATGTCTTTATGGGGGCAGGTGATATTCAATTGTACGAACGTTCTTTTGAAGAATTACTAGCTAGTCTCACAAAGAACAATCAATAATGCTAAATAAAAAAGCTAAGATCATTCTTGGCTTTTTATCTATTAGAAAGAAGGGAATCAATGAAAATCAGACATGCAAATATAACTGATTTAGATGCAATTTTAGCAATTGAACAAGCTAACTTTTCGGAAAATGAAGCAGCTACAGCTTCAGCAGTTGAAGAACGTTTAAAAACGATAAGGGACACTTTTTTAATATTAGAAATGGATCACGAAATTGCAGGTTATATTGAAGGACCTGTTCTTAGTAGTCCTTATTTGACAGATGATTTGTTTCATCATGTTAATAAAAATCCTCAAACAGGTGGCTATATAGCTGTAACAAGTTTATCAGTGGCTCCGAAATTTCAAAAACAAGGCATTGGAACAACACTTTTGGCAGCATTAAAGGATTTAGCCGTAGAACAAAAGAGACAAGGGATTATTCTAACCTGTCATGACTATTTAATTGCTTACTATGAAATGAATGGATTTGAAGATAGGGGGCTTTCTGATTCTCAACATGGTGGGGCAGTTTGGTATGATATGATTTGGGAAAATAAGCATTAAACCCCCACAGAATATTTGTTAAGAATCAGTGACAAATAGCGTATTTTATTGCTTTTAGTGAATTTTTAAGATATAATGTCGATTGACTAAGTTTAGGAGGAAAAGCTTTGACAGATTTAAAAGACCAAGAGTCAAAATCTCAAGGTGGTAGAAGCTTTAAAGAACAAATTTTAGCGGAATTAGAAGAAGCCAATCGACTTAGAAAAATCCGCGAAGAAGAACTGTTCCAAAAAGAACAAGAGGCTAAAGAATTAGCTCAAAAAACAGCTCAATTAATGGCGGAATATGAAGAGCAAGATCGAAAAGATCGTGCTGAAGCAGATTTACAAGCTCAAAAGAAAAAGCTTCATGATAATGCTCAAAAAGCACTTCAAGAAAATCACATTGCAGTCGAAACTGATCAAGAATCAATTGACCAAACATTAAATCAGATTAGCGATACTTTTTCGCCAAAAGAAAGAAAAGAAAACAAGACTGAGAGTTTGGAGGAAGATAACCCTACAAGTGAACTCTCAACAAAACAGTCAGAAGAAATTTTTTCAGAAAGCCAAGACTTCAGTTCTAATAATGACTCATCTCTAAGTCAAAAAGAATCCAATAGTGCTTCTATGATGGAAAGTACAGAATTTGATCAAACAAAACCACTTCCTGTAGTGTCTATGAAAAGTGAAGATGATTCGATGATGAGCTCATCAGAAGAAACAAATCTTATTGGAAACAGTGATTCTGAGTCACAATTTTCTGAAGGTGATAAGACTAGTTCAGAATTAGATTCAGAAACACCGTCAGTTGAGTCTACCTTGGCACCCGTCAATTCAAATCAACCAATAGAAACGTCTTCTGATGTTAAAGAAGATACTGAGAAATCAATGAGAAAAAAAAGACGTCAAAAAACAGAAGGTCTTGCTAACAAGATAACAAAACGAATTATCTTAGTACTTGTTTTAATCCTGATTGCCTTGGGACTTTTTGGGGCTTATTATATTAATTCATCTTTAAAACCAGTCGATAAAACAGATAAAAGTTATGTTCAGGTTGACATTCCAATTGGGTCTGGTAATAAATTAATTGGACAAATTTTGGAAAAAGATGGTCTAATTAAGAGTGGAACGGTATTTAATTTTTATTCAAAATTTAAAAATTACACTAACTTCCAAAGTGGTTATTACAATCTTCAAAAGAGTATGTCTTTAGACGAAATTGCAAAAGAACTTCAAAAAGGTGGGACAACAGAACCAACCAAACCAGCAGTCGGGAAAGTTCTGGTTAGAGAAGGTTACACCATTAAACAAATTGCAGATTCAATTGATGATAATGTGGCAACTAAGTCAACTAAAGATAAAACACCTTTTACATCAAAAGCATTTTTAGCGGTAGTTAAAGATAAAACTTTTATTGCGGATATGGTTAAAAAATATTCTAAATTACTTGGTAATTTGCCATCATCTGACGAAGCTACCTATCAATTAGAAGGTTATTTATTCCCTGCTACTTATAATTATTATAAAGATACAGATATGAAAGCTTTGGTTGAAGAAATGATTTCAACAACTAATCAAACCTTATCTCCATATTATGATAAAATAGCATCATCTGGAAAAACGGTAAACGAAGTCCTCACAATGGCTTCATTAGTCGAAAAAGAAGGTTCTACAGATGAAGATAGACGAAAAATTGCAAGTGTTTTTAACAATCGTTTAGATTCTGGAATGGCTCTTCAAAGTAACATAGCAGTACTTTATGCAATAGGTAAACTTGGTGAAAAGACGACTTTATCTGAAGATGCATCAATCAATACAAGCATAAACTCACCTTATAATGACTATACCAATACAGGTTTAATGCCTGGGCCGGTTGATAGTCCAAGTAAATCAGCTATAGAAGCTACAGTTAATCCAGACTCTACAGATTATCTTTACTTTGTAGCAGATGTCAAAACTGGTAATGTTTACTACGCAAAAACTTACGAAGAACATACTGCAAATGTAGAAAAATATGTAAACAGTAATATCTCACAATAATCTTATATAAAAGTAAGTCAGATGACCTATTTTATGTTATGATATTAGTTGAGATTCATTAGAACGATGAATGTTCAAAGAGGCTAGGCACAATTGCTTTGGCCTCTTGTATTTCTAAAAAAAGAGAAGAGAGAAAAAATAATGGCAGAAAAAACTTATCCAATGACCCAATCTGAAAAAGAACTTCTAGAACAAGAATTAGAAGATTTAAAACTAGTCCGTCGTCCAGAAGTTGTGGAACGCATCAAAATTGCAAGATCTTATGGTGACTTATCTGAGAACTCTGAGTATGATGCAGCAAAAGACGAGCAAGCTTTTGTTGAAGGTCAAATTTCAACTTTAGAAACCAAAATCCGTTATGCTGAAATTATTGACAGCGATGCAGTTGCAAAAGATGAAGTTGCTATCGGAAAAACAGTCGTTGTCAAAGAAGACGGTTCTGATGATCAAGATGTCTATCATATCGTCGGTGCTGCAGGAGCAGACATCTTTTCGGGAAAAATTTCAAATGAAAGTCCAATTGCTCAAGCATTAATTGGGAAAAAGATTGGTGATAAAGCAACTATTGAATCACCAGCTGGCAGTTATCAAGTTGAGATTGTTAAAGTTGAAAAAACAGAATCATAAAAGATGTTGCGATAACAATATCTTTTTTTGATTATTAAAAAAGCCCCTCACTGAGGGGCTTTTAAAATTATTTTCGTTTCCGTTGCTTGCCAGCATTTCTATTTTTCTTACCAGTCGCTTTTGAAGCTTGAATAGTTGGATTAGGAGTAACTTGAGTAACATCTTTGCGTGACTTTTGTCCACTGTAGGTTTTTGGTGGATTTTTTGCAAATTCCTCTTCAATTTTTTGTCTAAGTTTTGGTTTTAAAATAAACATTGTAATTAGTTGTTGAATAATTGAGAAGAAACCACCCACAAACCAGTACAATGCGACTCCAGATGGTAGATTTAAAGACATGAAAAACATCATAATTGGCATCATGAACATCATTGATTTCATTTGTGCACGTTGTTCTTCTGGAACACCATACATTGAAAGTAATGATTGAATGAAATAAAGAGCCACGATAATGATAGTCATGATCATACTACGATGACCAAGATCAATTCCCATGAAAGTGCTAGTTGATACCCCTTTAGTATATTGCGCAGCAAAATACATAGCTGAGAAGAAAGGCATTTGGATAAGAAGTGGTAAACATCCCATACCACCTAAAAGGTCTAACCCCATTTCTTTTCGAGCAGCCATTAACTCAGTTTGAGCAGCCATTTTTTCTTCTTGAGTGCTGGCATTTTTCATGCGCTCATTAATAGGGTCAAAAACTGGTTTAAGATAGTTCATCTTTTCAGATTGATAACTAGCTTTCCAAGCTTGATAGAGCCCTAATGGTAGGATTAGTGTACGAACAATGATAGTTACAATGATAATAGCAAAGCCATAACCTAACCTCGCATTGTTAGCGAAGTAGTCAATAAAATAAGACATGGGACGGCCAAAAATATTCCAGATAAATCCAGTCGGATTACCACTTGAATCTCGACTAACACATCCTGTCATCATCATCAATAATGATATTGTGAAGGCCGAATATAAAATACGATTTCGTTTTAATTTCACGTTTTATTTCCTTTATAATCTAAATAATACCTATCTATTCTACTTCTTTTTGTCTAAATACTCAATAGTTCTGCAGACTGAATTTTAATTTGACATCTTAAAGTCTGAAAAATCTTCAAAATTCTCTATTTTAACGTCAACATAGGTTACTTTTGCAAAACGAGAGGGGCCTTGTCTGATTTTTTGGATAAACTGTGATAATTGAGTGGAGTCATCTGATTGTGCCAAAATTTCAACTGTCCCATCATCATTATTCCAGACACGACCATAGATATTTCCCATATCAATTGCTAACTGATAGGTGGAGTAACGAAAGCCAACCCCTTGAACACGACCTGAAACAATAAGTCTTACTTTTTTCATCTTGTAGGCTCCTTTTTTGTTATAATATCACTATGACTATTATAACTTCTAAATCAAATAATCTCATTAAAAAAGTAAAAAAACTTAAGCAAAAGAAGTATCGAAAAACGTCCTACCTTATTGAAGGTTGGCATTTATATGAAGAAGCCTTAAAAGCCAAAGTGGATATTTTAAACATCTTTGTTTTAGAGGAATTGAAAGAGCGATTGGATCAGTCACTACCAATTACCTGTGTCTCAGATGATATTCTAAGAGAACTTTGTGACAGTCCAAATCCGCAAGGCATTATTGCTGAGGTAGCTTATGAAAATAGAGAATTCAGTATAAAAGCAAATGGGAAATACCTACTGTTAGAAGATGTGCAAGATCCTGGTAATGTGGGTACTATTATTAGAACTGCCGATGCAGCAGGCTATGATGCAGTTTTTATCTCTGATAAATCAGCTGATATATATAATCAAAAAACGCTTAGGTCCATGCAAGGGAGTCATTTCCATATACCTGTTTATCGTCAGTCGGTTCTGGAAGTTCTAGAGTTAATGACTTCTCTCGAAATTCCCGTTTTGGCAAGTACATTATCATCTCAGTCAAAAGATTATAAGAGTATTGTGAAACCAGATTCGTTTTTATTAGTTCTTGGAAATGAAGGTCAAGGTATTTCTCCTATGCTAGCTAAAAGAGCTAATCAATTAGTTCACATCACTATGCCAGGTCAAGCTGAAAGTTTAAATGTCGCTGTAGCAGCTGGTATTCTTATTTTCAGTTTCATTTAGGGTTCTATGTTATAATGATAGTGTGAGGTGATTATATGCGAAAATACACTGAAGATAAAGAATTTATGGACCTTGTTGGCCAACTTATTGAACATCCAAGATTTCAAAAGTTAGGTGGCATTGTTCAACATCACCATTCCACACGTTTAGAACATTCAATCAATGTTGCTTATACAAGCTATCGTATGGCTAAAAAATTTGGCTGGGATGCTGAAAGTACAGCTCGTGGTGGCTTATTACATGATTTCTTTTATTATGATTGGCGCGTTACAAAATTTAATAAAAGCCATGCTTGGGTTCACCCGAGAATTGCAGTAAGAAATGCTAGAAAATTAACTCATTTAAATAAACGTGAAGAAGATATTATCTTAAAACATATGTGGGGAGCGACTGTTGCCTTTCCTCGCTATCGTGAAAGCTATATTGTTACAATGGTTGATAAATATTGGGCTGTTAAAGAGGCTTCAACGCCACTACGTCAGAAATGGACTAATCGTCGTTTTTTCAAACGTAAAACACTAAACAGTCATCATCGTTAATGAAAAAGAGGAGAACAAATGGAAGAGAATATTATTTACACACAAACGGATGGTAAATTAAATCAGTTTTTTGCAAAAATCTATGGTTTGGTCGGAATGGGAATAGGCTTATCAGCCTTTGTTTCCTTCTTAATGCTATATGTCTTTACAGATAATATGTTAGCAATCTTGACTAACTATTCTTGGGTTTATTATGCAGCAGTCTTTTTAGAATTTATTTTAGTTGTGTCAGCGAGTGCTACCGCACGGAAAAACACACCAGCTGCATTACCAATCTTCTTGATTTATTCAGCTTTAAATGGCTTTACCTTGAGTTTTATCATGGTTGCTTATACTAAGAGTACGGTTTTCCAGGCTTTTGTGTCTTCGGCTATTGTCTTTTTTGCTATGGCTTTTATTGGCTCTAGAGTCAAAAAAGATTTGTCAGGTATGCGTAAGGCATTATTTGCTGGATTAATTGGGATTATCGTTGCCAGTCTCATTAACATTTTTATTGGGAACAGTGGTTTAGATTATCTCATTAGTATTATCTCAGTACTTATTTTTTCTGGATTAATTGCTTATGATAACCAAATGATTAAGCGTGTTTATGAAGGAACAGGTGGAAGACCTGGTGATGGTTGGGCTATCTCAATGGCCTTAAGTTTGTATTTAGACTTTATCAATATTTTCATTAGTATTTTAAGAATTTTTGGTAGAAATGACTAAAAACAGAGATTATTTTCTCTGTTTTTTTATTGGATAATCATTTAGTAAAATGATCATTTTTTGATATAATAAGACAAAATGAAATAATTTCAAATGTAAAATAGGTATAGAAATGAAAAAATACAAAAACCTTACTATTTTATTGATCGGTCTGATGCTTATTATCTTTAGTTTTTTTATACTAAATAATAAGTTGACAAAACATAAAGATAAAACAGTAACATCAAATTCTGTTAGTTCAAGCTATTCAAATAAAGAAAGCGTTCGACAAGAACTTATAGATGCCACTTTAAAAAAATCAGATGGCACAGAGTTACACTTACAGGAATTTAATGATAAACCTATTTTTATTGTTGAATGGGCAAGCTGGTGTCCACATTGTCAAAAAGAATTGCCCGTTATTGAAAACTTATATCAAAAATATAAAGATAAGATTCACTTTGTAATGGTTAATGCTACGGATGGTCAAAAAGAGACCAGTGCGTCAGCTAAATTATATATAGAGACGAAAAAATTCACTTTTCCCTATTATCTAGACGAAAAACTATCTTTTGCCAAACAAATGAATATTACAGAAGTTCCAACCATGCTATTCTCAACAAAAAGTGGTCAAGTCCTAAAAACGGTAAAAGAAGAAATCAGTCAAACAGATCTAGAAAAGGAATTGCTTTCACTGATATCACATCAATAAAACAGGTTATCAACCTGTTTTTTTAGTTGAATTGAACGGAAATGACCAACTTATGTTATAATATTTGAAATAATCAGAATATTTAGGAGATCACAATGAAAATTCCCTTTACAGACTTAGAAACCATTGAAAGTATTATTACAGATGTTCCAACACCTTTTCATTTATATGATGAAAAGGGGATTAGAAATAAAGCGAGGGCTTTAAACAAGGCTTTTTCTTGGAATAAAGGATTCAAAGAATACTTTGCCGTTAAAGCAACCCCAACACCAGCTATTCTGAATATCTTAAAAGAAGAAAATTGTGGTCTTGATTGTGCGACTCAAACAGAATTAATCATGAGTCATAGGCTCGGATTTAAAGATGTCATGTTTTCTTCAAATAATACACCAGCTAAAGAGTATGCCTATGCTAAAGAAATTGGTGCTACTATAAATTTGGATGCTTATGAAATGATTTCATTTGTGGAAGAAATGGTGGGATTACCTGAAACTGTGTCATTACGATACAATCCAGGTGGTGTATTTGCTCTTGGGACAGATATCATGGATAATCCAGAAGAATCAAAATTTGGTATGACACATCAGCAAATCCTTAAGGGGTTTGAAAAATTAGCCAAAAAAGGTGTTCAGCATTTTGGTTTGCATTCATTTTTAGCTTCAAACACTGTTACCAATGATTACTATCCAGAACTAGCAAAACAACTCTTTCAATTGGCTGTAGAGATTAAAGAAAAAACGGGTGTGAGATTAGATTTTATCAATTTATCTGGAGGTGTTGGAGTCAACTATAAACCAGATGAAGAAGCTAATGATATTGCTAAGATAGGAAAAGGTGTCCAAAAAGTCTTTCAGGATATTTTAGAACCAAATGGTTTAGGTGATGTTAGCATTTTTACAGAATTGGGTCGATTTATGTTAGCACCACATGGTGCTTTAATTACAAAAGTTGTTCATCGTAAAGAAACTTATAGACATTATGTTGGTGTCGATGCATCAGCTGTCAATTTATTGAGACCAGCTATGTATGGGTCTTACCATCATATCACCAATTTAACAAACTCAAATGGAAAACTTGAGAAAGTCGATGTAGTGGGTTCACTCTGTGAGAATAATGATAAATTTGCTAAAGAAAGATCACTAGAAGAAGCTAGGGTTGGAGATATCCTCTATATACACGATACTGGTGCACATGGTTTCTCAATGGGGTATCAGTATAACGGAAGACTACGTTCAGCTGAAGTTCTTCTACAAGAAAATGGGAAGTATAGGCTTATTAGAAGGGCTGAAAAACCAGAAGATTATTTTGCAACAATTGAAGGATTTGAATTTTAGACCTGATGCTATCTGTTTTTTAACTGAGACATTCATTTGTAAACCACTTTCATTTCTGCTATAATAGGGAATGTAAAAAAAGAGGAGAAATATATAATTATGTCTACTGCAATCTGGATTTTAATAGTAATTATCGCATTAGGATTAGGTGTTTTAGGGGGTATTTTTATTGCCCGTAAACAAATTGAAAAAGAAATTGGTGAACATCCACGTTTAACACCTGATGCTATTCGTGAAATGATGGGACAAATGGGTCAAAAGCCTAATGAAGCTAAAGTACAACAAACTTATCGCAATATTGTTCGTCATTCTAAGGCTGCAGCAGCAAAAAAGAAAAAATAAGTTCTAATAAATAAGTATTTTAATACCTATTTTAGTTTATGGACTTTAAGGTCAGTTATAGCAACAAAAAGCTATTTGCCAACTGTTCACAATTTAAGGCAAAACTCGGTTGGCTATCCAACTGAGTTTTTTCTAATCAAGGGAGTTATAATCAATAATGGATAATAGACCAATTGGTTTTTTAGATTCTGGCGTCGGTGGACTAACAGTTGTGAAAGAGTTAATTCGACAGTTACCTCATGAAGAGATTGTATATGTTGGTGACTCTGCTAGAGCCCCATATGGACCAAGACCAGCTGAACAAATTAGAGAATTTACATGGGACTTGGTAAACTTCTTATTAACAAAAAATGTCAAAATGATTGTTTTTGCTTGTAATACGGCAACTGCAGTCGCTTGGGAAGAAATCAAAGAAAAATTAGATATCCCTGTTTTAGGAGTTATTTTACCAGGTTCTAGCGCAGCTATTCAAGCAAGTAAAAATAAAAAGATAGGTGTTATTGGAACGCCAATGACAATCAAGTCAGATATTTACAGAGAAAAGATTCAGTTGTTGGATCCAAACTGTTATGTGACTAGTCTAGCTTGTCCTAAGTTTGTTCCAATTGTTGAGTCAAATGAAATGACAACCAGTGTCGCCAAAAAGGTAGTTTATGAAAGTCTAGCACCCTTAGTTGGTAAAATTGATACCTTAGTATTGGGTTGTACACATTACCCCCATTTAAAACCAATCATACAAAATGTTATGGGAAATTCTGTGCAATTAATAGATAGTGGAGCAGAATGTATTCGTGATGTCTCTGTTTTGCTTAATTACTTTCAAATCAATCACAACAGGAGTGATGGTCATAAACATCAATTTTTCACAACTGCTAGTGCCGAAAGCTTTCGTGAGATTGCAGAATATTGGTTAGGTATTGCTATAGATGTGGAGCATGTAAAATTATGAGTGAAACAATTTTTGAATATAAGAATGAAAATAGTTGGTATCTTGTCAAATGGGATCAAAAACCTTCGGTATCTTCATTTGAGCCTCTTAGTCAGGCATTTATGCAAGCTGAAAATTGTCTTAGACAACTTGTTCCTGATAATAAAGGGAACTACCAGTTATTTGTCTCAAAAGAAGGTACGATTCAAGCCTTTATAGGTTTTATGCTTGATATCCTGAATAAAAAGTTAGATACTAATTTTAGCATGCTACAGCAAAAAGGTAGTCTTTTGCTTCTTGAAAATGAGACCATTAAACAAATTATTTTACCCAAAGAAGGTCTTAACCTATATGAGTTCTTTTCTCAAGAATTAACAGAGTTTGGAGATACAATCCTGATTGCTACTCGTAACGAAGGAAAGACGATTGAATTCAGAGAATTCTTTAAAACATTAGGACTAAAAGTAGAAAATTTGAATGATTATCCAGATTTACCTGAAGTTGAAGAAACTGGAATGACATTCGAAGAGAACGCTCGTTTAAAAGCTGAAACCATCTCAGATTTAACACAAAAAATGGTTTTAGCAGATGATTCAGGATTGAAGGTTGATGCACTTGGTGGATTGCCAGGTGTTTGGTCTGCACGCTTTTCAGCACCCAATCCGACAGACGAAAAAAATAACGCCAAGTTATTACATGAACTAGCTATGGTTTTTGAAAAAGAAAATCGTTCAGCACAGTTTCATTCAACTTTAGTTGTAGCCGCTCCTGGTAAGGAAAGTCTAGTTGTTGAGGCAGATTGGCCAGGTTATATTGCAACTGAAGCTAGAGGTGATTTTGGATTTGGTTACGATCCTTTATTTATTGTTGGCGAAACAGAAAAGCATGCTGCAGAATTAAGTCCAGAAGAGAAAAATAAAATTTCTCATCGTGGTTTAGCGATTCAAAAGTTATTGGAGGAATTTCCAGAATGGCAGAAAAATGCATAATTGTAATGAGCGATTCTCATGGAGACTGTGAGATTGTCGAAGAAATCAAACAGAAATATCTTGGGAAAGTAGATGCTATCTATCATAATGGCGATTCAGAGTTAGCAAGTGATGATCCTATTTGGGAAGGCATTCATGTTGTCTCTGGAAATTGTGACTTTGATAATGGCTACCCTAATGATTTGATAACACATTGGCATGATTTAACAATTGCTCAAACTCATGGACATCTCTACAATATTAACTTTACTTGGGATAAATTAGATTGGTTTGCTCAAGAGCATGAAGCTGACATTTGTTTATATGGGCATCTTCATAGACCTGCAGTCTGGCAAATGGGAAATACCATTTTTCTCAATCCTGGAAGTGTTTCTCAGCCTCGAGGAGACATTAATGAGAAGCTCTATGCTAAGGTTGAACTTGACAATTCAACAATAAAAGTGACATTTTTGAATCGTCAACACCAAGAATACTCTGGATTAACAAAGGTTATTAGCCGATGATAGCAAAAGAATTTGAAGATTTTTTATTAAATCATTTAGAATCTTATCTCATTCCAGCTGATGAATTAGCTATTTTTATCAATACACATCATGCTGATCATGTAATGCTGGTTTTAGCCAATAATGGGACTTCAAGAGTTCCTGTTATTACCAGAGACAAGAAATATGTGGGAACGATTAGTATTTCAGATATTTTAGCTTACCAGATGAAAAAAGGTCTAACAGACTGGGAATTAGCGCAAATTGATATTGAAGAGATGGTTAATACCAAGATTGAAACAATCGATGAATTTGCAGATTTAACAGAAATAATGCATAAATTAGTAGATTTTCCATTTTTACCTGTCTTGAACAGTCAGTCTCAATTTATCGGAATCATCACTCGAAAATCAATTTTAAAAGCTGTTAATAGTTTATTACATGATTTTAAATCACAATATAACATTACACCAAAATGAAACAATACATCAAACCCTTTATTGATAGTAAAGATCTTTCAATAAATTCTCAAAAATCATATTATTATGACTTAAATCAATTTATAGAGGTTATTCATAATCGACTAACGAAAGAAAGACTTGCCATTTATGAACAATCTATAAAAGACTTGACAATTTCTGCAAAAAAACGGAAGCAGTCAGCTGTCAATCAATTTTTATTATTTTTGTATGAGCATAATATTACTGAAACTTTTTTTAGGTTAAAATCCAAAGAGAAACTAACAAAATCTCCAATCAAAAATGAGCTCATCAATGACCAGCTTTTTTTTAAGAATGTTAAAGAACAAAAGGGTCAATTAATTGCTTTGTTTATTTTAGAAGTTGGTTTATTGCCGAATGAAATTCAATTACTCAAGTGGGCTGATATCGATTTAGACTATCATATCATCAGTTTAAAAAACGAAAATCAGATGAGAATTATTGACTTTTCGCAATCTCTAGTTTCTTATATGACCGACGTTTTAAATAGAGAAACCGTTTATCTTTTTGAAAAAAATCATCATTATTTTTCAAGACAGTGGCACTATAATCGTTTAAAGTCTTTTTTAAATGAGATAGGATTACCTTATCTTAATGCGCAACTATTACGTGAACAGTATATTTTAAGACAAATAGATAAAGGAAAAACAATTGAAGAGGTCAGGGAATCTTTAGGTTTAAAGAGTCAAGTGACACTCGAAAAATATTTTAAACACTAATGGATATAAAATTAAAAGATTTTGAAGGTCCACTGGATCTGTTATTGCATCTTGTTTCAAAATATCAAGTTGATATTTATGATGTTCCTATTGTTGAAGTTATTGAACAATATTTAGCTTATATTAATACCTTAACCGCTATGCGCCTTGAAGTGGCAGGTGAATACATGGTTATGGCTAGTCAGTTAATGCTCATTAAAAGTCGCAAATTACTTCCTATTATTGTTGAATCTGAAGTTGATGAAGATGATCCAGAAATGGATTTATTAAATCAGATTGAGGAATATCGAAAATATAAACGCCTTAGTCAAGAATTAGCTGAACAACATGCACAAAGAGCAATGTATTTTTCAAAGCCCAAACAAGAAATAATCGTTGAAAATGCTACCTTAGTTAATGATAAAACGGTAATGGACTTATTTTTAGCATTTTCTAAAATCATGTCACAAAAGCAAGAAGAATTAAAAGCTAACCATACCGTCATTGAACAAGACGATTTTAAAATCGAAGATAAGATGATTTTTATCGAGGATCAATTGAAGACTAAAAGTGAAATCTCTTTAGACAATCTTTTTAGAGATTGTAAAAGTATCAATGAAGTCATCACACTTTTTTTAGCTACATTAGAATTGATAAAAATTCAAACCATTATTGTTAATCAGGATCAACAATTTGGTGAAATTCGACTTAGAAAGGAAATCGCATGACCTATTTGGCACAGATTGAAGCATTGTTATTTGTTGCTGGGGAAGAAGGTCTAAAGATAAGAGACTTAGCTTCACTTTTAGATTTAACACCAAGTGCTTTACAACAACAATTGGAAAAATTGTCTGACAAGTACCAAAATGATTCTAGCTCTGCATTATTCTTAGTTGAAACAGCATCGACTTATAAAATCGTTACTAAAGACTCTTTTGCACCACTTCTTAAAGAATTTGCTAAAGCACCAATCAATCAAACCTTGTCAAGGGCCAGTTTAGAAGTCCTTTCTATAATTGCTTATAAACAACCCATTACAAGAGTCGAAGTAGATGACATAAGAGGTGTTAATTCAAGTGGTGCTATTTCAAAATTATTAGCCTTTGAATTAATTAAAGAAAATGGCAAAAAAGAAGTTCCCGGTAGACCCAATTTGTACATCACGACTGATTATTTTTTGGATTATATGGGAATCAATCAACTAGATCAATTAGTAGATGCCTCTTCAATTGAATTAGTAGATGAGGAAACAAGCTTATTTGCTGAAGAATCTTCAGACATGAAAACAACTGTAGAAAAGGAAACATATGAGAATTAATAAATATTTAGCGCATGCTGGTATTGCTAGTAGACGTAAATCTGAAGAGTTAATTAAGCAAGGACTAGTCACTGTAAATGGTAAAGTTGTCAAAGAGCTAGCAACTTTAATCAAATCAGGTGATAAAGTAGAAGTAGAAGGTACTCCAGTCTATAATGAAGAGAAGGTTTATTATCTTCTTAATAAACCACGTGGTGTCATTTCAAGTGTATCTGATGATAAGGGTCGTAAAACTGTTACAGACCTTTTACCAC
Organism: Streptococcus urinalis 2285-97; assembly: GCF_000188055.2. Lineage (NCBI taxonomy): Bacteria > Bacillati > Bacillota > Bacilli > Lactobacillales > Streptococcaceae > Streptococcus > Streptococcus urinalis. The sequence goes on from NZ_AEUZ02000001.1 coordinate 335,094, forward strand.
AAGTTAAAGAGCGTATTTATCCTGTTGGTCGATTAGACTGGGATACGTCAGGTTTACTGATATTGACAAACGATGGTGATTTCACAGATAAAATGATTCATCCTCGTAATGAAATTGATAAAGTGTATTTGGCTCGTGTTAAAGGCATCGCTACAAAAGATAATTTACGTCCATTAACAAGAGGGCTTGTCATTGATGGTAAAAAAACCAAACCTGCACGTTATAACATTCTAAAAGTTGACACGGAAAAAAATCGATCTGTAGTTGAGTTAACCATTCATGAGGGGCGCAATCACCAAGTCAAAAAAATGTTTGAATCAGTTGGCTTATTGGTTGATAAATTGTCAAGAACACAATTTGGAACACTTAATCTTTCAGGATTACAACCGGGTGAAAGCCGTCGGTTGACAAAAAAAGAAATTAGTCAACTTCATAACTTAGCGGTTACAAAAAAATGATAAAACAGTTACTTATAGTACCAGTCAAAGCTTATCAAAAATGGATTTCACCCCTATTTCCACCTTCATGTCGTTATCATCTAACTTGTTCCAATTATATGATAACTGCCATTGAAAAACATGGTATAAAGGGTGTATTAATGGGATTAGCCAGGATATTAAGATGTCATCCGTTTGCTAAAGGCGGTGAAGATCCAGTACCAGATTATTTTACCTTAAAAAAATCCAAATAAAAAAAGAGATGTAATCTCTTTTTTTTTATTGTCGTTTAAATAATTTTGCTATTCTATTTTGAATAACTTGAATCAAAGTTGGTAGCTTAATAACTTTGTCATTGCCTATATGCTCTCTGGTTATTTTTAATATTTTAGCAGAGTCTTTTGATGCAAATAGAAATTTTCCTTCTTTTGTGTAGACTTCAAAATGGCGGCTTATTTTTTTTCCAGAAACGTTAGCTCCGATTTTATTTATGGAAGCCCAAGGAATCTGAATATAGTCATTGACATTTTTATCATTGTAAAACTCTAATGCTTTATCACCAATTAAAAACTTTCCGACTGAGCTACCGATATTGAGATAGGAAACACCAGTTGTTTGAAATTCAACACTTTTATTTAAAGATTGTACCATCTACTGTAACTTTCTAACTTTTTTTCTATTATATCACAAATAAATTGAGATAAAAACAAAAGCTGAGAAGTCTCAGCTTTTGTTTAGTATCTTACATAATGCCTGCTACACGAGCAAGGATACCTACGATAAATAAGGCAATGATAATTGTAATTGGTGACACTTTTTTCTTAAGTAACCACATACAGAAGAAAGTAAGTAACAAACCAGTAAATCCTGGGATAAGTGAGTCTAATTGTCCTTGTAAAGAATTAACTTTTTCAGGAGTTAGGCTAAGACCATCTTTATATTGACCAAGAATTGCTTGAAGTTTTTCACCAGATACATTTCCATGTGGGAATTCAATATAAGCACCTTTTGAAAGTTTTGTTGCTGGCAACATTAATGCGAATTTAATTGAAACCCAACGTTCAACCAAGACAGCTAGGATGAACATACCAAGGATTGAAGCACCTTTAGTGATTTTTTGAATGATACCACCAGATAAGTCTTTAGTGATTTCTGAACCTGCTTTGTAACCAAGTTCTTGAGTATACCATAAGAATGCCATACGGATAAGATTCCAACCGATAAAGAAGATTAATGGACCAACAATGTTTCCAGCCATTGCCAATGAAGCACCAAGAGCACCAAGGATAGGACGAACTGTAAACCAGAATACTGGATCCCCAACACCTGCTAGAGGTCCCATCATACCAATTTTAACCCCTTGGATAGCAGTATCATCGATAGGTGCACCATTTGCTTTTTCTTCTTCTAGCGCTAGTGTTACACCAATGATAGGTGCTGCAACATATGGGTGAGTGTTAAAGAACTCTAAGTGACGCTCTAAAGCAGCAGCACGGTCTTCTTTAGTTTTATATAATTTTTTGATTGCTGGGATTAATGTGTATGCCCAACCTAAGTTTTGCATACGTTCATAGTTCCATGAACCTTGTAAGAATGTTGAACGCCACCAAACTTTTTGACGATCAGATTTTGATAATTGAATTTTTTCTTCAGTCATTGTAACGTTCCTTTCTAGTAGTCTTCTAAAATGTCGCCAATTGGATCACCTGAACCTGTTGATCCACCGCCACCATTTCCACCTTTTTCTGAAAGGTTAAGGTAGATGAAGGCAAGAGCAACACCAATAGTACCAAGAGCGATAAGTGTTAAGTCAGTAACGGCAGCAAGAGCAAAACCAATGGCGAAGAATGGCCATACTTCACGAGTAGCCATCATGTTGATAACCATTGCATAACCAACGGCAACAACCATACCACCACCGACAGCCATACCTCCTGATAACCAATCTGGCATAGCATTAAGAATATCTTGTACTACTGAAGTTGGAACTGCAAGAAGTAATGCAGCTGGAAGAGCAATACGTAGACCTTGAAGAAGTAGTGCGAAGAAGTGAGAACGTTCAACAGCTGCAATGTTACCAGTTTTTGCTGCATTATCAGCAGTATGAACAAGGGCAACTGAGATAGTACGAACGATCATTGTTAAGAATAGACCTGCAACGGCAAGTGGGATAGCTGTTGCAGTCGCAACTGCGATACCTTTACTATTAAAGTCGCCACCTTTAACCATGATGATAGCTGCGGCAACAGAGGCAAGAGCAGCATCTGGCGCTACGGCAGCACCGATGTTTGCCCAACCAAGAGCGATCATTTGAAGAGAACCACCAAGGATAATTCCTGCTTCAAGATGACCTGTAACAAGTCCAATCATAGTACATGCAATAAGTGGTTGGTGTAGTTGAAATTGGTCGAGGATACCTTCAAGACCAGCAAAGAAAGCAACTACAACGACCAAAATTGCAGAAATAAATGAAATATCTGACATTTTGATTTCCTTTCGTAGAAAACTAGTTTATTAATTCTGATTTTTATTGAACGTTAGCTTTTTTAATTAAATCAAATAAGTTTTTATTTGAATCATTTGGAACTTTACGAACGTCAAATTTAACGCCTAAGTCACGTAATTTTTCAAATGTCGCTACGTCTTCTTTATCCATTGATAAAACATTGTTAACCATTGTCTTACCTGTTGAGTGAGCCATTGAACCAACGTTCAATTCAGGAATTTCAACCCCACCTTCAACTGCACGTAATGCATCTTGTGGGTTTTGGAAAAGAATTAAAGCATGTGTATTACCAAAACGAGGATCTTTAGCAACTTCAATTAGTTTACTAATTGGAACAACGTTTGCTTTTACGTTACTTGGAGCAGCTTGTTTAATTAATTGCTTACGTAAGTCATCATTAGCAACTTCATCTGAAGCAACAATGATACGGTCAGCTTTAGATGAAGGTGTCCATGCAGTGGCAACTTGACCATGAAGTAAACGTGTGTCAACACGTGCTAAATTGATCTTGAGTTTACCATCACCGATTACAGTACCGACAGGAATTTCACCATGTGAAGCTACAACAACTTCCTCTGGAGAAACCTCTTCAACTGGATTAAGTTCTTCTGGAAGTGCTTTAATACCTTCCTTAGACTCTTTAATAATATTAGCTGCAACTTGTTCAACACCTGCATTAGCGTCCATCATACGCTCTGTGTAGGCTTGAATAAGCATTGGCAAGTTTAGACCTGTGATGATTGCCATTTTACGTTCTGAATTTTCACCCATAACGCGACTAGCTTGGTTAAATGGAGAACCACTCCATAAGTCAGCTAAGACAAGGATTTCATCATCAGCATCAAATTGAGCGATAGCATTGTTGAAATGTTCATACAAATCATCTGGTCCTTCGTTTGGCATGAAAGTAACTACTTGAACTTTCTCTTGTTCGCCAAAAATCATTGACCCTGACTGATGAATACCTTCAGCAAATTTACCGTGGCTGGCAATAATAATACCGATACCCATTCTTGTTCTTCCTCCTATATTATATTTTTCGCTGAACTGAAGAAGAATAATCTCCTTCCAATAAAAAATTGGCAATTCTTTTTCAATTTAACGAAATTCAAGAACATAACTATTTTAAAACGTTTTCAATAAAAATGCAATAGCATTTTCGGAAATAATAAGTAAAAAATGAAATTTGTTACATTTTTTACTTATTATGCTAACCATTCTATTTATGCGTTTGTAGTATCATAATATTCATTTTTTGATTGAAGAATCGTTGGCAAAAAAGTAATAAAATAAGCGTGGATTTCAGTTGATCAATTATATTTCTTTCTAATTAATAGTAAAAAAAGATAAATGAATATTAATAAAAGTCATTTATTAAGTGGTATATACCTTTAATTAAAAGTTATTTTGCCTTTTCATAATTATTGAAAATAAAGTCATTATTTTTTCAAAATTTATGAAAAAAAGTTCAGTAAAAAACTGAACTTTGAATTTTATTCTATAGAAAGAGTTCTTCTAATTTTTTTGCAACACCATCTTCTTCATTTGAAAGTGTTAATTGCTGATCAGCGAATGGGAGTAGAACTGGACTAGCATTTTTCATGGCAAATCCAGTGCCAGCCAACTCTAACATTTCAGTATCATTGTGTTCATCCCCAAAGGCGATTAAGTCTTGTGTTGAACAATTCATGACATTTAAGAGATATTCTAATGCATAAGCTTTGTTAACCCCCTTTGGTGAACATTCAAGAATATTTAATGGACCGCCCCAAGAGTCAACTTCAATTTCATAATTAAAATACTCCCTCATGGATTCTGCTAAAGCCATTTTATCACTAAGCCTTGTTTGCATTAATAAGGCATTTGGATTTGTATTAATTTTTGATTGATCCATAGTCATATCGTCTGTGATTTTTTCCACACCAAAAAGCATTGGACTGATTCTATCGAGATGATCCATGGTGATGAAACATTTTTTTCTAAATTCACTCGCGATGAAATCCATTTGAAAAGTGTCTTTTAACTCAAGAATTTTTAATAAGTATCGTTTATCTAATGTAACATTATTTTCAAATTCCCATCTTTGTTCGGGAATGTGTGTTAATGAGCCATTAAAATTTATCATTGGGGTATCAAGACCAAGACTTAAATAGTAATCTAATGCCATGCGATAAGGTCTACCAGTAGAAATTATAATTTTATGACCTTTTTGTTGGACTTTATTAATTATTTTTTTTGTATACGTAGAGATGGTACTGTTATTATGAAGTAGTGTTCCATCTAAGTCGATAGCTATAATTTTTTTCGTCATATTAGTCATTATAACAAAAATATTAAATTGGTAAAGAGAAGCAATAATGAATACATATTAAATAATTAAAAAATGATAATCTACTATTGAATCGTGAACTATTTATTGGTATAATATAAATATCGTTCGTTTTTAAAATAATTTTATTGTGAAATATCATATTTTGATAACGAAACATTAATCATAAGGAGTTTCCAAAAATATAATGGAAAAGTTTTTTAAGTTAAAAGAGAACGGGACAAATGTTCGTACCGAAGTCATGGCAGGAATCACAACGTTTTTTGCAATGTCATATATTTTATTTGTTAATCCGTCAATTTTAAGTCAAACAGGAATGCCAGCACAAGGTGTTTTTCTAGCTACAATTATTGCTTCAATTGCTGGAACATTAATGATGGGGTTATATGCTAACATCCCTTATGCTATGGCACCCGGTATGGGATTAAATGCATTTTTCACATACACAGTTGTTTTTGCTTTAGGATATACGTGGCAAGAAGCTTTAGCCATGGTTTTCATTTGTGGATTGATTTCAATTGTCATTACTTTAACACGTGTTCGTCGAATGATTATTGAAGAGATTCCTTCTACTTTAAAAAAAGCTATTAGTGCTGGAATTGGTATCTTTCTAACTTATATTGGATTAAAAGATGCTGGACTATTACAATTTGCCATAGATGCGGGAACTTATACTGTGACAGGAAAAGGAGCAGATAAGGGATTAGCTTCTATAACAGCAAATGCTTCTGCAACACCTGGATTAGTTGATTTTAACACAGCAGCAGTCCTTGTTGCTTTAATTGGTATTTTAGTAACAGCTTATTTTATCATCAAAGATATCAAAGGCGGTATTATCATTTCTCTCCTAATTACAACTCTCTTTGCTATTGTTTTTGGTGTAGTGGACCTATCTAAGATTAATTTTGCCGCAAATAATCCTGTTTCTGCTTTTAAAGATTTAGGGACTGTTTTTGGTGCAGCACTTGGAAGTAAGGGACTTGGAGCATTGTTCTCAGATGTTAGCCGTCTTCCAGAAGTTTTAATGACTATTTTAGCTTTTGCACTCACTGATATTTTTGATAATGTTGGTACCTTGATTGGGACAGGTGCTAAAGCAGGTATATTTGGAAGTCAAAATAATACTGAGTCTACTGGTTTAAACAGTAAAATGGATAAGGCTTTATTCTCTGACATGGTAGGGACAACAGTTGGCGCTATTGCAGGGACTTCTAACGTCACTACTTATGTAGAATCAGCAGCGGGTATTGGTGCAGGTGGACGTACTGGTCTAACAGCAGTTGTTGTTGCAATTCTATTTGCGTTATCAAGCTTATTTAGTCCTCTGTTAGCTATTGTACCAGGACAAGCAACAGCAGCAGTTCTTCTCATTGTAGGGGTTATGATGCTTTCTAGTTTGAAAGATATTAACTGGTCTGATATGAGTGAAGCTATTCCTGCCTTCTTTGCAACTATGTTTATGGGATTTGCTTATAGCATTACTCAAGGGATTGCAATGGGATTTTTAACTTATACTTTTTCAAAATTGGTGAAAAAAGAAGCTAAAGACATTCATCCATTGATTTGGGTTTTGGATATCTTGTTTATTCTTAATTTTATTAGCTTAGCAATTATGTAGTCTCTCTTATTCAATAATTACTACTAAACTAACAATCTCCTTAGATCAGTAGTAAAAAAATAAAAGAAGAAAAAACCTCATTATTGAGGTTTTTTTACTTCTTTTAATCAATAAACTAGCTAAAAATTTAGAGAAAACGCTTTTGCCTTTTATTTTTTGGACTTATTATAATTTAAGACAAGAAATATTCCTATGATAATGATACCTAAAGTGTTTAACAGTCGTCCTGTTTCAACAAAGATATTTTCAAAACGTACTGGCAGAAATAATCCTAATACATCTGAAACAATTCCTAAGATTAATAGTACCAAACCTAGTTTATAATATTTTTTTGTCATCTCTACCACCATTATTAAATACTTAGAAATAGTATAACATTAATTATCCAAATCCAATAGACTCATTGTCTGATTCATTAACAAAGAAAAGTTTAAGCTTTTTAAGTTAATATCAATTCTTAGTCTAATATGTTTAAAATAGCAATCAAAAATAAATTAAAAGAAAGGTCATATCAAGATGACAATGTTTTGAAAAATTTGATATAATACATCTATGTTTTACACTAATAATGAAGCTGAGTTGCAAGATTTAGGCCAAAAAATTGGATATCATCTTGAAGAAGGTGACATTCTCATTTTAACAGGTGATCTTGGTTCAGGAAAAACAACCTTAACAAAAGGCATCGGAAAAGCTTTAGGCATTTCACAAATGATAAAAAGTCCAACTTATACTATTGTGAGAGAGTACACTGGGGATACTACTTTGTACCATCTCGATGTTTACAGAATAGGAGATGACCCTGATTCAATAGACTTAGATGAGTTTTTATTTGGTTCAGGCATAACGGTTATAGAATGGGGTGAATTACTGGATCCGCATTTATTTAATGATTATCTTGAGGTCATTATTCATAAGGAGGACCAAGGTCGCCGAGTTGAACTACAAAGTCATGGAACGCGATCTGAAACGATTTTGAGGAAAGTTAATGCAGAAAACTAAAGAAATCATTTTTGAAGAAGCTCAAGCGAAAGATGCTAAATTGATTTTGGAATTTTTTACTAGTGTTTTAAATGAGACAGATTTCATTATCGCTGATGATGAATTTATAAAAGCTGACTTATTAACAATGGAAGCCTTTCTGTCATATAATGAATATGGGAAAGGAATCTGCTTAATAGCGAGAATGGATCAGCAAGTAATTGGCTTATTAAATGTCAATGTTTCAACCCAAAAGGAATTTCAGCATATTGGAGATATTTTTATTGCTGTTAGAAAATCTTTTTGGGGACAAGGAATCGCCAGTACACTTATGGAACTCATGTCGGATTGGGTTTCTCATGCAGGTTATCTAAGGCGCCTAGAACTAAATGTGCAAAAAAGAAATGAAACTGCTTTAGCTCTTTATCGTAAATTTGGTTTTCAAATTGAGGGAGAAAAAGAACGTGGGATTAAATTGAAAGAAGGAGAATTTCTAGACGTTTACCAAATGGGAAAACTAATAGATTAAGCTTAAAATGAAATTAGGGAAAAAAATTGTATTAATGCTCTTAGCCATATTGACGACAACAATTGTTGCTCTTGGCGTTTATGCGACGACTGCTTATAATTTTTCAACCAAAGAATTATCAAAAACTTATAAAGAATTATCAACATCAAAGACAAAAAGCACTGCCATTGAACAAACAAAACCTTTTTCAATTTTATTAATGGGTGTTGATACAGGTTCAAGTGAACGAAAATCTACTTGGGAAGGGAATAGTGACTCAATGCTTTTAGTTACTATTAATCCTAAGACAAAGAAAACAACGATGACTAGTCTAGAGCGCGATATTTTAGTCAAATTATCTGGACCGTCAAGTAATGATCAAACTGGCGAAGAAGCAAAATTAAATGCAGCTTATGCAGCTGGTGGTGCTAAGATGGCCATTATGACTGTACAAGACTTATTAGATATTCAGATAGATAATTATATACAAATTAATATGCAAGGTCTAATTGATCTCGTAAATGCTGTTGGTGGTATTACAGTAACTAATAAATTTGACTTTGCAATATCAATTTCTGAAAATGAACCAGAATATCAAGCAAGTGTTGAACCTGGGACACACAAAATTAATGGTGAGCAAGCACTGGTCTATTCACGGATGAGATATGATGATCCTGAAGGGGATTATGGGAGACAAAAACGTCAACGTGAAGTGATTCAAAAAGTGATGAAAAAGATCTTAGCATTGAACAGTGTCAGTTCCTATCGCAAAGTGTTAAAAGCTATTAGCGGCAATATGCAAACTGATATTGAAATTTCTTCGGAGACAATTCCAAATCTTTTAGGGTATGCAGATGCCTTGAAAAATGTGACATCTTATCAATTGAAAGGCAAAGGAGAAACATTGGCTGATGGGGGTTCTTATCAAATTGTAACTGAAGATCATATGGTAGCCATCCAAAATAAAATTAAAACACAGCTTGGTAAAACTAAAACAACTAAAGATAAGCTAAAAACAAGTGCTATATTGTATGAAACATTGTTTGGTTCTAGTGGTTTATCAAGTAACTCGTCTGCTTCTTCAGATTATTCAACTAGTCAGGATGATACGACGAGTACCTATAATAATTATTCAAGCAATAGCAATACCTACTATAGTAGCACTTATAGTAATACATACAGTGATACCTATAATAATTCAAATTATTCTTCACAGACGATTCCGTCTGCTGATACTTCAACTCAAACCTACAATTCTGGAGTTAGCAAATAAAAAAAGAGTTACTATTAACTCTTTTTTTATTTGGATTCATCTTGATATTTTGCCATTCTTTTATTGATTTCATCAACTCTTACTTGACTTTCATCTTTAAAAACTCGTATTTTATAGTTTAATTCTTTAGTTAGACCTTGTAAGACATCTTTTTGTTCTAATATTTGATTGATATTTGACTTAATTTTGGTGATATCATCTTTAATCAGCTTTTCTTGATTTTTATAGTGTTTGACATTTTGGTTAATATCATCCTTTTTTTGATAAAGTTTATAACCTGCAAAACCAATTAATCCAGCGGCTATATATTTTTTAATTCCCATTAATCCACCTCTTTTTGTATAGTGTTTGCTAATTGAGCAAGTTCCTCAAAATCTGGTTCGTGAGTTGTGTAGTTTATTGAAATACCATCTTTTTCATCAAATCGTGGCACGATATGAATATGTGCATGAAAGACAGTTTGGCCAGCTATCTCTTCGTTATTATTGATAATATTGACACCTTTAGCTTTTGTTGCTTTTTGAACAGCCTTAGCGACTTTAGGTAATTTAGAAAAGGTCTTTTCAGCAGTTTTTTCATCCATTTCGAGAACATTACGAACGTGTTTTTTAGGAATTAATAGTGTATGACCCTTGGTTGTTTGTGTAATATCTAAAAAAGCAAGAACGTCATCATCTTCGTAAACTTTTGAAGACGGAATTTGACCAGAAATGATTTGACAAAAAATACAATTATCCATAATTACCCTCCAATAAGACTAAGTTCTAAATTATTATTATAAATATCTTAGCATGGGGATAACTAGAATGCAATTGTAAAAAATTTGATTAATTTTACTTTTTTAATTGTAATTAGTAGTAATTAGGAATACACTTTATTTAATTTAAAAGAATCGAGGCAATACTTATGACTAAAGTAGCTATTGTAACTGGTGCAGGCCAAGGGATTGGATTAGCAATCGCAAAAAGACTTCATTCTGATGGCTTTAAAATCGGAATTTTAGATTACAATAAAGAAACAGCTGATAAAGCAGTTGCAGAAATCTCCTCAACGGATGCTTTCGCAGTTGTGGCTGATGTTTCTAAACGAGAAGAAGTTGCTAAAGCTGTAGAAGAAGTGGTAGACCATTTTGGTGATTTAACAGTAATGGTAAATAACGCAGGTATTGCACCAACAACGCCTTTGGATACAATTACAGAAGAAACATTCCAAAAAGCATTTGCTATTAATGTTGGTGGCGTTATTTGGGGCGCACAAGCCGCTCATCAACAATTCAAAAAATTGGGACATGGTGGAAAAATCATTAATGCAGCTTCTCAAGCAGGTTGTGTTGGGAATCCAAATTTAACAGTATATGGTGGCACAAAATTTGCTATTCGTGGTATCACTCAAACTTTAGCAAAAGATTTAGCTGAAGAAGGTATTACTGTAACAGCATTTGCGCCTGGTATTGTTAAAACACCAATGATGTATGATATTGCTCATGAAGTTTAAAAATGCTGGCAAAGATGATGAATGGGGAATGCAAACTTTTGCTAAAGATATTGCTCTAAAACGTTTATCTGAACCAGAAGATGTTGCTAATGCAGTCGCTTTCCTTGCTGGTCCTGATTCTAATTATGTAACTGGACAAACTTTAGTTGTTGACGGTGGTATGGTATTCCATTAATTTAATAACTAGAATATATTTAAGGAGTTGAGTTTTCATTTCGAGCTCAACTTCTTTTTTATATTTTGTTATAATATATTACTGATAAAATACACTATTAGAAAGAATTTAAATGTTAAAAATTGAGAATCTTACAGGTGGTTATATCAATATCCCTGTTTTAAAAAATATTTCGTTTTCTGTAAATGATGGAGAGTTGGTTGGTCTAATCGGTTTAAATGGCGCTGGAAAATCAACGACGATTAATGAGATAATTGGGCTTCTCACACCTTATCAAGGTCAAATCACAATTGATGAACTAAGCTTATCCAAAGATGAGTCAGCCTATCGACAAAAAATTGGTTATATTCCAGAGACGCCAAATTTATACGAGGAGTTGACCTTACGTGAACATATAGAAGTAGTAGCAATGGCTTATGATCTTGAACCTGACATTGCGATGAAAAGAGCAAAACAGTTATTGCAAACTTTTAGACTATCAGATAAATTGGATTGGTTTCCTGTAAACTTCTCAAAAGGGATGAAACAGAAAGTCATGATTGTATGTGCATTTATTGTAGATCCAAGTTTATTTATTATTGATGAACCATTTTTAGGCTTAGATCCTCTGGCTATTTCTGATTTGACAAAACTATTAGCAGAAGAAAAAGCAAAAGGAAAGTCAATTCTAATGAGTACACATGTATTAGATTCTGCTGAAAAAATGTGTGATAAATTTGTTGTTCTACATCACGGCGAGATACGTGCAGCCGGAACACTAGAGCAATTGAGAGAAGAATTTTCTAGTCCAAAAGCAAGTTTGAGTGATATATATGTAATGTTAACTCGTGAGGTGAGCGAATGAGAACAATCTTCTCTAAAAGACGTGACCAATTTCAAACACAATTACTCAAATATTCTCGTTATGTTTTAAATGATCACTTTGTACTTGTCTTGCTTTTTTTAATGGGATTTATACTCGTTCAATACAGCCAGTTGTTGCGTCATTTTCCAAAAAATCACTGGCCAATTATAATAATTATTTTGATGATTATTGTGTTTTTGTTAAGTTTAGGAAAAATAGCGACTTACGTTGAAAATCCAGATAAATTATTTTTACTAACTAAAGAAAAGGAAATTTTAAAAGAAGTAAATCAAGCTACAAAGAGAGCTTATATTTGGCAATTTATTCTCCAAACAACAGTTATGGTCTTGTTTTTGCCTATTTTTCTAAAGCTTGGCTTGAATATATATGTGTTTGTGATTCTTTTATGTTTTATGGCTATCATTAAATACCTTCTGATTCAAAAAGAACAAGCTATTTTGATTGCTAATCATACTCTAAAATGGAGTAAGGCGATAGAATATGAAGCAAATCGAAAACAAATTATTTTAAAATTTTTTTCACTATTTACGACTGTTAAGGGTGTGACCACTTCAGTAAAAAGAAGAGCATATTTGGACTGGGTTTTAAAATATATAAAAAAATCAAAAAGTAGTATGTGGAAAAATCTTTATATCAGAGCATTTTTGAGAAGCTCAGATTATTTTGGGTTAACGATTCGTCTATTGATATTGAGTTTATTGTCTATTTTAGTGATTAATAATCATATAATTGCGGGAGTATTAGTGATTATATTTAATTATCTCTTGCTATTTCAACTGTTGCCGCTCTTTAATCATTTTGATTATAGTCTGATGAATAAGTTAATGCCAGTTTCTAAACAACTAAAAGTAGCTAATCTAAAGCAATTTCTAAATAGACTATTTGGGATTATAGTTATAGTAGAATCCTTATTTAGTCTTAACTTTTTGACAATTTTTATTATCGTAATAGGCTATATTATGACGATGTTTGTTTACCTACCATACAAACTAAAGAAGATGATTGACTAACTATTGTAAAACAAGTAAAATAGGAGTAAGTGATTTAAAAGAAGGAGGGTGCTAGAGTGGCGAATACAGATCAGGATTTAGTACTGACACCATTACGAGGAAAAAGTGGAAAAGCCTTTAAGGGAACATATCCCAATGGTGATAGTATTTTTGTAAAATTAAATACAACACCTATATTACCAGCATTAGCAAAAGAACAAATAGCACCTCAATTATTATGGGCAAAAAGAATGGCTAACGGTGATATGATGAGTGCTCAAGAATGGTTAAATGGGCGCATACTCACAAGAGAAGATATGAGTAGTAAACAAATTGTTCATATCCTATTGCGTCTTCATAAATCAAAACCACTTGTTAACCAATTATTGCAGTTAAATTATAAAATTGAAAATCCTTACGATTTGTTAGTTGATTTTGAAAGTAATGCCCCTCTTCAAATACAAGAAAACACATATATACAAGCAGTTGTTAAAGAGCTAAAAAGAAGTTTACCAGAATTCAATTCTGAAATTGCAACTATTGTTCATGGTGATATTAAACATAGTAACTGGGTTATCACGACTAGTGGTATGATCTATTTAGTTGATTGGGATTCAGTCAGAATTACCGATCGCATGTACGATGTAGCATATTTACTAAGTCACTATATACCAGAAGTTAGATGGCCAGAGTGGTTATCCTACTATGGCTATAAAAACAACGAAAAAGTTAGACAAAAAATAATTTGGTATGGTCAACTATCCTATTTAAATCAAATTTTAAAATGTTTTGATAAAAGAGATATGGCTCATGTCAACCAAGAAATATATGGTCTACGAAAATTTAGAGAACGTTTGAGAAAAAACTAATGCGTGTAAGAAAACGAAAAGGTGCCGAGGAACATATCAATAACCACAGAGACTTGGTCATTGAAAATCCAGAGTTATCAAAAGGCAAATGGCATAAACTGTTTGGAAATAATAATCCAATACATATTGAGGTAGGTTCTGGTAAAGGTGCTTTTATTACAGGAATGGCAACCAATAATCCAAACATCAATTATATAGGAATAGACATCCAACTTTCAGTATTGAGCTATGCCCTAGATAAAGTTTTGGAAAGTGGACAAAAAAACATTAGATTATTGAGAGTTGATGGTTCAAGTTTAACCAATTATTTTGATGATAATGAAATAGACTTGTTGTATTTGAATTTTTCAGATCCATGGCCGAAAGCAAAGCATGAAAAAAGAAGATTAACATATAAATCGTTTTTAGATACTTACAAACAAATCCTTCCTCCAAAAGGTGAAATTCATTTTAAAACCGATAATAGAGGACTATTTGAATATAGTTTGGTTAGTCTGACACAGTACGGAATGACTTTAAAGCAAGTATGGTTAGACTTACATGCTAGCAATTTTGAAGGAAATGTTTTGACAGAATATGAAGCGAAGTTTTCAAATAAAGGTCAAGTCATTTACAGATTAGAAGCGTATTTTTAAAAACTGATTTCTCAGTTTTTTATGGAGAGGTCGCATAGTGGCCGAGTGCGCACGCTTGGAAAGCGTGTAGTCCTTAACGGGGCTCGAGGGTTCGAATCCCTTTCTCTCCTTTTTAGTATTGTCAACATATTTTCAAGAAATAAAAATGTCATCTTTTTGAAAAGAAACTGAAAAAATCCCTTGACAATGGTAAAGTAGATTTAGTATACTAAATAGGCTGTTGAAGCGGGCGAGTGACAGTTAAGAAAAGGTAAAAAAAGTTCTTGACAAGCTTGTGATGATTTGATAGAATAAAATAGTTGTCTCGAAAGAGGCGAAAGACCTTTGAGAACTGAATAAGACGAACCAAACGTGAGGGTGATATGGAGACATATTACCCGTCAAAGACGAAATAAATCTGTCAGCGACAGAAAGAAAAGAGTAGGAATACTCAAACTTTTAATGAGAGTTTGATCCTGGCTCAGGACGAACGCTGGCGGCGTGCCTAATACATGCAAGTAGAACGCTGAGGTCATGTGCTTGCACAAGACCAAGGAGTTGCGAACGGGTGAGTAACGCGTAGGTAACCTGCCTCATAGCGGGGGATAACTATTGGAAACGATAGCTAATACCGCATGAGAGTTTTTAACACATGTTAGGAACTTAAAAGGAGCAACTGCTTCACTATGAGATGGACCTGCGTTGTATTAGCTAGTTGGTGAGGTAACGGCTCACCAAGGCGACGATACATAGCCGACCTGAGAGGGTGATCGGCCACACTGGGACTGAGACACGGCCCAGACTCCTACGGGAGGCAGCAGTAGGGAATCTTCGGCAATGGGGGCAACCCTGACCGAGCAACGCCGCGTGAGTGAAGAAGGTTTTCGGATCGTAAAGCTCTGTTGTTAGAGAAGAATGGAAGTAGGAGTGGAAAGTCTACTTCGTGACGGTAACTAACCAGAAAGGGACGGCTAACTACGTGCCAGCAGCCGCGGTAATACGTAGGTCCCGAGCGTTGTCCGGATTTATTGGGCGTAAAGCGAGCGCAGGCGGTTCTATAAGTCTGAAGTTAAAGGCAGTGGCTCAACCATTGTTCGCTTTGGAAACTGTAGAACTTGAGTGCAGAAGGGGAGAGTGGAATTCCATGTGTAGCGGTGAAATGCGTAGATATATGGAGGAACACCGGTGGCGAAAGCGGCTCTCTGGTCTGTAACTGACGCTGAGGCTCGAAAGCGTGGGGAGCAAACAGGATTAGATACCCTGGTAGTCCACGCCGTAAACGATGAGTGCTAGGTGTTAGGCCCTTTCCGGGGCTTAGTGCCGCAGCTAACGCATTAAGCACTCCGCCTGGGGAGTACGACCGCAAGGTTGAAACTCAAAGGAATTGACGGGGGCCCGCACAAGCGGTGGAGCATGTGGTTTAATTCGAAGCAACGCGAAGAACCTTACCAGGTCTTGACATCCCGATGCCCGCTCTAGAGATAGAGTTTTACTTCGGTACATCGGAGACAGGTGGTGCATGGTTGTCGTCAGCTCGTGTCGTGAGATGTTGGGTTAAGTCCCGCAACGAGCGCAACCCCTATTGTTAGTTGCCATCATTCAGTTGGGCACTCTAGCAAGACTGCCGGTAATAAACCGGAGGAAGGTGGGGATGACGTCAAATCATCATGCCCCTTATGACCTGGGCTACACACGTGCTACAATGGTTGGTACAACGAGTCGCAAGTCGGTGACGACAAGCTAATCTCTTAAAGCCAATCTCAGTTCGGATTGTAGGCTGCAACTCGCCTACATGAAGTCGGAATCGCTAGTAATCGCGGATCAGCACGCCGCGGTGAATACGTTCCCGGGCCTTGTACACACCGCCCGTCACACCACGAGAGTTTGTAACACCCGAAGTCGGTGAGGTAACCTTTTAGGAGCCAGCCGCCTAAGGTGGGATAGATGATTGGGGTGAAGTCGTAACAAGGTAGCCGTATCGGAAGGTGCGGCTGGATCACCTCCTTTCTAAGGAAATGGAAACGATTGGTCGTCTTATTTAGTTTTGAGAGGTCTTGTGGGGCCTTAGCTCAGCTGGGAGAGCGCCTGCTTTGCACGCAGGAGGTCAGCGGTTCGATCCCGCTAGGCTCCATAGAGTAGCGATACTCTAGGATAGTCCATTGACAATTGAATATCTATATCAAATTCCACGATCTTGAAAAAGATTGTAGAAAAGTAACAAGAAAATAAACCGAAAACGCTGTGAATTAATGAGTTTTCTAGTTTAAAGAAACTAGGTTAATAAGGTTAAGTTAATAAGGGCGCACGGTGGATGCCTTGGCACTAGAAGCCGAAGAAGGACGTGACTAACGACGAAATGCTTTGGGGAGCTGTAAGTAAGCGCTGATCCAGAGATGTCCGAATGGGGGAACCCGGCAACTAATGGTTGTCATCCATAACTGTTAAGGTTATGAGAAGGAAGACGCAGTGAACTGAAACATCTAAGTAGCTGCAGGAAGAGAAAGCAAACGCGATTGCCTGAGTAGCGGCGAGCGAAACGGCAGGAGGGCAAACCGAGGAGTTTACTCCTCGGGGTTGTAGGACTGCGATATAGGATTAATGATTATAGAAGAATTACCTGGGAAGGTAAGCCAAAGAGAGTAACAGCCTCGTATTTAAAATGATTGATTAACCTTAGCAGTATCCTGAGTACGGCGAGACACGCGAAATCTCGTCGGAATCTGGGAGGACCATCTCCCAACCCTAAATACTC